>WFNX01000157.1 GCA_015488375.1 Mariprofundaceae bacterium | reverse complement strand
GGCTTGGGCTTGGGCTTGGGCTTGGGCTGCGCTTTTTTCTTCTCCGGTGGCGTGGCAGGCCGCGTTTGCCGGTGCGGTGTTTTGGGCGGCGCCGATCTGGCCGCCTGTTGCATCCTGGCCAGATCGGCGGCTGAAATCATGGTGACCTGCACCCGTTTGAGCGGCTCCGGCCGGTGTTTCATCTGCCAGTAACCAAGTGCGACAAACATGGCGAAAACCAGCACATGCAACAGCACGGCAATCGCGATATCCCGGCGGGTTGTATCTGCCGGGTCATGCGATATGTGTCGGGATGAGGCGGAGGGATGCCTGCTCATACGGATAGCATCGCTGTTGATGCGCAATGTCTGCAGGGGCGGATGCGGAACATGGCCTGCAGGGCGCCGTTAATGGCGTTCGGGTTCGGTTACCAGACCGACCTTGCGAATACCGGCGCTTTCCAGTCGACCCATGACCTGGGCGACATGTTCGTAGGGGGTTTTGGCATCACCACGGATAAATACCGGCAGGTCCGGCTTTTCCTTGCGCATGGCGGCAATACGCGGCGCCAGTTGCTCCAGCGTGATGGCATGTTTTTGCAGAAAGATGCTGCCATCGCTTTTGATGCTGATTACCAGTGGTTCGACATTTTGCTGCATGGGCGGGGACTGCGTATCCGGCAGGTCCACATTGACGCCCTGGGTCAGCAGGGGGGCGGTAACCATAAAGATGATCAGCAGTACCAGCATCACATCGACCAGCGGTGTGACGTTGATTTCCCCCATCGGTTCGGTGTCTTTATCCCATTTGCTGCTTCCGGCCCACATGGTTTAATCCTTGATATGGCGCGAGATGATATTCAGGAACTCGCTGGAGAACTGTTCCATGCTGGAGGCCATGCGTTTCAGGTCGGCGGTGAACTTGTTATAGGCGACCACCGCCGGAATGGCGGCGACCAGACCGAATGCCGTGGCCACAAGGGCCTCGGCGATACCCGGTGCCACCGCGGCCAGGGAGGTGTTATGCGTCAGGGCAATGCTCTGAAAGGCATTCATAATGCCCCAGACCGTACCGAACAGGCCAATAAACGGAGAGGTGGAGCCAACCGTGGCCAAAAAGGCCAGATGGCGTGACAGCCGTTCCATTTCGCGGGAGAAGGCTGCATCGAGGGCGCGACGCACGCCCTCCAGGCCGGTGCCGGCAGTGATCTTTCCTTCGGTATGATGCGCGGATTCGGCGCGCTGTCGCATGAATTCGCGATAGCCGGCCTGGAAAATATTGGGCAGTACGCTGTTGGGGAATTGCTGTGGAATGCCGGCCAGTACGGTGTCCATATCCGAGCCGCCCCAGAACAGTTGCGTGAAGGCATCCGCTTCCTGCCGTGTGCGGCTGTAAAAGCGCCATTTGCCGACAATAATGGCCCAGGATGCAACGGAAAGCAGCAGCAGCAACAGCAGTACGCCCTGGACGACAAGTCCGGCATTGAGAATCAGATGGATAACGGATAAATCCTGGGTCATGGAAGCTCCTTTAACGGATAGAGGTGGCGGCGAAAAAAGTCACGCAGAGCATCGGGAATGCGCTGAATGCGGCCTTCACGATTGATGGCGGCCAGGCGAATGCGCCCTTCAACCAGCAAGGTATTGCGTTGCTCATGAAAAATACGCTGATCGAAATGAACCTGCGCCCCCGAACAGCGGATCAGGCGGCTTTCCACGCGCAGCAGATCATTGAAACGGGCCGGCTTGCGGTAATGCAAATGGGCTTCCGTTACGGCAAACAGCAGATCATGCTCGCGTTCGATCCGGTCCTGTTCAATGCCGCCGCTGCGCAGGAATTCGGTTCGCGCCCGTTCCATGAATTTGAGGTAATTGGCGTAATATACCACGCCACCATGATCGGTGTCCTCATAATATACGCGAATATTCATGCTGTGGATAAAGCCGGTCATAACAATGACTCCTGTCGTTCGTTGCCGGGCAGATCGCGTTGCAGATGACTATAGGCCAGCGGCGTGGCGATGCGGCCTCTGGGCGTGCGCGCGATCAGGCCTTCCTGCATCAGATAGGGTTCAAGCACATCTTCAATGGTATCCTTTTCTTCGGAAATCGAAGCGGCCAGTGTGTCCAGTCCGACCGGTCCGCCATTGAACTTGTCGATCATGCTCAATAGCAACTGGCGATCCTGTGCATCAAGGCCGAGCATATCCACCTCCAGTCGCTGCAAGGCAGAATCGGCAACCGCACGGGTGATGATGCCATCATGCTCGATTTCGGCAAAATCGCGTACCCGGCGCAACAGGCGATTGGCAATGCGAGGTGTACCACGTGAACGACGGGCGATTTCCAGTGCCCCTTCCTTGTCCGTGCGGATATTCAGCAGCGAGGCTGAACGTGCGACGATATGGGCCAGTTCTTCGTGGCTGTAGAATTGCAGCCGCTCGACAATGCCGAAGCGATCCCGCAGGGGATTGGTCAGCAGGCCGGCACGTGTGGTGGCGCCGATCAGGGTGAAACGCGGCAGGTCCATTTTCAGGGAACGCGCGGCCGGGCCCTGGCCGATGACGATATCCAGCTGGAAATCTTCCATGGCCGGATAGAGGATTTCCTCAACCTGCGGGCTGAGGCGGTGAATTTCGTCGATGAACAGCACATCACCGGGCTCGATATTGGTGATCATGGCCGCCAGATCGCCGGGTCGTTCAATGACCGGGCCGGAGGTGCTTT
>WFNX01000156.1 GCA_015488375.1 Mariprofundaceae bacterium | reverse complement strand
GATTTTACCCTATATCAAGGACTGGCGTCCTGAACGCGATGTGAAGGCCGTGGCCGAAGAGATCATGTATATGACGGACAATGCACCGCTGCGCACACAGAATGATGTGGCGACAGGGCTGGCCATTGCGGCCTATATTGATGTCTGGCGGCAGGATCGTGAGCCGATATGGTGGTATCGTGGCCGGGAAAAGGGCGTCTACATACTGACGGAAGCACCAACGCCGGGCCTGGGGCAGTTGCTCAAGACCTGGCGCTTGCGCGGTGATCATGTTTATCTGTACTGGCGGGGGAACGAATGACGGACTTGTCCATCCCGTTCAACAAGCCGTACATGACCGGCGATGAACTGCGCTATATTCAGCAGGCGCATCGCCATGGCCAGCTGGCCGGGGACGGGCCGTTCACGCGCCGCTGCCAGCAATGGCTGGAGACACATACCGGCTGCAGCAGGGCATTGCTCACGCATTCCTGTACGGCGGCGCTGGAGATGGCGGCATTGCTGCTGGATTTGCAGCCCGGCGATGAAGTCATCATGCCTTCCTATACCTTTGTCTCGACGGCCAATGCCTTTGTGTTGCGCGGTGCCGTGCCGGTGTTTGTCGATATTCGCGAAGACACGCTGAATCTGGACGAGGAACTGATTGAGGCGGCCATCACGGACAAAACGCGGGCCATCGCGGTTGTGCACTATGCCGGGGTGGCCTGTGAGATGGATGCGATCATGGCGATTGCCGAGCGCCATGGCCTGTATGTTATCGAGGATGCGGCACAAGGGGTGATGTCGGCCTACAGGGACAAGCCGCTCGGCAGTATCGGACATCTGGCCGCCTTCAGTTTTCATGAAACCAAGAATGTGATTGCCGGCGAGGGCGGCTGTCTGCTGATCAATGATGCGCGCTTTGTCGAACGGGCGGAAATCCTCTGGGAGAAGGGGACGGATCGCAGCCGGTTTTTTCGTGGCGAGGTGGATAAATATACCTGGGTGGATGTTGGTTCTTCCTTTTTGCCGGGAGAACTGATCGCCGCCTTTCTCTGGGCGCAGCTGAATCATGCCGAAGCGATTACCGGGCGCCGGCTGGAGCTCTGGCAGCGCTACCATGAGGCTTTTGCGCTGCCAGAGCAGCAGGGCCGCTTTCGCCGGCCGGTGATCCCGGCGCATTGCCGTCATAATGCGCATATGTATTACCTGTTGCTGGAAGATGGTGCCCGGCGCGCCGAGTTTATCGCGGCCATGAAACGGCATGGCATTATGTGCGTGTTTCACTATGTGCCGTTACATCTGGCGCCTGCGGGGCAACGTCTGTGCCGCACGGCGGGGCGTTTGCCGGTGACCGAACAGTATGCGGATCGTCTGGTTCGTTTGCCATTGTGGCTGGGGCTGGAAGAGAAGCAGGATGAGGTAATTCGACAGCTACGGGCATACTGGTCATGAAACGCATGCATTGCGGGATGCACACAGCGGGCTATATTCGTGCTCGCAAGGCGGGAGGCGCAACGTGATACTGGTCATTGGCGATATTATTGTGGATGAGTTTATCTGGGGCGATGTGTCGCGCATTTCGCCGGAGGCACCGGTGCCGGTGGTTAATGTCGAACGCGTGGATCGCCGTCTGGGTGGATCGGCCAATGTGGTACGGAATCTGCATGCGCTGAACGTGCGCTCGGCCATGTTTGGCATTGTTGGTGATGATGAGCCCGGCGCTTGGGTGCATCAGCGCTTGGCCGAACTGGATTCGGATGACCGCGGCGTTAAAACCAAGCGCAATAACCGGCCGACCGCGATCAAGACGCGCATTATTGCCCGGCACCAGCAGGTGGTACGCTTCGATCGCGAATGGACGCAGAGCGTGGAGCCGGAAACGCGGGCGTTTATTCGTCAGCAGGTCGATGCGTTGCTGCCGGAAGCGCAGGCCGTCATTCTGTCCGATTATGGCAAGGGGCTGCTCGACGCCGATTTTTTACGCCAGTTGATTGCCGCCATGCCGGAGATGATCATCGGCGTGGACCCCAAGCCGCAGCATACCGATGCCTATCGGGGGGCGACATTCATCACGCCGAACCTGCAGGAGGCCGCGGCCATGGCGGATATGGAGATGATTAATGAGGATGCGCATGTCGGTCGCATTGCCCGTGCGCTGCATGAAAAGCTGCAACTTCGTTACACCCTGATTACCCGTTCGGAAAAAGGCATGACCTTGTTTGACGGTACGGATGTGCATCATATTCCGACAGCGGCGCGTGATGTTTTTGATGTGACCGGCGCCGGCGATACGGTCATCGCCGTATTCACGGCCTGTCTGGCGCGCGGTGATGATGCATTAACCGCTGCCCGCCAGGCCAATCGCGCGGCCGGCGTGGTCGTCGGCAAGGTAGGTACGGCCACGGCAAGCTGGCAGGAAATCGAACAGCAGCAATGAAGATTGCCATAGGGATTCCGGCACGTTTCGCCTCTACGCGCTTTCCGGGCAAGCCGCTGGCCATGCTGGCCGGGCGGCCGATGCTTGCGCATGTCATTGCGCGTGCACAGCAGGCGGATATCGGCGAGGTGTTTGTGGCTACGGATGATGAGCGAATTGCCGAGGTGGCCGCGCAGCAGGGCGTGCGCGTATGCATGACCTCGGCAACGCATCGCAGCGGTAGCGAACGGCTGGCGGAGGCCGTGGCCGGTATGGATGTGGATGTGGTGGTGAATGTGCAGGGCGATGAGCCGCTGATTGATCCGGCAGCAATCCGCGAGGTGGTGCAGCCGTTTCGCGGGGATGCCTACCTGCCCATGGCAACGCTGGCGCATCCGCTGGCGGCCGCGGATATGCATGATCCGAATATCGTCAAGGTGGTGTGCAATGCGCGCGGACGGGCCATGTATTTCAGCCGGGCGCCCATTCCGTTTGCTCGCGATGGTGAGTCCTCCCTCGCCCTCAAGCATATCGGGCTGTATGCCTATCGGCGTGAATTTCTGCTGATTTATGCCGGGCTTGAGCCATGCGAAATGGAGCGTGTGGAGCAACTGGAGCAGTTGCGCGTTTTATATCACGGTTATGATATTGCCGTCAGTGTCGGGGAATTTACATCCATCGGAGTCGATGTGCCGGCGGATCTCGTACATGCCGAACATCTGCTGGCAGGAGAGACAGAATGCGAATGATTGATGTGTTTAATGGTGATGCCGACGGGATTTGTGCCCTGCACCAGTTGCGGCTGGCGGCACCTTGCGAGGATGCGGAGCTGGTGACCGGCGTCAAACGCGATATCGCCCTGTTGCAGCGCGTGCATGCCGCGGCAGGTGATGAGATTACCGTGCTCGATATCTCGTTCGACAAGAATCGTGAAGATGTGTTGCGCCTGCTGGATCAGGGTGCGCATATTCACTATTTCGATCATCATTTTGCCGGCGAGATTCCGTCCCATAACAGGCTGCAAACGCATATCGACACCTCGGCCGATGTATGTACCAGCCTGCTGGTCAATGCGTATCTCGGCCACAGTTATCTGCCCTGGGCGGTGGCGGCGGCGTTTGGCGATAACCTGTTTGCCACCGCGAAAGCGGCTGCCGGGCCCCTGGCATTAACGGATGCGCAACTGACCCAACTGGAGCAGCTGGGCACGCTGATTAATTATAACGGGTACGGGGTTACGCCGGACGATCTCTTTTTCCATCCGGCTGAATTGTATCGTGCGCTCAGGCCGTATGAGGATCCGTTTGCCTTTATCGCCGAGTCGGATGCCTATCGCACGCTGGCCGAAGGCTATGCCGCCGATATGGCGAAGGCGCGACAGTTGCCGTTCCTGCATGAAACGACAACGACGGCCGTGCTGATGTTGCCGGATGCAGCCTGGACGCGGCGCGTCTCCGGCGTGTTCGGCAATGCGCTGGCCAGAGAGAACCCGGCACGCGCGCATGCGCTGATTACCAGTCTGGCCGATGGTCAGTATCGGGTCAGTGTGCGTGCACCGTTAACCAATAAAACCGGCGCCGATGAACTGTGCATGCAGTTCCCGACTGGCGGCGGCAGGAAAGCCGCCGCCGGCATCAATGCCCTGCCTGGTGATATGCTGGATGATTTTGTCGCTGCGTTTAGAGAGAAGTATACGTAACGACCAAGCTCACCGGCGACAATGGAATGTGCGGAACCAGTCTTGGGTTCATAATGAAGCATCCGAACCATACAATATAAAATATAGCCCTATTGATATAAATAGCGCCATGTAGCCCATGGTGAGGAAGTTGACAGTAAATCTGGCAGTATCTTTTGTAGCTTGGTTAGTGACATATATTTTATAAGCTATCAAGTTCGCCAGTGAGCCAAATAAGCTGCCAAAGCCTCCTGCATTTACACCCCATAGCAATGCCTGCCAATTGTTCGT
>WFNX01000155.1 GCA_015488375.1 Mariprofundaceae bacterium | reverse complement strand
GTGCCTTTCCATACCAAGGACCTGTCCTATCTGCTTTATCTGACATGGAATCTGGATCAGCGGCAGGATACGTTGAGTACGGATCGTGCCGCGTACGGCATCAGCCCGCGTTACGGTACCCAGCCGTTGTTCTGAGTATGCGCAACACGATTCCGGCTTCCGGGGGGGCGGCTTTGATCAGCCGTCCCTTTTTTATTGCTGCTTCAGATGTCTAGCTAGGCGCAGGCTGAGTGCGGCAATGGTCAGCGTGGGATTGGCCGTGCCCATGGTCGGAAATACATGGCCGCCGACCATGAACAGGTTGGGGTGGTCATGGGCACGACAATGGCGGTCCACCACGGAAGTTGCAGGATCATCGCCCATGCGGGTCGTGCCGGACGGATGATGGGACGAGTACGACACATGGCTTTCTTCGAGGCGGGCATCCATATGCCGAATCATTTTCGCCACGTTTTCCTGCCATACCTTCAGACCATCCAGGGTGTATCTGGAAGAATGAAAATGAATGGTGGGCAGGGGCAGTCCGAGCGGGTCCGGGCGCTGCTCATCCAGCTCAATGCGATTGTTTGCATCCGGCAGCTGCTCGATTTCGGCACCGATATGCCCGATATGAATGGCCTTCTCGCGCAGCAGTGAGAGCGCTTCCGACCATTGTTCCTCATGATCGAGAATGCGGGACATATATTGATGGATATTCACATCATTGGAGATAAACAGTTTTGCCGCGGCATGTTGCTTGCGAAACGATCCGTCTCGTCCGGTGCGAATCGTGGCGATGCTCTGCGGCCCGCGCCCTGCATAAATGGGTTCGCGCATGTGAAATGTTGTCATGAAAATGGTGTGATCCATAAGGTTCCGGCCAACCATGCCGGAGCGGTTGGCGATGCCGGCGGGATAGTGTTCATCGCGGCTCATCAGTAGCAGGCGGGCGGTTTCAATGGTATTGCAGGCCAGCACAACGCGCCGGGCTTTCAGCGTATGCCCGGCCTTGTCCGGTGTTTTGTAATGTACGGTATGGATATTGCCCTGCCGGTCTGCCTCCAGCCGGTATGCGACAGCCCGCGGAATCAGGTGCGTGCCCAGTCGGACGGCTTTACGCACATCATGGTCGGCGCTGTAAGAGGCCCCGATCGGGCACAGGGGTGTGCAGGTGCCATTGCCCCGGCAGGCAGGCCGTCCGTCATAGGCCTGGCTGTTACGGGCGGCCGGAAACGGCGCAACATCCAGCCCCATACCGGCCAGCTTTCCGGCAATGAGACGATCGCTGTAACTGAGCGGAATCGGCGGCATGGGGTAGGGCGCGCTGCGCGGAGATCCCTGCGGGTCCTTGCTGTCACCGGCAACGCCCAGCGCCTTTTCGGCCAGTACGTAATAGGGTTCGAGATCGTTATAGGTGATCGGCCAGTCCACACCGACCCCGTAGTGGCTGTGCAGGGCGAAATCAGCCGGTAGAAAGCGCGGGGTAATGCCGGTCCAGTGCCAGGTGGAGCCGCCGATGGCCTTGAGAAAAAGCGGATTGAACGTACGGTCAACATAGGGGCCGTAATAGGCGGCCGGCCGTTCACTGTCCGGAATAGGCGCCCATTCCCGGCGTTCATAGGGTGCTTCCAGGTTTCGATTCCAGGCCTGGCGATAGCGTTGAGTGGCGGCCTCCCTGTTGACGCTGTCGCCGGCTTCCAGCAGCACAACCTTGTCGCCGGCAGCGCTCAACTCCCGTGCCAGCAGGGCGCCGGCAACTCCGGCGCCGATAATCAGCGTATCGCAATCGTAATCAGCCATCAGCGCGCTCCGTGTTCTCCGTATGGGGAGGATGCTGCCAGAAACCAAAACTCTCCCGGCTCATCCCCGGCACGGGCCGGATGTCTTTCAGGGATTCATACATCAGCGCGTGTTCATAGCTGATCGTGCGATTGCCGGTTTCATGGTAGTAAATACCGGTCATCCAGGTCGTCAGGATATGGCCGGCGAACCAGCGTTCCGCATCATCCAGGTTGCGTACCACAAAATATGGGGTTCGGGGTTTTGCCGAATGCTCAATGTCGGGAAACAGTTTGTTAAGCAGGCGACGGATATGTTCGCGCCCCCATGGCTCATGTAACAGAATATCGTAAATTTGCTGCAGCATGGTTTCATCAAGCCGGTGGAATGCGGTCAGATAGATGCACAGCGTCCGGAAATGTTGTTTGCTGACCACATCGCCTGTCGCCCAGACATGACCAGGCAGGGCCGGTGCGGCCAGCAGCAGTGATGCAATGGCAATGCTGAGGCGGCGACGTGTCAGGTCTATCGCACAGGGCGGTGCCTCCTGTTTCATTGGTTGTGGATCAGTCCGGGAATCGTGTGAGTTCATTGCATTAATTTAAGGAGATTACGCAGCAAGAGGCAAGGCGCAATTCTGGATGTGAGCTCGACTAATCATTATATTCTAATATATTTCGCGCATGGAAATGATTCCCGCTAAAGAAATCCATGCTGCGGCCGAAGGTCTGCGCGGCCTGGCGCACGAAACACGGCTCTCCGTTCTTTGTCATTTGCTGCAAGGTCCGATGTGTGTGCAGCAATTGATTGAGGCCACCGGTACTTCGCAATCCAATTTGTCGCAGCATCTGGCCAAAATGCGTTTGATGGGAATTCTGGTGAATGAAAAACGGGGGCAGCAGGTTTTTTATCGTATTGCCAATCCTGCATTTGAACAGTTGATTATGGCCCTGAAAGCCATTTATTGCCCGGGTATGTGTGGTCAGTCAGGGGAGGGTCGCTGAAATGTTTTTTTTGCATAGTAGATTAGTTTATCGTTATATATTGTTTTTTCTGCTGTGTGGATTTCCGCCCGCTGCTGCTGCGGTGTCGCTAACCTTGCCTCAGGCAGTGGCCATGGCGATGCAAAAGAATCGCCAGTTGCTGGCGGACGGCTATCGTGTGGAATCGGCAAACTGGGCCGTTCAGTCCGCGCAGGGGCATTTGTATCCGCGTCTGGATATGAGTTACACGGCCATGCGGACGGATTCACCCTTGAATGTGTTCGGTGCGCGTTTGTTGCAACGCAGGATTACGCCTGCCGATTTCAATATTGCGAATCTGAATAACCCGGCCGCCATTAATAATTACCAGCCGCGCCTGACGCTGAGTTTGCCGCTTTATCAGGGCGGCGAGTTGTGGGCAGGCCGTGAGGGCGCCAAACAGCATAGTCTGGCTGCAGAGTTTCAACATCAGTGGCTAAGTCAGCAGATTGTGTTCCGGACGGTGCAACTGGTTGCGCAATTGCGCAATGCCGAGGCTCAGGTTGCAGCAACGGCAAAGGCCTTGCAGGCCGCGGAAGATCATTTGTCCATGGCACAGGCCATGGCCCGACGTGGTGTATTGATCAAGGCGGATGTTATGGATGCGGAAGTTCATCGGTTGAATGTTGAGGTGCGCCTGAATCAGCTCAGGAATATGCAGGCCCAGGCAGAGGATCGTTTGCGGACGCATTTGAACCTTGCCGCCGGCGAGCCCCTGCATCTGGCGGGGGCAATGCAACTGCGCATGCAGGGCGTTGATATTAACAATATTGAACATCTGGCAGAAGATGCCGTGCAGAACCGGGCAGACCTTCTGGCGCTGCAGGCCGAGGCATCTGCGGCTGAGGCCGATGTGCATAAGGCGCGCAGCGGGTTTCTTCCTCATGTGTCGGTGCAGGCAAGCCAGGAATGGAATAACAGTAACCTGGCCGTGAAGAACGGTAATGCAATGGTCGCGGCGGTGGTCAGCATGAATGTTTTTGCCGGGGGATCGGATCAGGCGGAAATGGGACGTGCGCGCGCGAATTCGGCGCGTTTGTCGTTGTTGCTGGACGATCAGCGGCAGCAGGTGCGCAATGAAGTGCATGATGCAGGACGGCAACTCAGGGAAAGCATGGAGCGTCGGCATGCAATGGCGCATGCCTTTCAGCAGGCCCGCGAGTCATTGCGCATTGTGAAGCTGCGCTTTGAAAAAGGGCTGGAAAAGGCGACCGATCTGCTGGATGCCCAGAGCCGCTCGGATCAGGCAGAGGCAGCATCCATTCAGGCGAATTTTGACGCCGTTGTCGCACAGGCACGTGTCCTGCTGGCGGCAGGAAAACTGGAACAGGAGCGGGTACAATGAAGCAATGGCTGGCTAAATCCATGATGATGGGGCTGTTGCCCGTGATATTGCTTGGCTGTGGTGATCAGGCGGTGCAACCGTCGGCAGAGCCCGAGACTGTCAGCGCATCGGTCATGACGTTGCAGCCGGTGGTGGTTGCTTCGCATTATGTCACCAGTGGCGTGGTGGTTTCGGACCAGCGTATCAGTGTCAGTTCCCGTTTGTCAGGCTACATTCGTGAAATGGCCGTGCGCGAAGGCGATCGCGTGAAAGAAGGGCAGTTGTTGTTTCGTATTGACCCGGTGGATGCGCGTCAGGCCTATGAGCAGGCGCAGGCACATTTGTCGGACGCTCTGACGGATTTTCGACGCTATCAGAGCCTGCTGGCCGAACATGCGATCAGTCAGCAGCAGTTCGACAAGGCAAAACTTCGTTATACCGTTGCCAGATCCCGCTTGCTGCAAGCGAAAAACCAGTTGCAATATGCCGAAGTGAAAGCGCCGGTATCGGGCGTGGTGGTCGAAAAACATGCCAGCGCAGGTGATCTGGCTTCTCCCGGTCGGGCCGTGCTGGTGCTCGATAACCCTGCACAATTGCTGGTGGAAACCCATATTTCCGATCAGTTCATTGCGGCCCTGCATGAAGGCGATGAGGCAGATGTCTATTTGCCTGGCAGCAAGGTGCGTGTGACAGGAGTGATTCGGCAGATTGTGGAGGCAGCGGATCCGGTGACGCATCAGTTTCTGGTGAAGGTTGCGCTGAAGTCGATGGTGGATGTGTTCCCGGGAATGTTCGCTGAGGTGCGTTTTGCTGTCGGTCAGCGTGAGGCATTGATGCTGCCCGCCGAGGTTCTGGTGCATCGTGCAGGCCTTGATGGGGTGTATATCGTTGATGGCGATGGTGTGATTCATTATCGGCTGGTGCGTTTGGGCGAGGTGTCTGACGGACAGGTTGAGATTCTGGCCGGCCTGCAGGCTGGTGACACCATTGCATGGTCGAATGGGCGGGCGTTATCCAGCGGCATGCGGGTTGGGAAGCAGGCATTATGAGCGAACAGCATGAGATGCCGCTGAATATTGCGGGCCGGCTGGGGCGCCTTGCCATGCGCACCAATCTGACCCCGATCTTCAGTATTCTGATTTTCCTGCTGGGCATTGTGGCGCTGGTGATTACCCCGCGTGAGGAAAACCCGCAAATCGATGTGCCGGCAGCCAACGTGATTGTGCAGATGCAGGGCGCCAGTCCGGAGGAAGTGCAAAACCTGATTGTCCATCCTCTGGAGATGGTATTGCGTGAAATGACCGGCGTGGATCATACCTTTGGCGCGGCCATGGACTCCCTGGGTGTCGTGACGGTGATGTTCAAGGTGGGTGAAGACAAGAAGCCAGCCTGGTCAAGCTCTATGACCGGGTCATGCATAACCTTGATCGCATTCCGCCGGGAGCATCCCAGCCGCTAGTCAAGCCGATGGATGTCGATGATGTGCCGGTGTCGGTGATTACGCTGTCGTCGCCCGGTATGGATGGCTTGTCGCTGAAGCGTCTGGCCGAACGTGTGCGCGAGCAGCTCTCGCCTCTGGAGGGAGTGTCTGTTGCCGATATCGTTGGCGGGCAGGATCATGAGATTCGTATCGCAATCGATCCGGCGCGGATGGCTGCTTATGGCATTACGCTGGATCAATTGCATCAGGTGCTGACCGGGGCGAATGCCGGAGGCCCGACGGGCGCGCTGGTCGGTGGCAATCAGGTGGTGCGTGTATGGCTGGATGGCTATCTGCGCAATGCATCGGAAGTGGGCGCCCTGATTGTCGGCCAGTGGCAGCGCAAACCCATTTATCTGCGTGATGTGGCGACGATTACCGACGGACCTGCTGAAGTTCGCCAGTTGCACCGTATTGGCTTCGGCCCGGCGGCATCCGGCGTGATTCCTGATGGCGAGCCTGAAACGCCGGCCGTTTCAATTGCCCTGGCCAAGAAGCGCGGCACCAATGCCGTCTTTGTAACCCGGCGGATTGAAGAAAAACTGCAGGAGCTGCAGGGTGATTTTATTCCGGCGAATGTGCGCGTGGACGTGACGCGCGATTCCGGCGAGCGTGCCAATGCAGCGGTGAACCTGTTGGTTGAACATCTGGGCATCGCCATTGCGACAGTGGTGGTGATTCTGCTGCTGTTCCTCGGCTGGCGTGAGGCGACGATTGTGACGATGAACATCCCGCTGATCCTGTTCATCGTGCTGGCGATTGGTCTGCTTGCCGATCAGACGATCAACCGCATCACGCTGTTTGCCCTGATCCTCTCGCTGGGCCTGTTGGTGGATGATGCCATTGTGGTGATCGAGAACATCCATCGTCACCTGCGTCATGGCGTGCAGAAAATGTCCGATAAGGCAAAAGTGATTATTCAGGCGACCAATGAAACGGGCAAGCCGACAATGGTGGCTACGGTGGCAGTGATTCTGGCTTTTATTCCGATGGCCTTTGTTACCGGCATGATGGGGCCGTATATGGCACCGATTCCGTTTAATGCGCCGATTGCCATGGCCGCATCGCTGATTATTGCCTATGCGTTTACCCCATGGATTGCCAGCCGCTGGTTGCCATGCAAAATGGTATCGCCCACGCTGGGCGAAAAAAGCCACGCGCCTAAAGACTGGGTGCATCGTGCGTACATGCGCATGGCCGTGCCGTTGATTGAGCGTTCGGCAACGCGTCGGACCTTCTGGCTGGTGGTGGCCTTGTTGTTTGCGGCGGCCATGTGGGAACCGGCATGGCAGTTTGTCCGGCCTGCCGGCATCAATGGTCCGCTGACGCCCGGCGCGGTCGAGCTGAAAATGTTGCCCAAGGGCAATCAGAACACCTTCAATATCACCATCGACTTGCCGGAAGGCTCCACGCTGGAGGCCACGGACCGTGTGGCACGTGAAATCGGTGATGTATTGCGTCAGCACCCGATGGTTCAGGACTATGAAACCTTTATCGGGCGTGCCGGGCCGATCGATTTCAACGGCATGTTGCGTGGTGCGGCCTTGTTTCGCGAAGGTCCGCATCTGGGTGAAATCCGTGTGAATCTGATGGACAAGCATCAGCGCTCCATTCGTTCGGCGGAAATTGTATTGCAATTGCGCGACATGCTGCAGCCGGTGATGGATGCCCATCCGGGCACATCGATCAAGCTGGTTGAGGACCCGCCAGGACCTCCGGTGCGGGCAACCCTGCTGGCGGAAATCTATGGCCCTGATTATGAGCAACAGCGGCATATTGCGGCCGGGGTTCGCGCAGTGTTCAGCGATACCTATGATGTGACCGATGTCGATGATTCTGTCGGCGTAGAGCAGCAGCAGCTCAACATCCGGGTGGATCGGGAAAAGGCCATGCGCCTGGGCGTGAACACCCGCCAGGTGGAAACGGCGCTGCGCGATTTCCTGCAGGGTTATAACTTCGGTGCCGTGCATGTGGCCAATGAGCGCCATGCCGTCTATCTGCATGTGCGTCTGCCGCGCGAGCTGCGCGCCCATGCCGAGGATCTGGACCGGATTTATGTCAGTGGCAGCCACGGGCTGGTGCCGCTTTCGGCGATTGCCGTGATTGAGAAGAGCACGGTTGCCCGCCCTGTATTCAGCAAGGACGGACATCCGGTCACCTATGTGACGGCCGAGCCGCGTCAGGGTTCGCAGGTGTATTCCCTGCTGGACATGGATGCCCGCCTCGATGGCCGTGAAGTGTTGCCGTGGGTGACGTTGAAAACCGGCGGCATGCGCTTTACCACCACAACACCGGAAGACACGTTCGGCTACCACCTGCTCTGGGACGGGGAAATGCGTCTGACCCTGGATGTGTTCCGTGATCTGGGGGCGGCATTCATCGTTGCGCTGGTTCTGATCTATCTGTTGATGGTGGCCTATTACGGTGAGTTCATTCTGCCGATGCTGGTCATGGCGCCGACGGCGCTGACAATGATCGGAATTTTCCCCGGCCACTGGATTACCGGGCAGCCGTTCACGGCCACATCGATGATCGGCATGATTGCGCTGGCCGGCATCGTGGTGCGCAATTCCACGTTGCTGATCGATTTTATCCTCGATTATCGCCGGCAGGGACATGATGTGAAAACCGCTGTGCTGGAGGCGGGTGCCGTGCGCGCCAGGCCGATCCTGTTGACCGCCCTGGCGGTGATTGCCGGCACCTCGATCATGATTTCAGATCCGGTCTTCGGCGGCCTTGGCGTGTCGATGGCATTCGGCACGCTGGCCGCGACGGTGCTGACGCTGTTTATCACGCCGTTGATGTACTATTTGTGGCAACGCAACAAGCCATTGGCGACAGATGCGTGTGCCGTTGAAAGTCGTTAAGTAGATGAAACAAGGAGTTGGTTATGACGATTGAACGCGCGATTCGTATTATTGCAGGAACTTTCATTATGTTGTCCGTTTTGCTGTCCTCGCTGTACAACGGCGTGGTGCTCAGTGAGCCGACATGGCTGTGGTTCACCCTGTTTGTCGGGGCCAATCTGTTCCAGTCCGGGATCACACAGTGGTGCCTGATGGAGAAAATTTTGCAGGCGCTGGGTATGAAGTCCGGTTGCAGCCACTGTTAGTGGCATCAGTTGACAGGTGCGGGCGGACTCTCCTTCCCCTCCCTTCTGCAGATTCGTTCGCACCTGTCTTTTTTCAGGAGGACCAATAAATGGCATGGATACAAAACAACATCGTCTACCTTGCGCTGGCCTTGCTGCTTGGCTGGATTTTCTGGCAGAGGCTGGTGGCGCCGAAAATGGCCGGAGTGAAGACCATCAGTGCCGGGGATTATTTGCGCATGCGCCATGATGATCATGTGCTGATTGACGTGCGTTCCGATGCCGAGTGGCGTGCCGGCCATGCGCCCGCAGCACGGCATATTCCGCTGGGCTCGATCAGCCAGCGGATGGCACAGATCCCTCAGGACAGGCCGGTTGTGGTGCTTTGTGCCTCCGGCAATCGTTCCGCCATGGCGGCGGTGACGCTGGCGAAAAACGGCTTCGGCCCCGTTTATAATTTTACCGGTGGCATGGGTGCCTGGCAGGCGGCGGGTCTGCCGGTGAAAGCGGGCAGATAGATTCGTATGAGTCTGGCGATCTGGCTTGTGGCACCGCTGATTGGCCTGTTGCTCTCATTGTTTGCGGCCGGAGGTGGCCTGGTAACCGTGCCGTTGTTGAATCTCGGCCTGGGCATGCCTCTGAAACAGGCCATTGCCACAAGTCTGTTGCTGGTTGCAGCGATCAGTGCACTGGCATTGATGCAGCAGAAACGCTGGCAGCTGATTGAATGGCGTTTGCATCGTTTTTTCGCTATTGGCGGCATGTCGGGTGGTTTTATCGGCGCGAGCATTGGCTTGCGCATCTCCGATACCTTGCAGGCATTATTGTTTGCCACGCTGGTCTTATGTGTGGCATGGTGGATGCACAGCCACCCGATGAAGCGTGTACAGGCTTATGCCAGATCAGCCCCTTGCGACTGTCGCTATTCATTGCTGGCAGGGCTGGCCTCCGGCCTGATCACCGGATTGCTGGGGGTGGGAGGCGGTTTTATTATGGTGCCGTTATTGATGATGCTGGGCGTTCCTAATCATCAGACGGCAGTAGCGCATTCGCTGGTGTTGATTATATCCAGTTCGCTGGTGGCCTCGCTGCGCTATTACGAACATCTGAGTTTTGTCTGGCAGCCGGTATTGGGAATTCTGTTGCTGGCGGCAGCAGGTGCATGGCTGGGTGGCAAACTGTCGGGTCGTTTGTCCGCAGACAGGTTACAGCGGGCGTTCAGTCTGGTGCTGTGTTTGCTGGCCGGCTGGATGTTGCTGCGGATGCCGTGACAGGAAGGAAGAGATGAGAATAAGGAGTCAATGTATGAAGCAATTGATGATGGCGATATCACTGGCCGTGGCACTGCCGATACTGGCCGCAGCCTGTGGTATGGGAGAGCAGACGCCGGAAGGCTATGAAAACGCGAGCGTGCAGCATGTGTATCAACACTGGAAGCAGGGTGATGCGTCTCCGATTCCGTTTGTCGTGCTTGATGTGCGTACGGTGGAAGAATACAGGCAGGGGCATATCCAGGGTGCAACACTGATTCCGGTGCAGATTCTGGAATCCCGGCTGGCGAGTGTGCCAAAGGATCGTCAGGTCTATGTTTATTGTCATTCCGGCGTGCGTTCGGCCAGAGCTGCTGCGTTGCTGGCCAGGCATGGCTTTACGCGCGTCGAAAATATGTCCGGCGGTATTGAGGCATGGAAGCAGGCCGGTTATCCGGTGGTGAAAGAATGATGCGGGAAGCAACGGTGAATGAATTGTACCCGCGCTGGCTGGTCGCGCGCGAGGGGCATGGCGATGATGATTTTTGTCTGATTGATGTGCGTGCTGCTGATGAATATGCGCGCATGCATGTGCCCGGTGCCCGGCTGATTCCCTTATCCGCACTGCCGGCGCGAGCCGGAGAAATTCCAGAAACAGGTACGGTGTACATGATCTGTCATGCCGGCGGACGCTCGGCGCAGGCCTGCCAGTTTTTGCAGCGGCAGCTTGGTTATGAGAATCTGGTGAATATTCAGGGTGGGACCATGGCCTGGGCAGAAGCTGGTTATCCACTGGAACATGGAGGTGTAGCATGAGTCAGTCCTATGGAATGCAGGTGATATTTGACGGTTCGATAGAGGCGGCGGAAGCCGCGGTAACCGAAGCGTTGAAGAATGTCGGGTTCGGTGTTCTTACGCGTATTGATGTAGCGGCAACGCTGAAAAAGAAACTCGACCTGGATCGCCGTCCCTATGTGATTCTCGGTGCGTGTAATCCGGTCATTGCGGCGCAGGCACTGGACATCGAGGAGCCTTTGGGGTTGTTGTTGCCGTGTAATGTAATTGTCTATGAAAATGCCGAACGGCAAACGGTGATTGCCGCGATTGATCCGGAAGTGATGCTGTCGGTGGTCGGTAACGATGAACTGGATGCGGCCGCCAGCCAGGTGAAAGTATTGCTGCAACAGGCCCTGCAGGCGGTGGCATAAGCGTCGGTGGCCTGCTGGCAGGGACTTGGTGCGATTGACCCGGCATTGCAGGCCGGGCT
>WFNX01000154.1 GCA_015488375.1 Mariprofundaceae bacterium | reverse complement strand
GTTTATTGCAGGGGATCAGCCGGCTGGAGGTGTTTGCCATTGAGCGGGATGCCGATGACCGGCTCATATTGCGCCATCCGGCGCATCAGGGGGCATTGAGCCTGAAACTGTTGCAGCAGCATCTGGTTTCCTATGCGCGGCGCGGCAGGGCGCTCTTTCCGGTATAACAGGGGATGACAACCCCCGGCCCCGGGGTTACGTTTCAGCGCATGAGCGAAACTTCCCCCCTGATTTCCATGCACAAGGTCATGTTACGCTATCCTACCGGAAAAACTGCACTTTCCGGGGTGACGCTGGATATTCTGCCGGGTCAGTTCGTGTATCTGACCGGCGAGAGCGGCGCCGGCAAATCATCACTGCTGCGCCTGCTCTATGGCGGCGTGCGCCCGACATCGGGACAGATGACGGTGCAGGGGCTGGACATGCGCGAGGCGCGCGAAGGCAGGATTCGGGACATTCGTCAGCGGACCGGCATCGTGTTTCAGGACCACAAGCTGTTGTTTTCGCGTACCGTATTTGAAAATGTGGCATTGCCGTTGCGGGTGCAGGGCTGGGAAACCGAGCGGCTGATTCCGCGCGTGCGCAAGGTGCTGGAATATGTGGGCCTGGCCGATCGCCTGTGGTCCTATCCCGAGGCCCTGTCCGGCGGCGAACAGCAGCGCGTGGCCATTGCCCGCGCCATGACAGCCAATCCGCCATTGTTGCTGGCAGACGAGCCTACCGGCAATCTGGATATCGATACGGCACGCCGCGTGCTGGATTATCTGGTCGGCCTGAACAGGCAGGGAACAACCGTGATTATGTCCACGCATGATTTGCACCTGCTGGAGTCGCATCCGGGACGGGTGGTGGAATTGCATGCCGGCTCACTGGTCAGGGATAACGCATGAATACGATTCCTGAACAGGTTCGCCTGCGCCTGCCTGGCGGCTTTCATCTGCCGCCGTTCGGCGTGCATCAGTTTCTGGCGGCCGTGATTGTCTGTGTGGCGTTATGGACTGTCGGCATGCTGTGGCTGGGGCTGCAGGGCGCCGATCAGTGGGTCGGCAGCTGGAAGAACGATATTCGCGTGCATGTGTATCTGCATGCCGACAAGGCAAGGCAGGCGGAACAATTGCAGCATGATCTGGAGGATATCGACGGGGTCACGGAAGTGACGCCGATTTCGCGCGAGGAGGCGGCGCGCTGGATGAATGAATGGATGGGCGATATCGGGCTGGACACGCATGAATTGCGTGATCGCCTGCCGCTGACGTTCCGATTGTCGGTGCAGCCGCAGGGGCACGAGTTCCTGTTTGGCGATATCCGCGATGCGGCACACCGCAATATGGCCGAGGTCAATGAAAGTGAAATCAGTCTGGCGCAGGCTCATCGCTGGCTGGACCAGATTCAGACGCTGGCCATGTTTGCCTCACTGATTCTGGCCCTGGCCATGATGCTGATTATCTCCAACACCCTGCGCATGACCTTGCTGGCGCGTGCGGATGAAATTCATCTGATGCGATTGCTGGGGGCCAGGGAATGGTTTGTGCGCCTGCCGTTTGTACTCGAAGGCATGGCCATGGGAGGCGGCGCCGGCCTGGCGGCCTGGCTGCTGTTATGGCCCGTGCTCTGGCTGGGTTCGGAATGGCTGCATAATATGGGCGTCAACATGCATCTGCTGGTGTTGCTGTTGCCCATGCTGCTTGGCGGCGCTGTGGTCGGATGTCTGGGCGCGGCCATTGCCACGACGCGCGTCGTCTCTTCCGAGAACCCTGAATAGACACCGCTTCGGGAAGACTGCAGGCTTGGCTGTCGAAGTGCGAATATGAGGATGGCTGAATCATGAGTTCATTTTTTCAACGCCTGAAAAAAGGCCTGAGCAAAAGCCGGGAGGGGCTGGCGCAGCTGATGCCGGGCGGCAAGGCCGAACGACTGTCCGAAAGCGAATGGATGGATATCGAAGACAGCCTGGTGATGGCGGATTGCGGCCCGGCGCTGGCCGCTGAGCTGATTGCCAGGGCAAAAAAGTCCGGACTTGATGCGGTCGATGCCCTGCGCGAGGCCATGCTGGCGATGTTGCCGGCACAGACGCCGGTGCAGATGCCGCCACAGGGGCCGTTCGTATTGCTGGTGGTCGGTGTGAACGGAACGGGGAAAACGACGACTATCGGTAAACTGGCAACGATGTATCGGCAGCAGGGCAAACGGGTTGTCGTCGGTGCGGCGGATACCTTCCGTGCCGCGGCCGTGGATCAGCTGGCGGTATGGGTGGAGCGGGCCGGCGCCGATATGGTGCGACAGCATGCCGGTGCTGATCCGGCGGCCGTGGCATTCGATACCGTGCAGCGCGGTCTGGCCCGCGATTATGATGTGGTCATTATTGATACCGCCGGTCGCGTGCAGACGGATCGCGGGCTGATGGATGAACTGGCCAAGGTACGGCGGGTGATCGGCAAGGCCTGCAACGGTGCGCCGCATGAGGTCTGGCAGGTGGTTGATGGCGGCACCGGCCAGAATGCCGTGATGCAGGTGGAGAAGTTTCGCGAGGTGGCCGGCACAACCGGACTGATCGTGACCAAGCTGGATGGTACGGCCAAAGGCGGCATCGTGCTGCAGCTCAGTACCCGTTTTGCGTTGCCGGTTCGTTATGTCGGGGTGGGCGAAACGCTGGAAGACCTGATGCCGTTTGACGGACATGATTTCGTGCAGGGGCTGTTGCCGGAGAAATAGCGGAAAAGTTGGATATTTCGGCCGGGGCCGTCAGGCCCTAGTATCGCGCCATGCCACTGATGACCCTGAACCACCTGCACAAGGCCTTCGGCCCGCAGGTTCTGCTTGATGATGTTTCCCTGAGCATCCGGCGCAGCGCGCGCATCGGCCTGATTGGCCGTAACGGTGAGGGCAAATCGACCCTGCTCAGGATTATGGCCGGATTAATGGAGGCCGATGCCGGTGACGTCATCCTGCGCAGGGGCGTGCGCGTGGCCTATTTGCCGCAGGATCCGCATTTTTCCGCCGGCCGGACGGTGTTTCAGGTGGTTGCCGAAGGCCTGGGCGAGGTCGCCGGTTTGCTCGAACGCTATCACGAGGCCCTGCAGCAACTGGAGATCACCGGGCAGGCACAGGCCCTGCAACGGGTGGATGCCCTGCAGGCCGAACTGGAACATGCCGGCGCATGGCAGCTGAACAATCGCGTCGAAGCGGCGATTTCACGGCTGAAACTGGAAGCCGATCGTGATGTCGGCGAGCTTTCCGGCGGCTGGCTGAGGCGCGTGGCGCTGGCCCGCAGTGTGGTTTCCGAACCGGATATCCTGCTGCTGGACGAACCGACGAATCATCTGGATATTGCCTCGATCGAATGGCTGGAGGACTTTGTTGCCGATTTCCCGGGCGCCGTCGTGTTTATTACCCATGATCGCTATTTTCTCGATGCCGTGGCGGAAGAAATTGTCGAGCTTGATCGCGGCCATCTGATCCATTTCAGCTGCAATTATGCCGCATATCTGGAAAAGAAAGCCGAGATGCTGGCCCTTGAAAGCACGCAACATCGCAAGTTCGATAAATTGCTGGCGGGTGAGGAACGCTGGATACGCAAGGGGATTCCGGCCCGGCGGCGGCGGAATGAGGGGCGTGTGCGGGCGCTGGAGGACTTGCGCAGGCAGCGCGCGGCCCGGCGTCTGCGTGGCGGCAGTGTGGATCTGCGCGTGGCCTGCGGCATCAAGCCGGGCAAGATGCTCATGGAAGCCATCGATGTTTCACATGCGTTCGGCGATGTGCCGATTGTACGCGATTTCAGTCACCGCATTATGGCCGGTGAGCGGCTGGGCCTGATCGGCCCCAACGGCATCGGCAAGACGACATTGCTGCGTATTCTGCTGGGAGAGCTGAAGCCGGATGCCGGCCGGGTGCGCCATGGCGTGCGTCTGGCGCCGGCCTTTCTGACCCAGATGCGGGAATTGAATCCTGAAGCAAGGCTGAAGGATGTGCTGTTGCCCGATGGCGGCAATTATGTGCATATCGGCGGGCATGAACCGCGCCATGTCGTCTCGTATATGCAGGACTTTCTGTTTGACAGGGAGCGCATGAACAGTCGCGTGGCGGCCCTCTCCGGTGGCGAACGCGGGCGTTTGATGCTGGCCAGGCTGCTGCTGGAGCCGGCCAATCTGCTGGTGCTGGATGAACCGACGAACGATCTGGATATCGGAACGCTGGTGGTGCTGGAGCAGGCGCTGGCCCGTTATGAAGGCACGGTGATTCTGGTCAGCCATGATCGTGCCTTTATGGATCGCGTGGCCTCGCGCGTGCTGGCCTTTGAAGGCGAGGGCCTGATTGTCCCCATTGAGGGCGGTTATTCCGATTATCAGGCCTGGAAAGAACGCCGCCAGGCCGCACAGCCACCCCGTCGCCAGGCGCAGGCGCGTGCGGCACCGGCGCGCAGCAATAAACGCCCGGCCAAACTGTCCTATCATGAGCAGCGTGAGCTGGATGCCTTGCCGGAGAGCATCGAGCGGATGGAAGCGGAAAAGGCGGAGATTGAACTGCGCTTTTGCGATGGCGATTATTTCAGCCGGGATGCGGCGCGGTTTCAGGCGGACCAGCAGCGTCTCTGTGAACTGGAGGCGGCGCTGGCGGCAGCCTATGCACGATGGCAGGCACTGGAAGAGAAGCGCGATATGCTGTCCGCAGGGGCTCAGTGATGGTGCATTACTTTGCCTATGGTTCGAATATGAGCACGCCAAGGCTGCGCCGGCGCATCGTGTCGGCATCCCTTGTTTGTGTTGCCCGCTTGCCGGGATACCGGCTGATGTTTCACAAGGCGGGTATGGACGGCTCGGCCAAATGCGATGCCTGGTCAACGGGGCATGCCGGAGATGTCGTGCAGGGCGTGATTTTCGCCATCGCGCATGAGCAGCTCAGGGAACTCGATCGTGTTGAAGGTGAAGGCAGGGGCTATCGGCGCACAGAGGTTGAGGTATTCGCCAGGGATGGCTGGGTATATCGGGTGGCGACCTATTGCGCCACGCGCATCGATGCGGCGCTGAAGCCATTTGACTGGTATCGGCTGCATGTGTTGCAGGGGGCGCGCGAACACGGCCTGTCGGATGATTATATTCGCGCGATTGCGCGCGTTTGTGTCCGGCGGGATCCGGATGAACGGCGTCGCCGGCGTGAGATGCGCATTCATGGCCGACGGGCTGAAGCGCCATGACCTTCCGGCAACAGCCGCTGGCGGATCTGGATGAACAGCAATGGGAAGCCCTGTGCGACGGCTGCGGCCTGTGCTGCATGCACAAATTTCAGGATGAAGACAGCGGCGAGATGTTTTATACGAATGTCGCCTGTCATCTGTTCGATGCGGCAAGCTGTCGTTGCACCGATTATGCCCGTCGCCGGCAGCGAGTGCCCGATTGCATGCATATTCGTACCTTTACGCCCGAGCAGTTTGCCTGGCTGCCTGTGAGCTGCGCCTATCGCCTGCGTTTTGAGGGCCGGCCGTTGCCGGACTGGCATCCGTTATGTTCCGGGGACAGGGAATCGGTGCACGCGGCAGGCATATCCATGCGCCATGCCTGTGTCAGCGAGTGTGAGGTGCCGGAAGATGAGCGCGCCGCGCATATTCTGCTGCATATCGGGGAGGATTCGCATGAAGGATAATCCCTGTCCCTGCGGGTCGGGTGCATCTTTTGATCGTTGCTGCCGGCCATGGCTTGAGGGTGAGGCTGCGCCAACAGCCGAGCTGCTGATGCGCTCCCGCTATACGGCCTATGTGCTGGGGCGCCGGGACTATCTGCGACAAAGCTGGCATGTTTCGACCCGTCCGGCCGCGTTGTCGTTGTCCGATCAGGTGCGCTGGCTGGGGCTGAAGATTACGGATGTACGGCAGGGCACGGCCGGCGATGTCCAGGGCGAAGTCCGCTTCGAGGCGGCATTCATTGAGCATGGCCGCTTCCTGAGACTGCACGAGCTAAGCCGTTTCATGCGGGCAGACGGGCGCTGGTACTATGTTGATGGTGACAGCCGCATCAGCGTGGTGGGGCGGAACGAGCCGTGTCCGTGCGGCAGCGGTCGCAAAAGCAAGCGCTGCTGTATGGCGCGTTAGCGGGCTAGCGCGCGTTCTTGTCCATGCCGATAAGCTGAAACAGCTCCAGTCGCGAAGACGGATTTTTCATGAATGCGCCGGTCAGCTTGGAGGTTGTGGTCCAGGAATTCGGCTTGTGGACGCCACGGTGACACATGCAGAAGTGCTGACACTGGATAATAACGGCCACACCTTTCGGATCGAGGACTTCTTCAATGGCATTGGCAATCTGCATGGTCAGTTTTTCCTGCACCTGCAGCCGCTTGGCATAGCCTTCGACGACGCGCGCCAGCTTGGACAGGCCGACCACGCGACCGCGCGGGATATAGGCCACATGCGCCTTGCCGACGAACGGAACCAGGTGATGTTCGCAATGGCTGTGCACATCAATATCCGAGACCAGCACGACCTCATCATAGCCTTCCACTTCCTCGAAGGTTTTTTCCAGATGTTCGCGCGGATCTTCCCGGTAGCCGGCGAAATGCTCCTGCATCGCGGCCAGTACACGGGCCGGCGTTTCCTGCAAACCCTCGCGTTCAGGGTCCTCGCCGATATACTCAAGCAGACCGCGTACATGTTGCATGCATTCGATAAAGTAAGGGTCGTTGGGGTCAAAGTCGTTCGTCACAGCCAGCCGTCCTTGTGTTCATTCAGCGGCAACTTTAGCGTATTTTTGTGATGGCATCACCATTGCGACAGTGTTGGCATGACAGGAGGTTGTGTGGTTACGGTGGATTTGCTCAGACATGGCGAACTGGAAGGGGGCGTGCGTTATCGCGGTTGTGTGGATGACCCGCTGACAGAGGAAGGCTGTCGGCAAATGGATCGCGTCTGGCAACATGTCCGTGAGGATATCGATGTGATTGTCAGTTCACCGCTGCAGCGCTGCGCCCTCCCTGCCTCCCGCTGGGCCGCGGCCCGGGGCATCCCCTGCATCATCGAGCCGCGTGTCTCGGAAATGCATTATGGCGCATGGGAGGGGAAAACCGCGGCGCAAATCCGTCGCCAGTGGCCGGGCATGCTTGAGCGCTGGCGCAGGGACCCGAGCGGCATGCGTCCGCCGCAGGGTGAATCGCCGGAGGAGCTGCGCCAGCGCCTGCAGCAATGGTGGCAGTCCTGTATCGAAGTCCATGCCGGGAAGCATGTGCTGCTGGTTGCCCATTCCGGTTCCCTGCGCATGCTGCTGGCGCTGATTCTGCAGGCGCCGATTGCGATGACGCGCCGTATCGAGATGCCGTATGCTTGCTGGAGCCGGGCAGGCGCGACACAGGAGCATGCCTGGCTGGAGTTTTTTAACCGGCGTTGTTAAGAATTTGCGTGGCCATGCTTGCAATATGCATGCCGTAGCTGCGACCTGCGACCAGTGCCGCATCCTGAATGCCGGCAGGCATGCCTTCATGATTGCCGGTACGGGCACAGGCACCCCATTGCAGACCGCCATCGGCATAGCCGGGTAATGATTTGGGGAAGCCGATCGTGATCATGCCATGTTCGAGAAAATTGGAATGCAGCGCGATCAGGGTTTGTTCCGCGCCGCCGCCGCTGCCGCCGAATCCGCCGCCGGTGACAAAGGCCGCGCCGATTTTGCCTTCCAGCGCGCCTTCCATCCATAACCTGGCGCTGTTATCAATGAGTTGCTTCATTTGCCAGCACATCGAGCCCATATGTACGGGCGTACCGAATATCAGCACATCGGCTGCGCTCAGGTCGGTGAGTGCTGTTTGCTGTGCCTGCTGCAGTTTGACATCGGCCCCGGGAGCCGCCACGGCCGCGCCTGCCGCAATGGCCTGTGCCAGCTTTTCAGTGCTGCCGTAATCAGAGTGATAAACAATCAGGATTTGCATGGGAGACCTCCTGTCATGCATGACCGAACTGGTCGGAAAGATGTGCCGGGTCGATACCCATACAGCGGATACCGAACTCCCAGCGCTGTTCCGCTTTTTCCTGAAACAGGATGCGCGGGGATGCTGGAGCAATCAGCCAGTCGTTCTGTAACAGTTCATGTTCCAGCTGGCCGCCGCCCCAGCCGGCATAGCCAAGCATCATCAGAAAATGTTCCGGCCCTTCGCCCCGGCCGATGGCTTCGAGAATATCGCGTGAGGCCGTCAGGTGGAGTTCATCGCTGACCATCATCGTGGACTCATAGACATGCCATGCATCATGCAGGATGAATCCGCGTATCACGTCCACCGGGCCACCATCGTAAACATGCTGCTGGTGCAGCCGGCTGCGCTCATGCTCGGGCACGCATTCGGAAATATCCAGATCATGCAGGACTTCATGCACGGTCAGGGGTTTGGGGCGATTGACGATCAGGCCCATACAGCCATCCTCATCATGCTGACAGACCAGCACAACACTGCGCCGGAAATGCTCATCCTGCAGCGAGGGCGAGGCGATCAGCAGTTTGCCGGTCAGTTCGCTCATGTGCGTTGCCTTGCAATCATATCCCTGGCCATGGTGATGGCGGCGGCCAGACTGGAATGGGAAACCGCCGGGCTGCCGACCTTGTCCAGTGCCGTGCCGTGATCGACGCTGGTGCGAATAAAAGGCAGGCCGAGCGTGATATTCACCGCTTCGCCAAAGCTGAGCGTTTTCAGCGGAATCAGACCCTGATCATGGTAGCAGCAGATAATAGCATCGAATTGCACGCGCATGGCCGGTGAGAATATGCTGTCCGCAGCGACAGGGCCGATGATATCGATGCCCTGCTTCTGCGCCCGGGCAACGGCAGGCTGCAGGATACGCTGTTCCTCATCGCCGAAATGTCCCTGCTCGCCGGCATGCGGGTTCAGTGCGCACAGTGCCAGTCGCGGTCGGGCGATAGCAAAGCGCTGACGCAGATCATGCTGCACGATGCGCATGATCTGCAGCGTGTGTTCGCTGCTCAGCAGGCCGGGGACATCCTGCAGCGCCACATGCGTGGTGAGCAGGGCGATGCGCAACTGATCGGAGGCCAGCATCATGGCAAACGGCACATCGCCGGCCAGGGCGGCGAGAAATTCCGTGTGTCCCGGAAAACTGAAGCCGGCATTACGTAACACGGCCTTTTCGATCGGTGCCGTGACCATGGCTGCGGCTTCATGCCGCAGGCAACTTTGGGCAGCCTGACGGATACAGTCCATCACGGCCGCAGCGGTGGCCGGGTCCGGATGGCCGGCGACGGCGGGGGCGACGGTGTGTTGCGACAGCGGGTTCCAGCAATGCAGATCGCCTTCGGCACTGCGTGATAGGCGGCGATGTTCATGGATACGAACGTTGATGCCGATTTCCGCGGCCCGTGTGCGCAGCCAGCAGGCCGGCGCGACAATGATGACATCCCTGAACAGCCCGGGATCCTGCCGCCAGGCGCGCAGAATGCAGTCCGGGCCAATGCCCGCCGGCTCACCGACGGTTAATACAATGTTGTTCATGGCTGCGCAGGCGGGCCCGTTCAAATAAACTCACGCACGATTTTCCAGTTCTCACCCTCGCGTTCCAGCACCATGGATTTCATCTTTTCATCGCGGAAAGTGTCGGATTCATAACGCTGTTTGAAACGCAGCTCGATGCGCCGGTCCGTGGCGCTGATGAGTTCAAAGTCGGACAGATTGATATGAATATACTTCTTGCTGCCGATCAGCGCGCGTTTGCGCTTTTCCCAGTTATTGCGGGAACCAAAGCGTTTTTCCGGTACGAAATGGCTGCTGTAGAAGGACAGGTAACGGTCGATGTTCTGGTTTTCCCAGGCCTTGCGCCATCCTTCCAGCATCATCATGACTTCAGTCGGCAGCCGGTTTGTCGTGATGGAACGGGTGTCCATGGACAGAAATACATCCGGGCACTGGAAGGTGCGGATATTTGCCTTGGCTTTCAGGCTGTTGATCCAGCGCGGCAACTGATCCTGCATTTCGGCATTGAGCAACAATTGCTTGATGCGTTCTTCATGTGCCTCAAACGAATTGGGATCGATATGATGACGTTCAACCACGCGGATAATATGATAGCCGAAGGGGGTCCGCACCGGCTTGCTGGTGGCGCCGGCCGGCAGGGAGAAGGCTGCCTGCTCAAAGGCCGCAACCATCTGCCCGCGTCTGAACCAGCCCAGATCGCCGCCTTTTTGTGCGCTGGGCCCCTGGGATACTTCTCTGGCACGGGTGGCAAATTCTTCATCATCGGCATCCTGAAGCTCTTCCGATAACTGTTCTGCCTGTTGGCGCACCAGGGTTTCTTCAGCGTCGCTGGCCGATGGCGAGAGCTTGAGCAGGATATGACGGGCATGCACTTCATCATAGCTTTCGCCCATGTTTTCCGGCTGATGCCAGCGTTCTTCCAGTACCTTCATGATGATATAGCCGGACGGCGAGCGGATGGGCTCCGAAAATGCCTGCACGGGAAGATTCATCACCGGCTCAAAACGCGGGTTAATCGCGCCGGAAAAAAACCAGCCGATTTCTCCGCCCTTCGCACTATCCGGTGATTCGGAAACCAGACGGGCAAGCTGGGCGAAATCCTCGCCGTTTTTCAGCCGTTGATAGATGGCCTGGGCCTTGGCCCGTACCTCGGCCACCTGCTTCGGCGAAGGGTCGGGCGGCAGGGCGATAAAAATCTGGGCCAGTCGAACCTCGCGTACCGGTTTCGGATTGGCCAGATGCTTGCGGTAATATTCCCGCATGGCTTCAGTGCTGACCTGCAATTTGGCGCGTACGGCGATGTTGACCAGCTTGCTGATCAGCAGCTGTTCTTTCAGCTGGCTTTTGTAGCTGTCGAAATCAATGCCCTGCATGCGCAGTGCTTCCTGCAACTGTCCCGGCAACAGGTGATTGCGTTCCTCGACATTGGCAATGGCATTGCCGATATCGTCATCCGTGACCTTGATGTCCAGTTTTCTTGCTTCCTGCAATTGCAGCGCCTTGGTGATTTTTTCGTCCAGAATCCGTTTGAACAGCAACGATTTCTTCGGCAGGCGCTCGGCGCCGGACTGCTGCATCTGACGGTAAGCCTGCTGCGTGGCTTCACTGACCTCATAGCAGGAAATGGCTTCATTGTTAACGACTGCGGCAAGTGAGTCGATGGGCTCGGCATAAGCCTGTATGCCTGCCATACTCATGGCGAGCGCAATCAGAATAAACTGCATGGATCCTCCGGACGTATCTTGATGATTAATGGTTGATCAGGAACCGACGCTACCCAGACCCTTGAAGCCTAGCAAGATATGGAAGCCCAAATCGCTGCTGTTGGTTGTGCCGCTGCGACGATTATTGCGATAACCTTCCACGGCGATATTCCAGCAGGCATGGTTGTAGCGCAGGCCTACAGTGGCCTGTTGGGTCAGTTTCAGAATGGTGTCGTACTGCCAGCGTCCGTGCAGCGTCCAGCGCGCAGTCAGGTCGCTGCTGGCATTGATATCAAATAAACGGGCCGCTTTGGCATAGCGTTTGTCCGTCTCCCGATAGGCAAGGCCGAGCATATAATGTTCATCGTGCCAGCGCACAGCGATACTGTCCGTGGCCATGTAGCGTTCATAAGGGTTGAACTGCGCTTCTCCACTCAGGCTCAGTGAGGAAAAAGGCGTCCATGTCAGCTTGGCCAGCAGGTTGGAGAACGGGCGAATCGGTGCTTTCTGAAGTTTGCTGTCGATACGCTGGCGCGTAAAATTGTAGCTGGCACCGACGCCGAAACGAAACAGGTCGCGGCTGCTGATATCATCTTTCTGTTGCAGCAGGTTTTCCAGCATAAACGTGATGCGATTGGCTTTTTCAATGCGGTCGCGACCCGAAAAGCGGTTGCCGGAAAGCAGATTGCTCCAGTTCAGCTTGCCGAATGCCGAATCGAAATTGGGGTCTCCGGTCTGGTCGGGAGCATCGGCCCAGTCATAACGGAGCACGGGGGTAATCGCATGCCTGTACTGATGGTCATCGCTAATATGCTCAAAGGTGCTGCGCACCTCCATGCTGAGATTCGGGCTGTTATGGGCCAGGCGGCGGGTGGCGGTTTGCGTCAGGCGGTATTGTGTGCTGCGGAAGCCGGCATGAAACAGGGCATTGATGCCGCCATCAAACCATTCGGCGGGGACTTCGATATAGGGCACCAGATCGATGCGCCAGCCTTGCGTGTCGATTTTTCGTTTGAATAATGTGCTCTGCTGATCGAAATGGATATTGAGCCAGCGGGCAGCCGGATAGGCAAAATGACTTTCCAGCCGTGGCAGAATCTGGGCGACTTTTGCATCGCTCTGCAGGCTCAGGTCCTGCTGGTGTACGGCCAGCAGTGACCAGTCACCGTAGTGAAAATCCTGCGAAAGGGTGGCCTGACTGGACAGAAAGGATCGGGATACATCGGCATCGCGGCCGAAATCCGCCAGATAATCGTGGTCGCTGACATGATCGGCCCGGACATTAAAACGCATGTCCTGCGGCAGTTCCCAGTCGATATCCCCCTGGATTCGGCTGCGCGTGCGCGTGGTCAGTGTATCGTGAATACCCTCCAGGGTAATCGTTTCCCTGTCATTGTCGGCAACATGACGGAATTCACCGGTACCCATGATGCCGCGGGCGCTCATCCAGCGCGGCGTGAGTGTGGCATCCCAGTTTTCGGCAGGCGCAAAATAATAGGGGACGGCGACTTCCGTGCCGCGACGGCGTCCGCTGCCGACATCCGGCATCAGAAAACCGGACTGACGTTTATAGGCCTGTCGCCACCATGGCAGATAGGCCGCCGTGACGCCCAGCCAGTGAAAGGAAGCATCACGTGCCTGCAGTATGCCCTGTTCATCATTGAGCAAGGCATGCTCCGCTTTCAGTGTCCAGGCCTCATCGTCGGCAGGGCAGGCGGTAAAGCTGACATCGGATGCTTCCAGTTCGTGTGCGCTGATGCGTCTGGCCTTGCGTGCGTGCAGGCGCTCTCCGCCCGGCAGGAAGACGGTGGCATCGGCAATGGTGCCCAGTTGCGATTCACTGTCGATATCCACCGCAGATGCCTCGATGCGCCCGTCACGGGAGCGGATGCGTACGTGCCCGCTGGCCGTGATGCGATGGTGTTGCGGATCATAGCGAACCTCATCGGCATGCAGGCTGCGTTCGGGCGCTGCGGCAAACTGTGTTTCCAGAGCCTTGAGCCATTGCTCGCGCTGTGAATATTCGGCGGGGAACGCCTGTTCGTCGTAGAGTGCGACGAAGGTTGCCTTATCGTGACGGTTCCAGGATGTCCGCCATGTTTCAACCAGCCGGGCAATCGTGGCTGCTGACCATGCATGCGTTGTTTCTTCCCTGGTTACGTCCGGCGCTGATGTCTGCCTGCTGTCTCGGATGATCAGCCACTGACCATGGCGTTGGGCGAAAACCAGCTGTCGCCTGTCGGTTTCTGTTTTTCCGGCCCGCACCAGTTTGAGCGCAAATGAAGCCACAGGCTGTTGCCGGCCAGCGATGTGCAGCTGCTCGATCATGCGGAAAGGACGCTGTTCGATAATGACCGAGCCTTTGGCAACGACAATGCCGTCGGCGGTGCGCGTCAGTTCATCAGCGATAATATCCATGCCGGCGGCGCTGGCCGTCATCGGGCCATACAATCCCAGCATGACCGTGATGAATAAGGGAATAACGCGGCGTGGCATGCGTTTCAGGGTTTGACGGCCACACCAAGATAATTGACGGAAAGATCATCGGACAGGCTGAAGCGGTCAGCCAGTATGGAATAGCTCATGCCACGGATGTTCTGCATGTTCAGTCCGGCCCGACGCAGTGCCTGATGCATTTCCGAGGGGCGAATGAAGTTGGCATACTCATGCGTGCCCCGCGGCAACCAGCCGAGAATATATTCGGCACCGATAATCGCCTTGAGGTAGGCCACAGGCGTCCGGTTCAGTGTGGCAAAGAAGAAATGACCGCCGGGTTTCAGCATCGCCGCGCAGGCGGCCACGGTGCGTTCGACATCGGGAACATGCTCCAGCACTTCCAGACAGGTGATGATATCGTAATGTCCGGCGTGCGATTCGGCCCAGGTTTCGGCATCGTTTTCCTCGTACTGTACCTGAATGCCGCTCTGTTCGGCATGGGTGCGGGCAACCCCCAGCGCGCGCGGGGAGCGGTCAATGCCGGTGACACGGGCACCGCGTGCAGCCATGCCTTCGGCCAGCAGGCCGCCGCCACAGCCGACATCCAGTACCAGCGCGTCCGGCAAGGTGGCGTTATCGGCAATATAATCCAGTCGTAACGGATTGATTTGGTGCAGTGGTTTGAATTTACCCCGCGGATCCCACCATTCTTCGGCCATGGCCTCGAATTTGGCGATTTCATCCTGATCAAAGCGTTGTTCTGACATGAGCGCAGGCTGCTGCGACTGTCTGTTGAAAGCAAGTTGAATCGACAGCAGAACCACCCTGTTACAGGCGGTGGGGGAAATCCGGATCAGGCGCGATTCGCGCCGCACTGCCTGGGGTCGAGCAAGATGCCCGCGATATCGGCCAGTACATTGGCCAGCACGTAAAAAAGGGCGATCATCAGTACGCATCCCTGTACCAGCGGATAGTTGCGTTGCTGGATTGCCTCAATTGTCAGCATGCCCAGTCCCGGCCAGTCGAAAACCGTTTCGGTGATCACGGCACCACTTAACACCGACCCCATCTGCAATGCAAACATGGTGACCATCGGCACAGCGGCCAGACGGGCGGCATGGTGCCACCAGATGCGTCGCTCCGACAGGCCGAACGCCCTCGCCGTCCGGCAGGCATCATGTGTCACGGCCTCCAGCCAGGAAGAACGCGCCATGCGTGAGAGAACGGCCGCCAGCGCGGTGCCCAGCGTGATGGCCGGCAGGATAATGCTGCCAGGCTGCTGCATGCCCGATACGGGCAGCCAGCCGAGCATGACGGCAAACAGCAACATCAGCATGGGCCCCAGCCAGAAATTCGGAATGGAAACACCCAGCAAGGATATGCCCATGGCCCATGCGTTCTGCTGTTGTCCGGCATGACGGGCCGCCCAGTAGCCCAGCGGTACGGCCAGCAACAGGGCAAACAGCAGGCTGGCCCCGGCCAGCTGCAAGGTCGCCGGCAAACGCTCGATAATCAGTTCCAGAACATCCCTCCGGTCGAGCAGGCTTTGCCCCCATTCGCCCTGCAACAGCCCCTGCACATAGAGGAGGTACTGCTGCCACAGGGGGTAATCCAGATGCAGGGCATGGCGCAGGGCTTCACGGTCGGCGGGCATGGCCGTTTCACCGAGCAGGGCATCCACCGGGTCACCCGGCACCAGATGCAGCAAAAAGAACACGATGGTAACCACGCCGAGCAATGTCGGAATCGTTTGCCATATACGCCTGAACAGCAACCGGGCAATCATGCTGCGAGGCTAGGTACTGTTAACATATATGTTAACAGTACCTGGTTCGGATCTTGCACGCAGGCCATGCGTTGCGGATGGATGGCGCGGGATGCACAAGGCATGGAGTACGCATGCAGGCAAGAAGGGTTCGCAGCCAAAGGCGCGCACCCGGCCTGCGCAGACAAGCCAGGCACCGCGAAATGCACAGTGTCACATTGCAAAAACCCATCCATGCCGACCAGGTTCTTCACATTCCTCGAGTTTCCCTGTCTCGGCACATGGTCATCATGAAAAAACCGGGTTATGATGTTTTTCTGCTGCTGCGCAGTATCAGGTAGCCGATAATGCCGGAGAGGAATGAGGCAAGAAGAATGGCCAGCTTGTCGGTGTAATGGAACAGAGCGCTGTCTTCGAATGCCAGCGAGGAAATAAACAGGCTCATGGTAAAGCCGATACCGGTAAGTACGGAAACGCCGTACAGCTGTCGCCAGTTGCTGCCTTCGGGCAGTGTTGCCAGCCTGAGTTTGATCGCCAGCCAGCTGAAGCTGAAAACCCCCAGTTGCTTGCCGATGAACAGGCCGAGCAGGATGCCCAGCGGCACGCTGCCGGACATTTGGCTGACGGAAATGCCGGTGACATCGACGCCTGCATTGACAAAGGCAAACAGGGGCAGGATGAGAAAGGCGACCCAGAAATGCAGGCCGTGTTCGATTTCCCTGAGTGGTGATGTGACCTGTCCGTGTTCATCCCTGCTGCGCAATGGAATCGTGAATGCCAGGGCCACGCCGGCCAGTGTGGCATGCACGCCGGATTTGAGCACGCTGACCCATAATATGGCGCCGACTATAAAATAGGCGGCCTTTTTGCTGATTCCCAGCAGGTTGAAGGCAATCAGTACGGCCAGGGCGACACAGGCAATGGTGATCGACAGTGTGGACAAATCGCTGGTGTAGAACAGGGCGATAATGACGATGGCCCCCAAGTCATCAATAATGGCCAGGGCCATGAGAAAGATTTTCAGCGATACCGGAACCCGTTTGCCGAGCAGGGACAGGATGGCCAGGGCAAAGGCAATGTCGGTGGCGGTCGGAATCGCCCAGCCATTGGCGGCCACAGGCTGATCAACATTGAATAGCAGATAAATCAGTGCCGGCACCAGCATGCCGCCGATGGCCGCCAGGCCGGGCAGGGCGACCTGCCCGATAGAGGACAAATGTCCTTCCAGCATTTCCCGTTTGACTTCCAGTCCGATCAGCAGAAAGAAAATCGCCATCAGGCCGTCATTGATCCAGTGATAGAGGTGTTTATCCAGTGACAACGCGCCGACCCGGATTTCCACCGGCAGATGCAGAAACCACTGGTACAGGGGTGAAAACATCGAATTGCTCAGCAGCAGCGCCAGCACGGTGGCCAGGATCAAGAGGATGCCGCTGGCCGATTCCTGCCGCATGAAATCTTCGATGAAGTTGCTGGACTCGTTATTCATCTGCATTCGTTTCAGTGGCGGGTCAGGGTGTTTTCATCGGTATGCTCAAAAACCTTGCCATAAATATCCAGTATTGTCGTTTCGGCATAGTGCAGAATATTGCCGTCAACGGTGATATGGTGACGGAATGCCGTAGTGCAGGCCTTCTCCCGCATGAATGGCGACTGAATAATGTGCCATTCGGGATGGTCTGCTGCAGCCGCAACCTCCAGCGTGATGCGCTTGTCGGGTGCCGGGACAGACGGAACATGGCCGCCAGCCAGGATACAGACGCCACGCGGAATGGTCAGGGAATGCATGATTGTCTGACTGGCGGCATCCCACATCCAGTAGCCGCTTTCATCATGAAACACCTGTTGATCGGACTTGCGCTGCACGATTTGCCGATAATGCAGCACGGCCAGCGTTTGCGTGCCGGCATTGGTGACATCGCCGATGGCCGAAAAACTGAGTGTTTCGTGATAGGGATTGACTTCCGTGCCCTCGGGCTCAGGCGCGATATCTGTTCCCTTGTCTCCTTTCCATACCCCGATGAGGGCTGTCAGGGGACCATAATCCACTTCGTTGCTGTCGCTCATATCCATCTCCTGTGATAATCGTCGATTGTTTGACCAGGTTATCTGCCGAAGCGAATGGCCATGGCCGTAACGATGCCCCAGACACCATTATAGAACAGTACCAGCAAGGGGGTCAGTGTGCCCAGTTCCAGTCCCGCCATGCCCCTCTGTGCGATAAAGGGGAAAATGACAAACAGCTGTACGGCCGTAGGGGCGAGGCTCAGCACGGCACCCTTGAGCACCCATCGTGACTGTAACACGGGCAGGATAAACAGCAGCCCCCAGATGCCGCCCCAGACAATGCGCGGGTACAGCCATGGTGGCGAAAGCTCGGGGGCGATATGTACATGCAGGTCGGCACTGATGCCATAATGGCCGAAGGCCCAGACAGTCAGGCTGTTGGCCAGTGCGCCGAGACAGCCGGCAGCAAAGACAATCATGAGTTTTCGCATTCATTCATCCTTTGTTCCTTCGCAATGACATGACTATAGCATTTGCGTTCCGCGAAGCAAGGTGCTTGCCAGCCGCCGCATATTTGATAATGCTGCCTCTTTTGGGAGCGAGACTATGAGTCAACAACAGGAGGCCACATCCTGGCCTGAAAAAACCTGCACCATCGACAGGCTGATCCGGCATCCCCGTCTTGTACAGGCGGCGCTGGACGGGCGTAAAACAGAACAGCGTCGCGATGGTGTGTATGCCTGGCCGGGCGAAACATTTATGCTGGCCGGCGTCCCGTTTATCTGCACGGCGCTGCAGCGCCAGCGTCTGGGGGATATGAGCGATGCCGATGCCCGGGCCGAGGGTTATCCTTCACTGGATGCCTATCGCGAGCTTATCTTGCGTATGCATCAGGGCATGACATGGCAGGATGATGCGCTGGTCTGGGTGCATGTGTTCCGGCGTTGCGATAGCGGGGGTGATGAACATTCGCCATGTGGGTGAGTATTGTCTGAATTTTCCCGTTATCTGATTATTGTCTGCCTGGCTCTGCCTGTGTGTGTGTTGATGGCGGCCGGCATCGCAGGTCAGGATGCGCTGCAGGTGGATTTGCACCAGGTATTCGCCGGCATGAGCCATGAACACTGGCTGGGCTGTGACGGACTTGGCCGCGATGTGCTGGCTCGTCTGGCGGCTGGCCTGCAGCTGTCATTGTTGGTGGCGGTGCTGGTGGTTGTCGGTAGTGCTGTGCTCGGCATTTCGCTGGGGCTGTTGTCTGCCTGGTCGGGAGGATGGCGGGACGATGTGCTGATGCGACTGGCGGATATTGTGCTGGCGTTCCCGGGCATTCTGCTGGCCATTGCCCTGGCGGCCATGCTCGGGCCGGGCGTGGAAAACCTTGTGCTGGCGCTGGTGGCTGTTGGCTGGGTGGGCTTTGCCAGGCTGGCGCGCGGGCAGGTGCTGGCCCTGAAACAGGCGCCCTATGTACAGGCGGCGATCAGCAATGGTGTGGCGGCTCCGGTGATTGCCTGGCGGCATTTGTTGCCGAATATCGCGGCGCCATTGCTGGTGGAGGCCAGCTTTGGGCTGGCGGCCGTGATTATCGGGGAGGCCGGGTTGTCTTTTCTCGGGGTGGGGGTTCAGCCGCCGCAGGCATCGCTGGGGACGATGATTCGGGAAGGCACACGGGTCATGCTGGTGCAGCCCTTGCTGGTTGTATGGCCGGGGCTGGTGTTGCTGAGTATCGTCATGGCCATCAACCTGCTGGGCGATGCCTTGCGGGATCGGCTGGATGTGCGCATGACGAAAGATCGGGGGAGTTGGTGATGCAACGTTATATGATTATCGGCCTGCAAGGGACAAGGCTGACCGGCCGGGAGAAGGAATGGCTGCGGGCACGGCCGCCGCTGGGCGTGATTCTGTTTGCCCGTAATATCGAGCAACCTGAGCAGGTACGCGCCTTGCTGGATGAGGCGCGTGAGTGCGCCGGGCAGGCATTGTGGGCGGCGATTGATGAGGAGGGCGGTCGCGTGCATCGGATGCCCTGGCCGCCGTTTAATGCGCGCCGGCAGGCGGATGAATATGGTCGCATGTATGCCGAGGCTCCGCAACGGGCGAGGGATGAGGTTTATGCCGATGCGCTGGCGGCGGGCAAGGCATTGAAGTCGCTGGGGTTTACCCATAATTGTGCACCGGTGCTGGATGTGTTTGCGCCCGAAGGTGATGCCATTATCGGTAACCGGGCCTACAGTGATGACGTGCATGTGGTGGCCGAGCTGGCGGCATGTGCCTGGCGCGGTTATCACGATGCCGGTATCGAGGCCGTGGGTAAACATTTTCCGGGACACGGGCGGGCGGATGCCGACTCACATATCGCCATTCCGCATGTGCACATTGGCAGGGAACAAATTCTGCATGAGGCAATACCGTTTGCCCGGCTGATCGGGGTCGGTCTCAGGCATATCATGACGGCGCATGTGATTTATGATGCCGTGGAGGATCGTGTGGCAACCCTGTCGCCGTTCTGGTTACAACAGATCTTGCGTGAACAAATGGGGTTCGCCGGTCATATCTGGAGTGATGATCTGTGCATGAAAGGCGTGGGTGATGATGTGTTATCCGCCGCGGATGCGGCGCTTGGTGCAGGTTGTGATGTCCTGCTGTTATGCCAGCCGGAAGGTGTGGCGACGTTGTATGAAGCCCTGTCGGCGGATTGATCCGGAGTTTTCCGTGAGTCAGGAGGATGGAGGCTGGCTGGGGCGCATGGCCTATCATGCGGTATGGCAGATGCTGGTGCAGCGGGCCGAAATCGTTGCGCAGGGCGGTGAGGAAGTGATCTGGAGCTGCGAGCATGAGCCGGTGTATACAACCGGGCGACGAGGTGTGGACAATCGTCTGCTGGAAGCGTTGCCGGCCCCGTTTGTGCGCACGGATCGCGGCGGGGAGACAACGTTCCACGGGCCGGGCCAGCTCATGCTGTATCCGGTGATTCATTTGCGCCGGCGTGGTCTGGGCGTGAAGGATTACGTGTGTCTGCTGGAGCAGTCCTGCATCAGTCTCCTGCAAGCCATGGGGGTGGCAGCACAGCGCAGGGAAGGTTTCCCCGGGGTATGGACGGCACAGGGCAAAATTGCCGCACTGGGCGTACGCGTGAAACATGGCGTGGCCTATCACGGCATGGCGCTGAATGTCGATGTGGCCAGCCACTGGTTTGCGGTCATCAATCCCTGCGGGACGGGGCTGGCTGTGGACAGGCTGGCGGCGCACGGGCTCTCGCCTGCCCTGCCGGCGTTGGCGCAGGTCTGGTGCGGCGAGTTTTCGCGATTGCTGTCTGCACGTCATTGATTTACACTAAAGGCTCAAATCGCTATGGTTCGCGCCTTTTTGTGCGGAGCCTTTATCGATCCGCCTTATGTCGGAGGTTTTAGCAATGCCGTTAACAAAGAAGCAACTGGCTGATTTCGAACAACAATTAACAGCCTGGCGCGATGAGCTGGAGCAGGGGCAGCATGAGAACATGCATGCCATGCACGAGCAGGAGCAAAGCGCGTTCCCTGATCCGACCGATCAGGCCAGCGTGGAGA
>WFNX01000153.1 GCA_015488375.1 Mariprofundaceae bacterium | reverse complement strand
TCCTCGCTGACCATGTCACAGCTTGTAAAAATTACCGATGCAGCTTTGGCACGGCGCAGCAACGGCAGCATCATCTGTGTCAGCAGATTGGGAGCAGCCAGGTGGATATCGAGCATTTTTCGGAAGTCCTCGCTTTTGACATATTGCATCGGGGTGCAGCGATTGATTTCACCGGCACAATGCACCAGTCCGTCCAGATGCGGAATCTGATCTTTTAAGGCGAGAAACAGCTTGCCGTAGTCGTCAAACTGATACAGATCGAACGGTACGCACAGACAGCGACCGCCCAGTTCTTCACAGCGCTGCTGGGTCGCGGCAAGCGATGCTTCATCGCGTCCGAGGGCGATGATATTGGCGCCTTCACCGGCTGCGGCGGCTGCCAGAGCCCGGCCAATGCCATCGGAGGCACCGGTAATCATGATAATCCTGTCTTTAAATCTGTTTCCCATATCTGTTTCTCCCGGTGGCGATATTATGCATTGAGCTTCATTTGGCTACAGTGCGATGAGAAACATTGCTGGGCGCGGAGCATACATGCTTATATTATGCCGCCGGTTTGTGGATGAATACGAGGTGCAAACAGGAGTAAGGCATGGCTGATTATCAGTATATCTATACGATGCAGGGCGTTGGCAAGATTGTTGCGGGCAAACGCGAGATTCTGAAGGATATTTATCTGTCCTTTTTGCCGGGAGCCAAGTTCGGAGTGCTGGGCCTGAACGGGGCAGGCAAATCGACGCTGCTCAGAATCATGGCCGGCATTGATACGGATATTATCGGTGAGGCCAGGCCTGCACCGGGTATCAGGGTGGGATATCTGCCACAGGAGCCGGAGCTGGATGCCAGCAAGGATGTGCGCGGGAATGTCGAGGAAGGTGTGGCGGAAACCAGGGCACTGCTGAACCAGTTTAATGCCATTTCCGAGCGTTTTGCCGAGCCGATGAGCGATGAGGAAATGAATGCGCTGATCGAGGAGCAGGGGCGATTGCAGGATGCCATTGATGCCGCTGATGCCTGGGATCTGGAGCGCAAGCTGGAAATCGCTGCCGATGCCTTGCGCCTGCCGGACTGGGATGCGGATATCACGCGATTATCCGGCGGCGAGCGTCGTCGCGTGGCCTTGTGTCGTTTGTTATTATCCAATCCGGATATGCTGTTGCTGGATGAGCCGACCAACCATCTCGATGCTGAATCGATCGCCTGGCTGGAACGGTTCCTGCATGATTACAAGGGCACAGTCGTAGCCGTGACGCATGACCGTTATTTTCTGGATAATGTGGCCGGCTGGATTCTGGAGCTGGATCGTGGCCGGGGCATTCCGTTTGAAGGAAATTATTCCGCCTGGCTGGAACAGAAAGAACAGCGACTGGCTGTTGAGGAGAAACAGGAAACCGCACGCCGCAAGGCTATTCGTCACGAACTGGAATGGGTGCGTGCCGGCAGTCGCGGTCGTCATGCCAAGTCGAAAGCGCGTTTGAAGGCATTTGATGAACTGGCCAGTCGTGAGGTACAGGAGCGCAATGCGACGAAACAAATCTTTATTCCTGTGGCTGAAAGACTGGGTGATACCGTTATTCGGGCTGAGCATGTGCTCAAGCGTTTCGGTGATCGCGTGTTAATGGAAGATCTGAACTTCAATCTGCCCCGTGGCGGCATTGTGGGTGTGATTGGTGCCAACGGTGCCGGCAAGACGACATTGTTTCGCATGATCACCGGTCAGGAATATCCCGATGCGGGTACGCTGACCATTGGCGAAACGGTGCAATTATCCTATGTGGACCAGTCGCGCGATATGCTGGATGGCGAGAAGACGGTATGGGAAGAAATCTCCGGTGGCGCCGATTCGATCTGGCTGGGCCGGACCGAGGTTTCCAGCCGTGCCTATTGCGGCCGTTTCAATTTCAAGGGTGCTGATCAGCAAAAGAAGATCAAGGTGCTTTCGGGCGGTGAACGCAATCGTGTGCACCTGGCCAAAATGCTGAAGAGCGGTGGTAATGTATTGCTGCTGGATGAGCCGACCAATGATCTCGATGTCGAAACCCTGCGCGCCCTGGAAGAGGCGTTGCTGGATTTTGCCGGCTGTGCGGTTGTGATTTCACATGATCGCTGGTTCCTGGATCGTATCGCCACCCATATCCTGGCCTTTGAAGGCGAGGGGCATGTGGAATGGTTTGAAGGCAATTTTGCCGATTATGAGGCGGACAAGAAGAAGCGCCTGGGCGAGGATGCCTGTCAGCCACACCGTATCAAATACAAGCGGCTTGCCGGCATGTAGGCCGGCAAGCTTCAGGCTGCGTTATTCGATTTCAATCAGGCATTCGTCCGGGTTGACGTTGTCGCCCACATTGACATGGATCGCCTTGACGGTGCCGGATACCGGCGCATGTACCGGGTTTTCCATTTTCATGGCTTCAACCACCAGAATGTTCTGGCCGGCTTCAACCTGATCGCCCTCGGATACATTAATGGCGACAATCCGGCCGGGCATCGGCGTGGTGACGTCCGAGTCCTTGGTTGCCTTGGGGCGCAGGGAGCCCTTGGATGCCTTCTTGGCATCAATGCTGCCATCGGCCATGGGCAGTACTTCGGTCAGTGTTTCAACCGTGACTTCCTCAAGAACATTATCGACTTTCACATAGAAAGGCCGGAGATCGTCGCTCTTGTGTCCGGAACCCTCGATCTTGATATGATATTGTTCACCATGAATCGTAATATTGAATTCAGTGGGGGCCAGCGAGGGGACAATCGCGGCCGCCGGTTCACTGCCGGCAACCTCCGGTTCATCCAGTGATTCCGGTTTGAGATTGCCGCTTTCCCGCTCCTCAAAGTATTCCAGGGCAATCGCCGGGAACAATGCATAGGAAAGCACATCTTCAACGGATCGCGCCTTGTCGCCGATTTCGCGCGTCAGTGCATCCAGCTCTGGTTCGAGCAGGTCGGCCGGGCGCACGGTGATGGGCTCTTCGTCACCGAGAGCTAGCTTGCGCACCTCTTCGTTGACCGTGCCCAGCGGCTGACCGTACATGCCTTTCAGATAGGCTTTTGTCTCATTGGTAATAACCTTGTATTTCTTGCCGGAAACCACATTCAGCACGGCCTGTGTGCCGACAATCTGGCTGGTCGGCGTAACCAGCGGCGGGTAGCCGAAGTCCTTGCGCACGCGGGGGATTTCCTCGAGCACTTCATCCATTTTGTCCAGTGCACCCTGATCCCGCAACTGATTGGCCAGATTGGAAATCATGCCGCCGGGAATCTGGTTGATAAATACCCGCGTATCCACGCCGGTGACATGGGATTCAAAGCGCGCATATTTTTTGCGCACATCCTTGAAATATGCGGCGATGTCCTGCAGCAGCTCAATGTCCAGGCCGGTGTCGAATTCCGTACCGCGGAAGGCTGCAACCATGGCCTCGGTCGGGGGGTGCGAGGTGCCGCCGGCTAGCGGCGAAATGGCCGTGTCGATAATGTCACAGCCCGCATGGACGGCTTCCCACTGAACCATTTCCGCCACTCCCGAAGTGGCATGGCAGTGCAGGTGAATCGGGATATCGACGGTCTGTTTCAGTGCGCTGACCAGTTCACGCGTGGCCACCGGCGTCAGCAGACCGGCCATATCCTTGATGGCCAGCGTATCACAGCCCATGTCCTCAAAGCCCCTGGCCAGATCAAGGAAATGATCCAGCGTATGCACCGGGCTGACCGTATAGCTGATGGCGCCTTCGGCATGTTTGCCATTGGCTTTCACCTGCTTGATGGCAACGCGAACATTGCGCAGATCATTCATGGCATCGAAAATGCGGAAGACATCCACACCATTGGCTGCAGCCATGTCAACGAATTTCATGACGACATCGTCGGCATAATGGCGATAACCGAGAAGATTCTGGCCGCGCAGCAGCATTTGCAGCGGGGTATTCGGCAGGGCCTTTTTCAGTTCACGCAGGCGTACCCACGGGCCTTCCTTCAGATAACGCAGGCAGGTGTCAAAGGTGGCGCCACCCCATGCCTCGATCGACCAGAAGCCGACCTGATCGAGTTTGTCGCAAATGGGCAGCATGTCTTCCAGACGCATGCGCGTGGCCAGCAAGGACTGATGTCCGTCGCGTAATGCCAGTTCGGATACGGCCAGTTTTCTTTTTGCTTGGGTCATGATGTATTCTTCTCCTACAGTCCGGCGTGAACGGCAATGGCGACAGCAACGGCTGCGGCAATGTCTTCACGGGCTACGTGGGCTTTGTAATCGAGCAGTTCGGGATACTGGTCGAGGAATCCGGTGTGAAACGAGCCGGAGGCAAACATCTCCGATGATGCGACATGGCGATAAAACGGCAGTGTGGTGCGTACGCCGCGAATATCATATTCATCGAGCGCACGCAGGGCGCGATTGACTGCCTGTTGCCAGTCCAGTCCCCAGACTGTCAGTTTGGCGCACATCGAATCGTAGAACGGCGGGATTTCATAACCGGGGTAAACGCAGCCATCCACGCGGATGCCGATGCCGCCGGGTGAATGATAGCGGGTGATTTTGCCGGGTGTCGGCAGAAAGTTGTTTTTCGGGTCTTCTGCGTTGATGCGGAATTCAATGGCATAGCCGCGGTGCGACAGCTCCTGCTGTGTGAAGGGCAGGGGTTCACCGGCGGCAATGGCAATTTGCTGGGCAACGATATCGACGCCGGTAATTGCCTCGGTGATGGGATGTTCCACCTGCAGGCGCGTGTTCATTTCCATGAACCAGAAGTTGTGGTCCTTATCGACAAGGAATTCCACCGTACCGGCATTAACATAATTGACGGCCTGTGCGGCGCGCACGGCGATTTCGCCCATGCGGCTACGCAGCGCTTCGGTCAGAAAGCTGCTGGGAGCAATCTCAATGAGCTTCTGATTGCGGCGCTGGATGGAGCAGTCGCGTTCGAAAAGATGGACAACATGGCCATGCTGATCGGCCAGAATCTGGAACTCAATATGATGCGGCTCGACAATGCATTTTTCCATGAACAGCTCATCACTGCCAAATGCAGCCATGGCTTCGCGCTGGGTAACAATAAAGTTTTCACGCAATTCATCATCATTGTCGCAGCGCCGGATGCCTCGTCCGCCACCACCGGCCGCAGCCTTGAGCATGACCGGATAACCCATATCACGGGCGCAAACCAGAGCTTCCTCAATATCGGCCAGGGCACCGTCGGAACCGGGAATGACCGGAACGCCTGCGGCGATCATGGCTTCACGCGCCTTGGTTTTGCTGCCCATATCGCGAATGGCATCGGGTGAGGGGCCGATGTACGTCAATCCTGCCTTGACAACTTCTTCGGCAAATTCGGCATTTTCCGACAGGAATCCATAGCCCGGATGCACGGCATCACAGCCGGATTCCAGGGCGATGTTTACGATGCGGTGAATGTTCAGGTAACTTTTGACCGGGTCCGGACCGATCATAATGGCGCGGTCGGCCTTTTTCACATGCAGCGCATGGGCATCGGCTTCCGAATAAATGGCGACGGCTTCAATGCCCATTTCTTGGCATGAACGAATAATGCGAATTGCACATTCCCCGCGATTGGCAATGAGGATGCTTTTAAACAAATACCACTCCTTTCATTCCCTAAAAAGGACGGGCATGATAGCGTCACTTCAGCCTTGTTACAATGCAGGGCTCGGTATTCCGGGGC
>WFNX01000152.1 GCA_015488375.1 Mariprofundaceae bacterium | reverse complement strand
GATTAATAATGAATATCATGAAAAGGTTGATGCGGACTATATCGACCGCTTCATTGATAATGCGCGGAACAAGGGAGAAGAAGCATGATTCCTTCCGATCCTAAACAGGTTACCCAGATTTGCTTTGATCGTATTCGCATTCCGGATCAGCACAGGCTGGAGGTGGCGCGCAAAAACGGTGCCTATAAGTTCCTGCCGACGGTGCTCAATGAGTTTACGGCTGAACAGATTGTCGATGAAATGAAAAAATCGGGCCTGCGCGGCCGGGGCGGCGCAGGCTTTCCGACCGGGCTGAAATGGTCGTTCGTGCCGCGTAATACCGGCAAGCCGACGTATCTGTTATGTAATGCCGACGAGGGTGAGCCGGGAACATTCAAGGATCGCGATATCATGCGTTTCGATCCGCACCTGCTGATTGAGGGCATGATCATGGCCGGCTTTGCGCTGGGTGTGCGTGATGCGTATATCTATATTCGCGGTGAGTTTCTGCATGAAGCCAATGTGATGAATGAGGCCATTGCCGAGGCTTATGCGGCCAATCTGCTTGGCGACAATATTCTCGGCAGCGGCTATTCGATGCACCTGACCGTCCATCGCGGTGCCGGCGCCTATATCTGTGGCGAGGAAACGGCCCTGATCGAATCGCTGGAAGGCAAACCGGGCCGGCCGCGTTTCAAGCCGCCGTTCCCGGCCGTCGAAGGTTTTTACCGTTGTCCGACCGTGGTGAATAATGTGGAGACGCTGGCTACGGTGCCGGCGATTCTCGAGCATGGCGGTGACTGGCATGCCGCCATCGGCGTGCAGAACAGTGCCGGCTGCAAGATTTTCTCGGTTTCAGGTCATGTGAACAAACCGGGTAATTACGAAGTTCCGATGGGAACCTCGCTGAAAACGCTGATTGAGGATTATTGCGGTGGCCTGCAGCATGGTTCGGTGCCGAAGGTCGTTATTCCGGGGGGCTCGTCCACGCCATGGCTGACGGCCGAGCATTACGATATTCCGCTGACCTATGATGATATGATCAAGGCCGGCTCGATGCTGGGGTCCGGGGCGATTATCGTGATGGACGAAACGACCGATGTGGTGGCGGTTTCACGTCGCCTGGCACATTTTTATGCGCATGAGTCCTGCGGGCAGTGTACGCCGTGCCGCGAGGGTACGGGCTGGCTGGAGCGCCTGATGCTGCGCGTGGAAGCCGGTGAGGCAGGCGAGCAGGATCTGCAGGTATTGTCCGATGCCGCGGAACACATGGCCGGTCGTACCATTTGTGCATTGGCGGATGGTGCCGCGGCGCCGATTCTGTCCATGCTGAAACATTTCCCGGATGAGGTTCGGGCGCGTTTGGTGGAGAAAGCCGCATGACGACATTGTTTATTAACGACAGGGAAGTAACGGTCGATCCGGGCACGAGCATTCTCGAGGCCTGCCGTCAGCATGGCGTGGACGTACCGTATTTCTGTTATCATCCCGAATTATCCGTGGCGGCAAACTGCCGTATGTGCCTGGTGGAAGTCGAGGGCTGGAACAAGCCGGCGGCCTCCTGCTGCACGCCGGTTTCCGAAGGCATGAAGGTGGCCACGCAGACGGAAAGCCTGAAGAAAGACCGTGAAATGGTCATGGAATATCTGCTTATCCATCATCCGCTGGATTGCCCGGTGTGCGATCAGGGCGGTGATTGCAAATTGCAGGATTACGCCGTTGAGCACGGCCCGTCGAAGGGGCGTTATGCGGAGCCCAAGCGCGCCGTGGTCAATTATGATCTGGGCCCGTTCGTCAATACCTGCATGACCCGCTGCATCCATTGCACGCGCTGTGTACGTTTTGCCAACGAGGTTGCGGGAACCGGCGATATCGGTGTTCTCAATCGCGGCGACCACATGACCATCAACGGCATTGTCGAGGATGCGCTGGAATCGGAGCTGTCCGGTAACCTGCCGGATATCTGTCCGGTCGGCGCATTGCTGGACAAGCCTTCGCATGATGTTTCCCGTCCCTGGGAGATGACGCACCACGTCAGTACCTGCACGCAGTGTCCGAATGGTTGCGATATCAGCATTGAATCGCGTGGCGACGAAGTTATGCGCATTCGTCCGGTGGAAGGCAGTCCTGAACCGTGGATCTGCGATCGTGGCCGCTATGTTTATGATGCGTTTCGTTCCGATGCGCGGATTCTGGAGCCGAAGGTGCGCCGCGGCGATGCATTTGAAGTGGCGGACTGGGATGAGGCGTTCGCACGGGTGAATGAGCTGGTTCGCGGCAAGCGGGTCGGCATCGTATTCTCCCCCTGCTGGAGCATGGAAGGGTTGATGTCCATTCGTCTGATGCGCGATGCGGTGTTTCCTGATGCCAAGGTGGCATTCGATTTGCATCGTCGCGATATGCGCACGTTTGCCTTTGAGGAAGGATTCTCAATGACAACCGCGCAGATTGAGGCGGCCGATCAGGTGGTTGTGGTCGGTTCCGATTTGCGCCAGCGCCTGCCGCTGCTGATGCAGCGTCTGCGCAAGCGCGCGCAGAAAGGTCTGCCGGTTTCACGCATCGGCGCCATGAATTACCGCACCAATATGCAGTTGACCAATGATATGCTGATTCGTCCGCGTGACTGGCATGCGGTGATTGCACGGGCCATGGAGCAGGTGCAGCAGCTGGGCAAGACGGCAGCCGGCATGGATGCCTGGCTGGCCCGTGTTGAGGGTCGCCATGAAGCAGGCAAGGTGCTGGCGGATGCAATGATTGCCGATACCTGTGCGCTGATTGTCGGTGAGGAGATTCGCTCGCATGAGGATGCTGCCAGTCTGATCTATGGCATTGATCTGCTGATGCGCGCCTGCGGTCATGCTGAACCGGGCAAGGACGGGCGTAACCTGATTCCCGAAGAGATGAATGCACAGATGCTGTCCGCCGTGTTTGGTGACGTGCGCGTCAGTGCCCGCGACCTGTTTGCTGCGGCTTCCGCCGGCGATCTGGATGCGCTGGTGCTGGTGGGCAGTGATCCGGTGGGCGACGGCCTGTTTCCGTCGGCAGCGGCGGCGGCCCTGAGCAAGGTGCCGTTGATTCAGATCGGTGCGATTGACGGCGCCGTCGGCGAGCGTGCCGAGGTCAAGTTGCCGGCAGCGGCCTATGCGGAAATTGAGGGTACGTTCCTGAATATGGAAGGGCGCGTGCGGGTGGCCAGAAAGCCGGTGAAGTCGCTCGGTCAGGAACGGCCATTGTGGAAGGTGATGATGCGCCTGACGCAGGAGCTGGGGGCGGAGCCGCCGGTGGTATCGCTGGATGAGTTGCGCGAGCAGTTGTTTGCGAAGATGCCTGAAGTCAGGGATGCCTGTGCATCGGCGGCATGTGATGAGTGTCTGGTTTCGACCGCACGGCATCGTGATGCTGAAGTATTGCCGGGCGGTGAGGCGCCGGCATTTGAACTGGATGTGGTCAGTCGCTATTCGATGTACCGCGAGGGCATGTGGGCGCGGGCATCCAGGCTGCTTTCCGAAGCCGGCCGTATTCATGCGCTGGATGATGTGATCGTGCATCCGGATACCCTTGCCGCGGCAGGGCTGGAGGCCGGTGAGCTGACGATTACGAGCTTCCTCGGCAAGGAAACATTCAGCGTGGGGACAAGGGAAGATGTCAGTCCCGGTGTGATTTATATTGCCAAGCGTGGCGTGGCCGGGCACCTGTCCGATGTGACGTCGGCGCAGCTGGGTGAGGGAGAAGAGTCATGAGTGCGCTTGATATGGCAGCTCAGGCCGGTATCTGGGCTCTGGAAATTCTGGCCATTGCAGTGCCGATTGCACTGTCGGTTGCCTATATCACGTATCTGGAACGCCGCGTTATCGGCTGGATTCAGGTGCGCAAGGGCTGTAACCGCGTCGGGCCGGCAGGTCTGTTGCAGCCCCTGGCGGATGGTCTGAAGCTGTTTCTCAAGGAAACGACGATTCCGGCACGGGCCAACAAGCTGTTGTTCGTCGGTGCGCCGATTCTTTCGCTGACGCCGGCGCTGGTCGCCTTTGCTGTGGTGCCGTTCGGTGAAACGTCGCTGTTCGGCATCTGGGATCAACCCCATGTCATGGCCATTGCGCATCTGAATGTCGGACTGCTGTATATCATGGCCGTTTCCAGCCTGTCGATTTACGGCGTGCTCATGGCCGGCTGGGCCTCTAACTCCAAATATCCGATTATGGGTGCGATGCGTTCGACCTGTCAGATGATTTCCTATGAAATATCCATGGGCTTTGGTCTGGTTACGGTGATGATGCTGGCCGGTTCGCTGGATCTGGCCGATATCGTGCATGCGCAGCAGGGCGGTATCCTGCACTGGTATATGATTCCGCTGTTCCCGATGCTGCTGGTGTTCTTTATTTCCGGCTGCGCGGAAACCGGGCGTACGCCGTTCGACCTGACGGAAACCGAGGAAATCGTGGCCGGTTATCATGTGGAGTATTCCGGCATGTGGTTCGCCACATTCTCGCTGGCCGAATATGGTGCCATGATCCTGATCAGCCTGATGACCTCGATCCTGTTCCTTGGTGGCTGGTATGCGCCGATTCCGGCACTGGATGTTATTCCGGGGACATTCTGGCTGCTGGCCAAGACCGGCTTCCTGATTTTCCTGTTTATCTGGCTGCGGGCAACATTTCCGCGATACCGTTATGATCAGATGATGCGTCTGGGCTGGAAGGTGTTCCTGCCGTGGACGCTGGCATGGATTGCTGTGGTGGGGATTTTCATCTACACGCCGGGTCTGGATTCCATCATTAATTTCTGGATGCCGTGGAGGTAATGGGATGAGCTTGATCAAGCGTACATTCAAGACCTGGCTGCTGTGGGAACTGCTGGTGGGTCTGTCCCTGACTGGTCGTTACCTGTTCAGGAAGAAGATTACCGTGGAGTATCCGGAAGAGCGCACGCCGTTGTCGCCGCGCTTTCGCGGCCTGCATGCGCTGCGTCGTTATGAGTCCGGTGAGGAACGGTGTATCGCCTGCAAGCTGTGCGAGGTGGTTTGTCCGGCCCTGGCCATCGAGATCGAGTCGGAAGAGCGTGAGGACGGTACCCGCCGTACGACGCGTTACGACATCGATATGACCAAGTGCATTTATTGCGGTTTTTGTCAGGAAGCCTGTCCTGTCGATGCAATTGTGGAAACGCAGGAATTTGAATACGCATCGGAAACACGCGAGGCATTGTACTACACCAAGGAAATGCTGCTGGCCAATGGCGATCGCTATGAAGCGCAGATTGCGGCGAATCTCGCTGCTGACGCGAAGTATAGCTGAAGACAGGTTTTAGGAGGGGAAATTGCTCGAGTCGCTGTTCTTTTACATGTTTGGTGGACTGGCCATCGTTTCCGCCATGGGCGTTGTGCTGGCGCGCAACACCATGCATTCGGTGATGTTCCTGATTTTCTGTTTCTTCAATGCCGCCGGCCTGTTTCTCATGCTCGATGCAGAATTTCTCGGCATCATCCTGATTCTGATTTATGTCGGCGCGGTGATGGTGCTGTTCATGTTTGTCATCATGATGCTGGAGATCAATACCGCCAAATTGCGCGAGGGCTTTTTGCAATATCTGCCGACCGGCGCGGTGATTGCGCTGGCATTGCTTATTGAATTTGTCGGGGCTTCGCGCGCGGGTGTATTTTCGCAGGGAGCGAAGGCCACGGCCGAGCATTTCGGACGCGAGGTCAATAATACGATGGAGATCGGCAAGGTCCTGTATACCAAATATCTGCTTGGCTTCGAGATCGCGGCCATCATTTTGCTGGTGGCGCTGGTGGGCGCCATTGTGTTGACGCTGCGCACGCGCAAGGACGCAAAATACCAGAATATTTCTGCTCAGGTGAATGTCCGCAAGGAAGATCGCCTGCGCAAGGTGAGGATGTAATATGGTCGCTTTGTCGGATTATCTGATTATTTCCGCAGCGCTGTTTTCGCTGGGCGTGATCGGCCTGTTCCTGAATCGCAAGAACGTGATTACGATTCTGATGTGTATTGAATTGATGTTGCTGGCGGTAAACCTGAATCTGGTGGCTTTTTCGCATTTTCTGAACGATCTGGCCGGACAGATTTTCGTCTTTTTCGTATTAACCGTCGCAGCGAGTGAAGTCGCCGTTGGCCTGGCCATCCTGGTAGCTTTTTATCGCACGCGTCGCTCGATCGAGGTCGAGGACATCAATACCTTGCAGGGCTGATAGGGGAGGCATGACGTGCATGAGACTGCATTAACGTTGAATACCACCGAGTTGCTGGCAATTCCGGCGCTGCCTTTGCTGGCCGCGTTGCTTGCCGGTTTGTTCGGCTGGGCCCTGAAGGAAAAGCTGACGCACTGGATCTGTTGCCTGGGCGTGATCGGTTCGGCCATTCTGTCCATTGATGTCTTCATGCAGGTGCAGGCCGGGGCTTCATTTTACGGCAATTACTGGACCTGGATGTTATCCGATCAGTTTGTCGTGCCGGTAGGCATGATGATCGACCGGCTGACGGCGATTATGATGGTCACGGTGACGATCGTATCCGCCTGTGTGCATGTCTATACGATCGGCTATATGCATGGCGATCCGGGCTATACCCGCTTCTTCTCCTATATTTCCGCCTTTACCTTTTCCATGCTGGTATTGGTGATGGGCAATAATTTCTTTACGCTGTTTTTCGGCTGGGAGGCCGTGGGCCTGTTTTCCTATCTGCTGATCGGCTTCTGGTTCAAGCGCGAAAGCGCCAATTTCGCCGCCCTGAAAGCATTTATCGTTAATCGTGTCGGCGATTTCGGTTTTGCCATCGGCATCCTGGCCGTATGGTATTATTTCGGTACCGTCGATTATCACGAAGTATTCCGCATGGTGCCGGATTTTGTGACGCAGCATGTTTCCCTGCATTTCATGGGCTGGGAGGTCACGGCCATTACGTTTATGTGTCTGGCATTGTTCATCGGTGCCATGGGCAAGAGTGCGCAGGTGCCGCTGCATGTCTGGCTGCCGGATTCCATGGAAGGTCCGACGCCGATATCCGCGCTGATTCATGCGGCAACGATGGTGACGGCCGGTGTGTTTATGGTGGCGCGCCTGTCGCCGATGTTTGAATTTTCCGAAACGGCGCTGGCCACGGTAACCGTTGTTGGCGCCATCACGGCCTGGATGTGTGCGACCATTGGCCTGGTGCAGAACGATATCAAGCGCGTCATCGCCTATTCGACCTGTTCGCAGCTGGGCTATATGTTCGTGGCCTGCGGCGTATCGGCCTATTCCGCGGGCATCTTCCATCTTATGACGCATGCCTATTTCAAGGCGCTGCTGTTTCTGGCGGCCGGTTCGGTCATCCACGGCATGATGGCCAAGCAGGATATCCGGATTATGGGTCAGCTGCGCCGCTTTATGCCGGTTACCTATATCACGATGCTCATCGGCGCACTGGCTCTGGCCGGCTTGCCGCCGTTTGCCGGTTACTGGTCCAAGGATCTGATTATCGAGGCTGCGGCCGTGCGCGGCATGGGCTGGAGCAGCGAACTGGCCTACTGGTGCGTGCTGACCGGTGTGTTCATGACGGCATTTTATACCTTCCGCATGTTTTTCCTGACCTTCCATAACTCCGACCGCGTGCCGGCGAAGATCAAGGCGCATGTGCACGAATCCCCCAAGGTCATTACCGTGCCGCTGCTGATTCTTTCGGTGGGTGCCATCGGAGCCGGCTTCTGGGGCGTTTCCGTCGGGCTGACCGAGGCGGAAGTGATCCACGGCTATTTCGCCAATTCGATTTTTGTGCTGGAAGCGCATAATCCGCTGCTTACGCTGGAAGCGGCCGAAACCAATCACACGCTTGGTTTCTTCACGCATTATGGCCCGCTGCTGCTGGCGCTGGGCGGCATCGGTCTGGCCTGGTTCATGTATTTCCGTGAAACGGCCATGCCGGCGAAACTGGCCGCCTCGTTTCCGCGTGTGCACGACTTTTTGCTCAACAAATGGTACTGGGATGAATTGTTCGACAAGCTGTTTGTGCGCCCTGCCCGCTGTCTGGGTACGATGCTGTGGCAAAAGGGCGATCTGGATATGATCGACAAGGGCATGATTCACGGCGGTATCGTCGATTCGATCAAGTCGGGAGCCGCCCGCATGCGCGCCATGCAGACGGGCATGGTCTATCATTATGCCTTTGCCATGGTGATCGGCGTGTTCGGATTCCTGACCTATCTGTTGTTGAAGGCTTAACGGGGAGACTGGGAAATGGATTTGCATAACGTTCTGGATTTTCCGATTCTGTCTCTGAGTATCTTCCTGCCCAGTCTCGGGGCGCTGTTCATCTGGCTGTTTGTCCGGGGTGACGATGCCGTGCGCTGGTCGGCGCTGGCCGTTTCCGTCGCCACCTTTCTGGTGACGCTGCCGCTGGCCTTGCAGTTCGATACGACAACGGCACATATGCAGTTTGAGGAATTCCACCGCTGGATTCCGGCCTTTAATATCAATTATCAGCTTGGCGTGGACGGTATTTCCATGCCGTTCATTCTGCTGACCAGCCTGCTGACCGTGATCTGCATTATTTCCGCCTGGGAATGCATCAGGACGCGCGTGAAGGAATATATGCTGGCCTTCCTCGTGCTGGAAACGACCCTGATCGGCGTGTTCAGTGCGCTCGATGCCGTGCTGTTCTATTTCTTCTGGGAAGCGATGCTGATTCCGATGTATCTGATTATCGGTGTCTGGGGCGGCAAGAATCGCGTCTATGCGACGATCAAGTTCTTCCTCTATACCCTGGCCGGCTCCGTGCTGATGCTGGTGGCATTGCTGGCGATGTATTTCAAGGCCGGGCACACGTTCAGCATGCTCGACTTCATGGATTATCCGTTTGATTTCACCTGGCAGTTCTGGATCTGGATCGCCTTCTTCATTGCCTTTGCCGTGAAGGTGCCGATGTGGCCGGTACATACCTGGTTGCCGGATGCCCATACCGAGGCGCCGACGGCCGGTTCGGTGATTCTGGCCGGTATTCTGCTGAAAATGGGCGCCTACGGATTTCTGCGGTTTTCATTGCCGATGCTGCCGGATGCCTCCCAGTATTTTGTGCCGTTTGTCGTAGCGCTGAGCCTGATTGCGATCATCTATATCTCGCTGGTGGCCATGATGCAGCAGGATATGAAGCGACTGATCGCCTATTCATCCATTGCGCATATGGGCTTTGTGACGCTGGGAACATTCATGTTTACGCAGCCCGCCGTGGAAGGTGCGATTATCGGCATGATCAGTCATGGCTTTGTGGCTGCGGCCCTGTTCCTTTGCGTGGGCGTTATGTATGACCGCCTGCATACGCGCGAAATTGCCGATTACGGCGGTGTGGTCAATGTGATGCCGGTGTTCGCCGCGGTCATGATGGTGTTCTGTATGGCCAATGTGGCTCTGCCGGGTGCTTCGGCGTTTATTGGCGAAATCATGGTGCTGATCGGTACCTTCGATGCCTCATCCGTGGCACAGGCGCAACTGGGCATGGTCTCCTCCAAGTGGATTGCGATTGGCGCCGCGACCTCGGTGGTGCTTTCGGCATGCTATACGCTGTGGATGTACAAACGGGTAATCATGGGCGATCTGACCAAGGATACGGTCAAGGGCATGCCGGATATGAACATGCGTGAATTCGGTTATTTCGTACCATTGATCATGCTGGTGGTATGGCTGGGACTTTATCCGTTACCGGTACTGGATGTGATGCATGAATCCGTGGCGCACCTGATTGCGCAGGCAACAACAAGTAAACTGGATGCGGCGGCGGCACTGGCACAGCATATGCCCGTGCAGCAGCTGGCCGTGCATTAAGGAAGAATCACGATGGCTAATGTAACATTCCCGTTTCCTTTCCCGGAACATCTGATCGCGCTGCTGCCGGAAATGGTTGTGGCCGTGATGGCGATGTTCCTGTTGTTGTTCGATCTGTTCATCCCGAAGGAACGCAAGGTGCTGACGGCCTGGCTGGCGACCGCCACGGCGATTGTCGCAGGCGTTGCCTCCCTGCAGGTGATGGGCGCGGGTACGATGGTGGCGTTCTACGGCATGTTTGTGCTCGATCCGTTTGCCGTGTTCAGCAAGGTGCTGATCTGTGCCGGTACGGCGCTGGGCATCATTCTTTCCATTGATTATATGAAGGATGAGGCGAATGTCGGCGAGTATTATGTCTTAATGCTGTTTGCCATGCTGGGCATGATGCTGATGGTTTCGGCCAACAATTTCATTACCATGTATCTCGGACTGGAGCTGATGGCCCTGTCGGTTTATGTGCTGGTCGGCTATCAGCGTGATACGCTGCGTTCCAGTGAGGCGGCCCTGAAATATTTTATTCTTGGCTCATTGTCCTCAGGCATGTTGCTTTATGGCGTGACCTTCCTTTACGGCGTGTCCGGCAGCTTTGATTTCAAGCTTATCGGGGATGCACTGGCCGATGGCGGCGGCAGCGCCCGCGCCGCCACCTTGCTGGGTCTGGTTTTTGTGGTGGCCGGTCTGGCGTTCAAGGTTTCGATGGCGCCGTTCCATATGTGGACGCCGGATGCCTACGAGGGTGCGCCGACGCCGATCACGGCATTTATGTCGGTGGCGCCGAAGGTGGCCGGTTTTGTGATTTTCATTCGCATCCTTGTGGATGCCCTGCCGGCGGTGCAGCAGGAAGCGGAGATGATTCTGATCTGGATGGCGGTGCTGACGATGGCCATCGGCAATCTGGCGGCGATTGCCCAGCGCAACATCAAGCGTATGCTGGCCTATTCGACGATCGGTCATGTCGGCTTTGTCATGCTGGGCCTGATTGCCGGCACCAGTGAGGGATATGCGGGCATTCTGGTTTACCTGTCCATCTATCTGTTCATGACCATGGGCGCGTTCGCGATCATTATTCTCATGCGTCGGGAAGGCATCCAGGGCGAGCTGCTGGATGATTTTGCCGGCCTGTCTAGGGCGCGGCCGGGTTATGCGCTGGCCATGGGACTGTTGTTGTTCTCATTGGCCGGAATTCCGTTCCTTGGCGGTTTCTGGGCCAAGTATGCGGTGTTTATTGCCGCCGTGCAGGCCGGGCATGTCTATCTGGTGCTCTATGCCTTGCTGTTTTCCGCCGTGGGTGCGTTTTACTATATCCGCGTGGTCAAATACATTTATTTCGATGAAGCGCGGGTGGCATTCAATTTCAATGACAGCGCCGTCATGCAGGCCACGGTTGTAGTGATGACGCTGGTCATCGTGATGCTGGGGCTGTATCCCGATCCGCTCATGGGTCTGTGTGCTTCTGCCGTGGCGGGGCTGATCTAGGGCATATTCTCCCATCGGGAAGATTCATGCTTGCATCGGCAGGCGCATGACGCTATAAATCGCGCCCCTTTGAGATCATTGGGCTCATTGAACAGGAGATTGAACGTGAAAGCTGGCATTCATCCAGAATATGTTGCATCCAAGGTAACCTGCTCCTGCGGGAACACCTTTGAAACCCGCTCGACGAAGGGCGATTTCCGCGTGGAAATCTGCTCGGCATGCCATCCGTTTTATACCGGCAAGCAGAAGATTGTGGATACCGAAGGTCGCGTAGAGCGCTTTTACAAGAAATACGGCAAGCCTGGCAAGGCGGCCTGAGCTAATTGGAGTTGTCGATGTACGCTGTAATCAAAACAGGCGGCAAACAGTACCGCGTTCGCGAGGGCGATGTATTGCGAGTCGAGAAGCTGGGTGTGGAAGCCGGCGAAAAAGTCACCTTTGACGACGTATTGCTCGTTGGCGAGGGCGACGCCATCAAGGTTGGCGCTGATGTGGCCAAGGCCAAGGTGACCGCTGTGGTGACCGAAGAGGGCCGTGGCCGGAAAGTGGTGATTTTCAAGAAGCGCCGCCGCAAAAATTATCGTCTGACCAAGGGTCACCGTCAGGATTATACGGCGGTGCGTATTGAGAAGATCACAAAACCGCGTGCAGCGAAAGCTGCGGCTGCAGACAAGGAGTAAACCATGGCACATAAAAAAGCAGGTGGTTCCAGTCGTAACGGACGCGATTCCAATTCGAAACGATTGGGTGTGAAGAAATATGGCGGCGAAGCCGTGCGTGCGGGTAATATCCTGGTGCGCCAGCGTGGCACCAAGATTCGTCCGGGCGAAAATGTCGGTTGCGGCAAGGACTACACCCTGTTTGCACTGATTGACGGCAATGTGGAGTACTTCAAGAGCGCGGGTCGTACCACGGTACGCGTGACTGCCTGAAGTCACATTTGTCGGAGTTGTTAAGGGGTGCGCCAGTCGCGCCCCTTTTTTTTGCCCGCAACGCCGGGTTTTGATTTACAAGGGTTCCGTGGTGTAATACAGCATGCGTTTTATAGATGAAGTGAAGATTGAGGTTCGTGCCGGTAACGGCGGCGCCGGCTGTGTCTCGTTTCGACGGGAGAAGTATATCCCCAAGGGCGGTCCGGACGGTGGCGACGGCGGTCGCGGCGGGCATGTGATTCTCGTGGCCAGCACGCGCAAGAACACATTGCAGGAATTATATTTGCGCAAGCGTCTGATCGCCAAAAACGGGCAGCCCGGCATGGGCTCGGACCGGCACGGACGCAATGCCGAGGATATCGTGATCGAGGTGCCGGTGGGGACGCTCGTCAAGGATGAAGCAGGGCATGTGCTCAAGGATCTGTCGGTGCCCGATGAGCGTTATGTGCTGGCGCGTGGCGGCGAAGGTGGCCTGGGCAATGCGCATTTCGCGACCAGTACCAACCGTGCGCCGCGCTATGCCCAGCCGGGCGGTGAGGGTGAATCCGGTATTCGCCTGCTGGAACTGAAAATCATGGCCGACGTTGGCCTGGCCGGATTGCCCAATGCGGGCAAATCGACATTTCTCGCGCGTATTTCCAATGCCCGGCCAAAAGTGGCCGATTATCCGTTTACGACGCTGGCCCCCTCCCTCGGACAGGTGTTCATGGAGGATGGCGACGGCTTTGTCGTGGCCGATATTCCCGGCCTGATTGAAGGTGCGCATGAAGGCAAGGGCCTGGGCTCACGCTTTCTGCGTCATCTGGAGCGTACGGCCTTTATCCTGCATCTGGTGGATGCCTCCTGTT
>WFNX01000151.1 GCA_015488375.1 Mariprofundaceae bacterium | reverse complement strand
GCCACATCCTGTTCGGGGCTCGTGTCACCTTCGCCTGTCATGGTCGGCAACACATCATCCAGCCCCATATCCCGCAGCGCCACGATAAAGCGTTCCTGCTCTTCAGCCGGAATTGCCTGCATGGACTCCGCAATACTGCGCTGCAACTCTTCTTCCCTGGCAAAGAAACTGAGAATCAGTATCTTCTTGATGTGAGCATCCACACGCTGCGGATCAGCCTGCAGGGCCAGCTCAACCATCTTCATGGCCTCATCTTCCATGCCATAGCGCAGATAAACATCGGCATCGGCCAGATGGTCAATATCGGGATTGGATACATCAGCCGGCACGTTCTCCGGTGCCTCCATAGCTTCCGATGGTGACGGAAGCGGCGTATCCTTCAGGCTGCTGCCGCTCTCCGCCGGAGCCTCCGAAGAATGTTCCTCGGCGGATTCCACCGAAGCAGAAGATGGCGCTTCCGCAGCTTTCTCTGTCTGAGGCGTCTGCCCCGCAGCCTGAGCATCGTTCACTTCCTGCGCCGGCGCATCTTCCACGATCGTCCGAGATGCCGCCAGCGGAGCTGTCGCGCTCGCTTCCGCTGCCGGTTTGCGACGCAGGGCGAATAACAGCGCCAGTAACAGGATCACAATCAGGATGGCCATTCCCAGCAGCACCCATTGCATTATTTCAGCATCCTGCCTTTTCTCTTCCTGCAACATGGCCAGCTGCAATTGCATCTGTTTCACCTTCAATTGCAGTGCATTCAACTGGTGATTGATCTTCGGCGTGGCCGCTGCAGGTGCGGCCTTTTCGGCAATGGCAGCATGATCCGCCACCGCATCTCTTCCGGATGCCTGCTGCGCCGGCAATGCGGTCTGCGCCTGTGCCACCTGCCCATCTTTGGGCGTCGCTGCTTCGTCCGATACAACTGATGTTTTCGTTTCAGCAGCCGTACCGGCGGCATCCGTCAGGGCAGGCGGTTGGTTTTCAGCAGATGTTTTTTCTGTCTTCTGTGGCTCGGCAGCAGCAACCGTGGTTGCCGCCCTGTGCATCACCTCGGCCTTCTCACCGACGCGAATGCGTGGACTGTAACGGGTTTCCTGCGCGCGCTTCTCGGCCGCATAACGTGGTTTCTTCACCAGTTCCTGCCAGTGATCCAGATGCTGCCGGAAAATACGACTGGCTTCTGCCGGCGTATGCTTCTCGATCTCGGCACGCGTCGGAACTTTCAGCATGGCGCCTTTTTTTAACAGGTTGAGGTTCCCGACATTGAATTTGTCAGGGTTTTTTTCATACAACGCCACAACAACCTGCGCCAGCGTATAACGGTCATCGATTTTCAACCGCTGGGCAACCGTCGATAACATATCACCGCGCACAATCGGCCCGTACACCGAAGCCCGGGCCCAGCCATCAAACGGTTTAAAATCGCCGGATTTTTTCTGTTCCTGTTTCCCCGCGGCAGCCTCTGCGGCCGGCTGCAACACAATCGGCACCACCTCCGGCCCTTTGGCCTTTAGCGTTGCGACCGGTGCTTTCCTGCCCGCGGCCTTCGGCTGTACGGCTTTGGGCAGCTCAAGGAATACCGGAAACTTCTTGAACTGGGTAAAGCGTTCGTAACTGAGTTTGAGAACCAGATTGAAGAAAGGCACATCTACAGGCTTGCTTGAGGACAACTCCAGCAACGGACTGCCATCGTTTTTACGCGCAACCCGAATGCCGGCCACGACATGGTCCCGATAAATTTCCAGAATCCGGTAGTCGGAAGCTTCGGCAATCGAGGCCTGAACCTTGTCCATACTCTCGCCTTCCGCCAGGTGGACATCCACCCGGGCAAAAAACGGCTCCCCGAGATGACTGGCAATCTCGATATTGCCAAGGGAAACAGCAGATGCTGAACCGGTCAGGCAACACCAGACCAGCAGGCCCATCATCCAACGAACCGATACCCGATGCATGAACCCTACTACCCCCCCGATCATCACATCACTTAGTGGATCAGCATTTCCGCAATCTGCACGGCATTCAGCGCTGCTCCTTTACGGACATTATCAGCGACCACCCATAACTGCAACGAATTCGGAAAAGAGGCATCATCACGAATTCGGCCAACCCATACCGGATCGGAGCCGGCAGCCTCGCTGGGCATCGGGTAGTCTTCGCTGGCCGGATCATCGATAACGCAAATACCTTCGCTCTCAGCCAGAATCTCCCGCGCACGTTCAGCCGATAGCGGTTGCTCGAACGTAATATTGACGGACTCGGAATGGCCGTAAAACACCGGCACACGCACCGTCGTCGCCGTGACGGCAATGGACGGATCGAGAATCTTGCGCGTTTCGTCCATCATCTTGCGCTCTTCCTTGGTATAGCCATCCTCAAGGAAGACATCGATATGCGGAATCACATTAAAGGCTATACGCGCAGGGAACACATCCTGTTCAGCTTCACGCGCATTGAGCAACTGGGCCGTTTGTCGCGCCAGCTCTTCCATACCCTTGCCGCCGGCACCGGATACAGCCTGGTAGGTTGAGACAACCACACGGCGGATCGGTACGGCATCATGCAAAGGCTTCAGCGCCACAACCAGCTGAATCGTTGAACAATTGGGATTGGCAATAATCCGGTTATGCCGTGCCATTGCCAGGGCATCAGGGTTCACTTCCGGCACAATCAGCGCCACGTCGGGCTCCATGCGCCAGGCGCTGGAATTATCGACCACATAGCAACCGGCCTCGGCAAAACGGGGCGCATGCGCCAAGGAAGTCCCGCCACCGGCCGAGAACAGCGCAATATCCAGACCTGCCGGATCAAACTGCTCCAGATCCTGGACCGTATAATCCTTGCCATTGAAGGTGATGGTCGAACCTGCACTGCGGCTGGAGGCCAGCGGAACCATCTCGGCAACGGGAAACTGTCGTTCTTCCAGAATCTCCAGCATGGTCTTGCCCACGGCACCCGTAGCGCCGACAACCGCCACTCGATAGACATCCTTTTCCGGCAAATAACGTTCGTCCATCAGCCTTCTCCCAGTGCGCGCAGACGTTCGGCCACGGCATCACCCATCCCGCTGCAGGATACAGCCGCTTCACCGTTGAATGCCAGATCTACCGTGCGCACACCATCATCCAGCGTCTGATCCACGGCCTGTTCAAGCTTCTGCGCCAGATCCTCACGTTGCAGTGAGTATCGCAGCATCATGGCCAGCGACAGAATCGTGGCCAGCGGATTTGCCTTGTCCTGACCGGCGATATCCGGCGCCGAGCCGTGAATCGGCTCATACATCGCATACTTTTCGCCGATGGAAGCCGATGGCAACATGCCGATCGAACCGGTCAGCATGGAAGCTTCATCAGAAAGAATATCGCCGAACAGATTGCCGGTCACAATTACGTCAAACTGCTTCGGGTTGCGAATCAGCTGCATGGCCGCGTTGTCGACATACATATGTGACAGCTCCACATCAGTGAACTCAGCCTGATGCACCTCCATCACCACACTGCGCCACAGTTCGGAAACCTCCAGCACATTGGCCTTTTCCACACTGCAAACGCGATGACTGCGCAGGCGCGCCGCCTCAAAGGCCTTGCGCGCAATACGGCGGATTTCGCTTTCACGATAGGCCATGGTATTAAAACCGCGGCGTTCACCATCGACCTCGGCAATGCCGCGCGGCTGGCCGAAATAAATGCCGGAAACCAGTTCACGAACAACGAGGATATCCACGCCTTCAATCACCTCAGGCTTCAGCGTGGAGGCATCAAGCAACTGCTTCTGCACCTTCGCCGGCCGGTAATTGGCGAACAACCCGAGGTCCTCACGAATGCGCAGCAGCCCTGCTTCAGGACGCAACGGCTTGTCCAGCGCCTCCCATTGCGGACCACCGACAGCACCCAGCAATACGGCATCGCTGGCCCTGACCAGCCGCTGTGTTGCGGCAGGATACGGATCGCCGGCACCATCGTAACCGGCACCGCCGATCAGCCCTTCCTCGCATTCGGCGTTCAGGCCGAAATGCGCATTGAGCACGTCCAGCACTTTCAGCGTTTCACGCACGATTTCAGGGCCGATGCCATCACCCGGCAGAACTGCAATATTCACACTCATGCTTACTCCTTTTTCCCTACCGCTGCCTTCACGGCCGACAGAAAATCATCCACATCCTTGAATTCGCGATATACCGAGGCAAAACGCACATAGGCCACGCCATCCAGGCAGCGCAATTGTTCCATAACGAACTCACCGATTGTTGTCGCCGATACCTCGCCCTCGCCCAGTTCACGTACCGAACGCAGCACTTCATTAACGCCCTGCTCCAGCTGCTCAGCCGATACCGGCCGCTTTTCCAGCGCCTTCTGCATACCACGATGGATTTTTCCGATATCAAAGGCCTGCCGTGCCCCGTCTTTCTTGACCACCAGCGGCAAGCGCAATACGGATCGCTCAAACGTCGAAAACCGTTTGCCGCACGACTCGCATTCGCGCCGACGACGTACGGCTGCGCCATCCTCAACGACACGCGAATCGATGACCCGTGTATCATCATGGCTGCAAAAGGGACAATACATGGCTCAGTTTTCGTAAACGGGAAAGCGACCGGTCAGCTTGCGTACTTCTTCCAGCACCAGATCATGCACGCCCTGATCTTCCGGCGCCTGCAGGACACGCAGGATCATCTCACCGATCAGGTGTGCTTCCGCCTCCTTCATGCCACGTGAGGTAATCACCGAGGTACCGATACGAATACCACTGGTAACAAACGGTGATTCCGGATCAAACGGAATCGTATTCTTGTTCACGGTAATACCGGCAGCTTCCAGCGCCGCCTCCGCGACCTTGCCGGTCAGACCCTGAGGCCGAAGATCGACACGGAACATATGGCAATCGGTACCGCCGGAGACAATACGCAGCCCCCCTGCCCCCAGCGTATCCGCCAGCGCCCGCGCATTGGCTACCACCTGTTTCTGATCCTCGCGATAGGCGTCGCTCAGTGCCTCACCGAAAGCCACGGCCTTGGCAGCAATCACATGCATCAGCGGACCGCCCTGAATACCCGGGAAAATACGTGAATTCAGTTTCTTTGCCAGTTCATCATCATCGGTCAGAATCATGCCACCGCGCGGGCCACGCAAGGTCTTGTGTGTCGTCGTCGTAATCACATGAGCATGGCCAACCGGACTTGGATACACACCGGCTGCAATCAGACCGGCATAATGTGCCATATCCACCATCAGCAAGGCGCCAACCGAATCAGCGATCTGGCGCATACGCGCAAAATCAATCTGACGCTCATAGGCGGAAGCTCCGCCGATAATCATCTTCGGCCGGTGAATCTCGGCCATTTTCTGCATGACATCATAATCGATGCGTTCATTATCCTCACGCACGCCATACGCCACGACATTGTACAAACGACCGGAGAAATTAACCGGACTGCCATGCGTCAGATGCCCGCCATGCGACAGGTCCATACCCATGATTGTATCGCCAGGTTTAAGCACTGCCATATACACGGCCATATTGGCCTGCGAACCGGAATGCGGCTGCACATTGACATGTTTGACACCAAAAATCTGCCGTGCACGCTCCTGCGCCAGCACTTCCACCTTGTCCACATGCTCACAGCCACCGTAATACCGGCGTCCCGGGTATCCTTCGGCATACTTATTGGTCATAACCGAACCCTGCGCTTCCATGACTGCGCGCGAGACGATATTTTCGCTGGCAATCAGTTCCAGCGTATGCTGCTGCCGCCCCAACTCAGCAGTAATGGCCTCCTGTACGGGCGCATCGGCCAGCGGTGCGTTAAAAAACTGATTGCGATCAGACATAAATCAACTCCTGTAATTATCGGCCAGCAAAACACGCTGGTCTGTGCGCCGCGCATTATGGCGAATGCAGCCGCTGCCGTCATCCGCTTGTTGTTACAATGCCCGTGAATTTCTTGCTGACAAAAAAAGGGAGGCCAAAAAGGCCTCCCGGTGAATCGATTCGAACCCGTTTGCTCAGAAACGACGTTCGCGAATACGTGCAGCCTTACCGCGCAGTTCACGCAGATAGTACAGCTTGGCACGACGAACACGGCCGTGACGTACAACGGTAATGCTTTCCAGCATCGGTGAATGCAGCGGAAAGACACGCTCCACGCCAACACCATTGGAAATCTTGCGCACCGTAAAGCTGCTTGAAATACCCTTGTTATGACGGGCAATCACCACACCCTCAAATGCCTGCAAACGCTCACGGCGCTCCAGACCCTTCTTCGTTTCCTTATAATCGACAACCCTGACGTTCACACGAACGGTATCGCCCTCACGAAAAGACGGAATATCGTCACGCAACTGGTCCCGGGTTACATCATCCAACGCACGCATGCCTATGCCTCCAAACTCTATCCTCTGTCACGAAACAGCCTGTCCAGATATATGGCCAATGCTGCCCTCACAGAAAGGTGGCGAACCATACCGTCACCTGTTATCGGTGACAACCATCCATTTGGCCGCGGCAGGGCAGACACATCCAGTCCCGATCCGGTACCGAAAACAATGAGGTGCCGGCCCGGCATCTGACCCAGTGCCGGCACATCGGTCATGCGCCTGCCGGCCGGTGTCGCAGACGTATACCATAACTGATAATCCGCATCGCTGAAGACATCCTGCAAGGCATGCACCATCCGCACCGCCTGCAAGACTTTCGCTCGCCCCGGATTGCGTGCTGCCCCGGCCCCGTGCTGCCAGTAGTCCCGAATATCCGCCACCAGGCGGTGCATCCCGGCCGCAGGATGAACCAGATACACCGGCGCCACGCCGTAAAACGCGCAACTGCGGGCAAAATCGTGAATATCAATGGTCGTCAACGCCGTCGTTGTACGCTCTCCCTGACGATTTAACACCGGCGCATGCACCAGCGCCACGGCAATCTTCGACGTGCACAATGAATCATTCATGATCCGGCACATTCACCCAGCATGACGGCGCAATGTCAATCCGATCCGACTACCGCAAATGGTCCCGTTTGACCGGAGCATCATCCGCTTCTATGCTGGATCAGCCTCGCACAAGGAGAAATAACATGAATCGAATCTGCTTCAGCCTGGGATTTCTTGCCTGCCTGCTCATCACGACATCGGTCAGCGCAAAGCCTGTTACTCCCCCGCAACATCGTGTCGGCACGTTGCAATGCGATATCATCCCCGATTCAGGCATGAACCTGCTGATTCATTCCACACGCGATGTCCGCTGTATCTTCACGCCCGTCGATGGCGGCCTCGCTGAACATTACAAGGGTGAAACAGGCATCCGCCTGGGGCTGGACATCAATATCAACAAGCGCGCCCGTATCAGCTATTCAGTACTGGCCAGCCATTTCACACCGAACCGTCATCAGCTGGCCGGCAAATACAGTGGTGCCGGCGGCAGCCTCACGTTTGGCGTATCCGTTGGCGATGCCACGCCGATCCGCAAACAGGATCACAGCATTGCCCTGCAACCGATTCAGACCGGCCACAGTGGTGCCGGAGCCGGAGCCGGCTTTACCTATCTCTATCTGGAAGCCGACGAATAAAATCAACAAAGGCCCGCCGAATGACGGGCCTTTGCGGCAAACGGAAGCAAAACGAGACTTAGTGCTTCAGCTTCCACTCCTTGCCGGACAGTTTCGTCCAGTTGTTCACCGTGACGCTGCCATCCAGGCCAATCGAACCCAGTGACAGGCTGACATCCATCGTCGCCGGACGAACCACACCTGTCAGGCTGCCGGCATTAACTTCCGCCTTCAGCTCAAACTCGCCCTGAGCGGGCTTGAAGCTCGCCGCAACCGGAACATCCGTAACCACGCCATCCACATCCAGCGTCATCGCCATTGTCGCATTCAGGGCAAATGGCAGCTCGAAGGTTACTTCTCCATCCTCATCCTGATCGTAGGAATAGGCCGAGGTCACGATCCCTTGGGCATCGATGGAGACCGTCTGACCATTCACGGTCAGCACCACGGCATGGCCCTTCGGATCCACGGACAATTCCGTACTGGTCGCATCGTCTGCCTCCGTCTCCAGCTTCACGCCACTGGCATCACGATATTTGAAGGATGCACCCTTCCATTTGATCGCCAGTTGCTGAATCCCGGTGGCCGTTTTGAGCTTGTATTTCCATTTCTCGCCCTTCTGCACCAGCGTTACCTGCTGGTCGAGAATGCCCGCCACATTGGCAAGGCCAAGTTGCAGGCTGGCATCCGGCGTGATGGCGGACAAGGGCAACCAGGCCGGCAAGAGCAGCTTGCCTTTGGCCTTGATTTCACTCATGCCGAATTTCACCCCGGACTCATCCATCAGCTCGCGCCATTCGACCTCCGCCTTGCTCACGCTCAGGGATGCGAGCTTAGCATCCACGCTCACCGTCTGGCTTGCCGTCGTGCTGTTGCCATTGGCATCGGTTGCCGTCCAGGTCACCACGGTATCGCCGATCGGGAAACCGCCCATTGGCGCATCATTGGTGATGGTGACGGCAAAGATGTCCGTCGCCGTGGCCGTGCCGATGGACAGCGTGCTGTTCGGATAGCCATTGGCATCCACACTCACATCTGCCGGCACTGTCAGTACGGGCGCGGTTGTATCCACCACCGTCACGTTCTGCGTGGCCGTTGTCGTCAGGCCATTGCCGTCGGTCGCGGTCCAGGTGACCACGGTGGTGCCAAGCGGGAACGTGGCCGGTGCATCGCTGCTTACCATTGCCCCGAAAATATCGCTTGCTGTCGCCGCGCCAATCGCAACCGAACTGCTTACGGCCGTCGCCTCCAAGCTCACATCCGCCGGCGCCGTGATGGTTGGCGGCGTCGTATCCACCACAGTAACAATCTGCGTAGCGGTAGCCGTGTTACCTGCCGCATCTGCCGCTGTCCAGGTCACCACCGACGTGCCATACGGGAACCCGTTCGGGAACAGGATCACGGCATTGTTGCCGATACTCGTGACCCCGACCAGATCCGTCGCAGCAGCGGGAATCGTCAGGACAAACACTGTGTACGGATTCCCCGTGGCTTCGATGGTTAAATCAGGCGGAGCCGTGATGCCTGGCGGTGTGGTATCCACAACTGTGACGTTCTGTGTCGCCGTTGTACTGTTGTCATTGGCATCCGTCGCGGTCCAGGTGACCACGGTTGTACCTACCGGGAAGCTCGCCGGCGCATCGGATGCCAGCGTGACTGCAAACAGATCGGTCGCTGTTGCATTGCCAATGGCCACTACTGTCTGCGGCCCCGTCGCTTCCGCAGCAACATCCGTCGGCACAGTCAGCACGGGAGCCGTAGTGTCCTGAACGGTTACGGTGGCCGTTGCCGTTGCGCTGTTATTGGCGCAATCAGTTGCAGTCACAGTCACTGCTGTTGAATCAAGCGCATACGTTCCAACAGGCGCAATATTGAGTGATACGGCGCAAACATCTGTTGTTGTAACATATGCTGCCACATCGACAACCGCACCGCTGGTGCTGGTCGCTTCGGCAGCAGGAATCGGGGCAATCGTAATCGCTGGTGCAATCGTATCCTGCACCGTGACGGTTGTCGTTGCTGTTGCCGTGCCGCCGTTGCCGTCATCCACCGTCAGGGTGATGGTGTAGGTGCCATTAGTCAGATTTACGGCTGGAGAAACACCAGTCGCCGAACCGCCAGCCCAAGACCATGCATAGGTCAGCGGATCGCCATCCGGATCGGAAGATGCGGAACCATTCAGCGTCACAGCCGTTGTGGTGCCAGTGGATTCAACAGTTTGTCCTGCTCCTGCATCAGCGGCAGGAGACTGATTCACATTCCCACCAATCTTTGTGATGAAAACATCATAACCACCACCCCCATAAGTGGCCTGAACAGCATTCAGCATCGGATAGTTGCTGGATCCTGTATAACCCGTCACATAGGCATTGCCCGATGCGTCCACGGCTATGCCTAAACCAAAATCATGACTGTTACCGCCCAGATAAGTGGAATAGACCATTGCGCCCATGGCATCCAACTTCGTGATATAGGTGTCATAACTACCACCAGATGTGGCCTGAACAGCATTCAGCACCGGATAGTTGGCAGAATATGTATAACCC
>WFNX01000150.1 GCA_015488375.1 Mariprofundaceae bacterium | reverse complement strand
CAGGTGTTCATGGAGGATGGCGACGGCTTTGTCGTGGCCGATATTCCCGGCCTGATTGAAGGTGCGCATGAAGGCAAGGGCCTGGGCTCACGCTTTCTGCGTCATCTGGAGCGTACGGCCTTTATCCTGCATCTGGTGGATGCCTCCTGTTTTGAAGGCAAGTCGATAGGCGACCAGATCCGCGAGATTGAACATGAGTTGCAGGGCTACGGCCCGGCCGTATCTGACAAGCCAAGGATACTGGTGCTGAACAAGATTGATCTGCTCGATGCGCAGGGGCTTGCCGCGGCGATGGAGGAGGTGCGCAGCTTCGCACTGCCGGTGCACGCGATTTCGGCGGTCAGTGGCGCCGGCGTGCAGCGATTATTGCATGAGGTATATGACAGCTTGCTCAGGATCAGGGAGCATGCGGCTGAGAGAAAACAGAGGGACGAGGATTCGCTTGATTCAGGACAGGAGTGATCTGCACAAGGTCAGACGCATGGTGGTTAAAATCGGCAGTTCCCTGCTGGCCGATCCGGAGGGGGGCATTCGTCAGGAAGTGATTGATGCCCTGGCCGATGAGCTGCAGCAGTTGATGCAGCGTGGCATGGAAGTGGCCGTGGTGACATCCGGGGCGGTGGCTCTGGGCTGTGTGCGATTAGGCTGGAGCGGGCGGCCATTGACCGTGCATGAGAAGCAGGCGGCCGCGGCCATCGGTCAGCCCAAGCTGATGCGCGCCTATGGCAATGCGTTTGCCAGGCACGGGCGAATTGTGGCACAGATGCTGCTGACCAAGGATGATCTGCGGCATCGCCGGCGCTATCTGAATGCCAGCAATACCAGTGAAACGCTGTTTTCCGCCGGGGTTATTCCCATCGTCAATGAGAATGACACGGTGGTGGTTGAGGAGATCAAGTTCGGCGATAATGATTCGCTGGGGGCGCTGGTCAGTCTTGTCATTGATGCCGATTTGCTGGTTATGCTGACCGATGTGGACGGGATGTTTGACAAGCATCCGGCCGAGCATGCCGATGCGCAATGCTTTGATGTCGTCCCTCATCTGACGGCCGATATTATTCGTGCGGCGGGAGGCTCGGGTTCCTCATTCGGTACCGGCGGCATGGCCAGCAAAATGAATGCCGTGCGCATCAGTACGCGCGGCGGCGTGCTGGCGGCGATTGTCAATGGTCAGCAGCCCGGTGTGCTGACGGCATTATTGAACGGTGAGCAGGTGGGCACGCTGTTCCTGTGCGGCAGTGATCGTCGCAGCAAGCGGCAGCACTGGATTGCCGATCTGTTGCGACCGGTAGGCCGGCTGATCGTGGATCAGGGCGCCGAGCAGGCTTTGCTGCAGCGAGGAAGCAGTCTGTTGCCGGTCGGCGTGACGGCCGTTGAGGGTGTATTTGATAAGGGTGAATGCATCGATATTGTCGGCAGCCATGGCGTGATTGCGCGTGGCCTGAGCAATTACAGCGCCGAGGATTTGCGCAAGATTCGTGGTCATTCCAGCCATGATATCGAACGCATTCTCGGCTATAAGGATTTTTCCTCGGTGATTCACCGTGATAATCTGGTGCTGTTGCACCAGGGGACAGGAGAAGAACATGACGCATGATACTGCTGCACTGATGCAAAAACTGGGGGCGCAGGCCAGGGAGGCTGCCGCCGCCATGCGTATGGCCGATACGCGAGCCAAGAACAGGGCGTTGCAGAATGCCGCCACGATTTTGCGGCGGGATATGGACGAGATTCTTGCGGCCAATGCCCTGGACATCCGGGCGGCGGAAGCCAACCGGCTGGATGCGGCGCTGGTTGATCGTCTGTTGCTCAACGGCGATCGCGTGGAGGCCATGGCCGAAGGTCTGGAACAGATTGCGGCGCTGGCCGATCCGATTGGCGCCATTGATGAATTGCGTTATCGCCCATCGGGCATTCAGGTCGGACATATGCGTGTGCCGCTCGGCGTTATCGGGATTATTTATGAATCACGCCCGAATGTGACGGCGGATGCGGCCGGACTTTGTCTGAAATCCGGCAATGCGGCCATTTTGCGCGGCGGATCGGAGGCCATTCATTCCAATCGGGCCATTGCGGCCTGTATGCGCCGGGCACTGGTGGATGCCGGCCTGCCGCAGGATGCCGTGCAGTTGATTGATGCGACTGATCGTGCCTGGGTCGGCGAACTGCTGCGCAGCGATGACTATGTGGATGTGATTATTCCGCGCGGAGGCCGTTCTCTGATCGAACGGGTGGCGGCGGAATCGCGCGTGCCGGTCATCAAGCATCTGGATGGCATCTGCCATGTGTATATCGATGCCGCGGCCGATGCCGACAAGGCGGTGGCCATTGCGGTGAATGCCAAGGCCCATCGTTATGGCGTATGCAACGCCATGGAAACCCTGCTGGTACATGAACGGAAAGCCGCGCGCGTCCTGCCGGAAATTTCCCGTCAGCTGGCCGAAAAAGGCGTGGAAATTCGCGGCTGTGAGCAGACCTGTGCCCTGCTGGTCGATGAGGCGCATGTGCGTCCGGCCAGTGAAGAGGACTGGGCCACCGAATACCTGGCGCCGATACTGGCGGTGCGCGTTGTCGATGGCCTGCAGACGGCCATGGATCATATTGCCCGTTACGGTTCGGGGCATACCGATGCGATTGTGACCGAGGATTATCATGCCGGGCAATTGTTTTTGCGGGAAGTGGATTCCTCCTCGGTGATGTGGAATGCCAGCACGCGGTTTGCCGATGGCTTCGAATACGGCCTGGGTGCGGAGATCGGCATTTCGACGGATCGTCTGCATGTGCGTGGCCCGGTCGGCCTGGAAGGGCTGACGACACAGAAATGGATTGTGCTGGGCAACGGCGAGGTGCGTCAGTAGTTGCAGCAACGCACCATTGGCCTGTTCGGCGGAAGTTTCGATCCGCCCCACCTGGGACATCTGGCTCTGGCGCAGCAGGCGCTGGCACACCAACTGGTTGATGAGGTCTGGCTGGTGCCGGTGGGACGGGCTGTTCACCGCCGTCTGTCCGGTTGTGCCGATGGTGCATTGCGCGCGCAATGGTTGCGACAGATCACAGCAGACATGCCACGCGTACATGTGTGGGACTGGGAAGTTCGCCAGTCGCATGCCGTGCCGGCCATTGAAACCCTGCGTGCCTTTACGCAGGCTTATCCGCAGCATCGTGCGGCATGGCTGATGGGGGCGGATGCATTGCAGGGGTTTGAGCACTGGATCGGTTATCCGGAACATCGCCGTTATTGTGATGTGGTGGTCTTTGCCCGGGCCGGTTGCGTGCCGACATATCCTGATGGCTGGCAGAAGATTTCCGAACCGGCGTGGCCGGCACGGCAGGGGCCGGGTCATATGCTGTATGTGCAGGCATCCCTGCCGGATATTTCCGCCACGGTGTTACGTCGGCGTTTGCGCGCAGGTGAGCCCGTGGACGGGATGGTGGATGAAAGAATTATGGATCAATTGCGGTGCCGTTATGGTGCATCGGACGGACATGAACATGTCTGCGACAAGGAGTAAGCGTGAGTAAGAAAGATATGCAGGCCTGCGAACAGCTGACCGAGGCCGTGGTGGAGGCACTGGAGGACAAGAAGGCACAGCAGGTGCTGGTTATTGATGTGCGTGGTCGTTGTGATTTCGCCGATCGTTTCGTGATTGCCAGCGGTCGTTCCGATCGCCAGCTCAAGGCGCTGGCGCAATCGGTGTCGGAGGCGGCCCATCGACATGGACTGGCGGCCAGGGTAGAGGGTCTGGAGGCCATGGAATGGCTGCTTGTGGACCTCGGCGATATTGTGGTGCACCTGTTTTTGCCGGAAGTGAGGGAAAGTTTCCAGCTCGAGCATCTGTGGTCACAGCCGGATGGCGCCGGCGAGGACTGATATCCGTGCATATTCACCTGTTTGCGGTAGGCAGGGGGCGTCCTGAGCTGGCCGCCTTTGAAACGGATTTTTTACGTCGCATGCGCCCGTTTGCCGAGGTGCAGGTGATTGAACTGCCGGAGGGACGCGGCAAGCAAAACGCGCAGGTACGTCAGCAGGAGGAAAAACATATTCTTTCCCGTGCAGGCGAGCATTTTATCCTTTTCGATGAGCGCGGCAGCATGCTCTCCAGCACGCAATGGGCCGAGTTCTTTGCACGCCAGGCCGGCAATGCAAAACTGGATTTTGTGATTGGCGGTGCCGGTGGCGTGACGGAAGGGGTGCGCAGTCAGGCTGCGCAATGCTGGAGCCTGTCCAGGCTGACGCTGCCGCATCAACTGGTGCGGCCTCTGGTGCTGGAGCAATGCTATCGCGCCTTTACGATTCTGCACGGCCACCCCTATCATCGCGCATGATGTTTCGTTTGCTGTTAGGGGCCTGTTTGCTGATATCGCCTGCGCTGATGTTGTCGCAGCCGGCCCACGCCGCGGACAAGGTCGCGCAGCAGAAACTCGAAAAGATCAAGCAGGAGCGTCAGCGGCTGGCACATCTGCGTCAGCAACTGGAAGGGAAACTGGGCACACTGGCGCAGGAAATACGACGTTATGACCACCAGCTGGTGGCCGCTAGCGTCGAAAGCCGGCGTGCCGACAAGGCGTATCGGGCCGTCGATGCGCGTGTGCGGGAATTGCAGCAGCAGCGTCAGCAACTGGAAGCACAGGCCGCAATACTGAAAGAACAATTACTCGATGAAGCGGCGGCGGCCTGGAAACATGCCGGTCAGTTCTCCGCCTGGCAAATGCTGCTCAGCGGGGTGTCGATGAGCGAGATTCCGCACCGGCGTTATATGTTGCATCAGGTTATGCAAACGCAGCACGAGAAGCGCATGGCCTTGCAGCTCAATGCGCGTCAGCTTGCCGAGGTGGAGCAGGAGCTGGCGGCCCAGAAAGAGGCGCTGCGTGCAACAGCCGAGGAAAAACGCGCCGCCGAGCATGCGCTGGAAAAGCAGATTGCCTCCAAGCGCGAACTGATTCGGCGCATTGAATCCGATGTGCATCTGAAACAACAGCAGGATCGACAACTGGCCCGCGAGGAACAGGCGTTGCTGGATCTGTTGCGGGGTATCCGGAAGGGGCTGCTGAAGCCGGAGCAGCATATTGCCGGACATACACCGGTCCGGAAGATGAAAGGCCGTTTGCCATGGCCGCTGAAAGGAAAAATCGTGGCCAGTTTCGGTTCGCGTTCCACGCCGAACCGGCCGCGGCTGGCCGGTGTGGAGCTGGCGCCTTATGGTTCCCGTGAGGTGCGGGCCATTGCGGCAGGGCAGGTGCGTTATGCGGACTGGTTCGGAGGCTATGGCCTGATGATGATTGTCGATCATGGTGATGGTATCCTCAGTGTTTATGGGCATAATAATGCGCTTTACTGGCAGGTTGGCGACTGGGTCGATCAGGGCGAGCGACTGGCGACAGCCGGCAATACAGGCTGGAGCAGCAAGGTTCGTCTCTATTTCGAACTCAGGGATCAGGGCAAGGCCGTGAATCCCAGGCGCTGGTGCAGACGATAAGTTTTGATGGATGGAGCAGGGATATGAATAAAAAGAACCGCCGTATGATTTTGCTGAGCGGATTTGTGCTCGTGGCCGTGACGGCTGCGCTGGCCTGGAATCCCGGTCATGGCTATCAGCAGGCGCAGGCCGCAACCGATTATCGGCAGTTGCAGAAATTCTCGCAGGTCATGGAAATGGTGCGGCGCTCTTACGTCAAGGAGGTCAGTGACGAGGAACTTATTGATGGCGCGCTGGCCGGCATGCTGTCGCATCTCGATCCGCATTCGGTATATCTGGACAAGGATATGTACAGTCAGATGCAGGTTGATACGAGCGGGGAGTTCGGCGGTATCGGTATTGAGATTACGGCGGCCGAAGGCGGCATTCGCATTGTGGCGCCGATCGAGGATACGCCCGGAGACAAGGCCGGACTGCATGCCGGCGATCTGATTATCAAGATCGATGATGAACTGGCGCGCGATCTTTCCCTGCCGGAGGCCGTCAAGCATATGCGCGGCAAGCCGGGGACGCCGGTCGTGTTGACGATTTTCCGTGAAGGGGCGGATGCTCCGTTCGAGGTCAGGGTCATTCGCGATATTATTCATGTCAAATCGGTGAAGAGCGATTTTCTGACGAACGAGTTTGTCTATTTGCGTATCACGCAGTTTCAGGAAAAGACCGCTGAATTGCTGCAGGAGCAACTGCAGGCCTTGCAGAAACGTGCAGGCAAGCCGTTTGCCGGTGCCGTGCTGGATTTGCGCAACAATCCCGGTGGTCTGCTGGATCAGGCCGTGAAGGTGTCGGACCTGTTTCTCGACAAGGGCAATATCGTCAGTACCAAATCGCGTGTGGGCAAAAACCTGTCCTTCGATGCCACGCCCGGCGATATTCTGCATGGCAAGCCGCTGATTGTGCTGATTAATCAGGGTTCAGCCTCGGCCTCGGAAAT
>WFNX01000149.1 GCA_015488375.1 Mariprofundaceae bacterium | reverse complement strand
GTGAGCCAAAGCGAATCATACCGATACGCTGACCTGCACGCACGCTGTCGCCCGGTCGCACATAGCTGATAATGCGACGTGCCAGCAAACCGGAAATCTGCGTGAAACGCACATCCTCGCCCTGTTCGTTGCGCAACGTAAAGCGGTTACGTTCGTTTTCTTCACTGGCCTCATCATAGCTGGCATTCACAAAGCGGCCCCGCGTGTAGCGCATATCGCTGATCGTGCCGCTCATCGGTGCCCTGTTGACATGCACATTGAACACATTCATAAAAATATCAACGCGCAAATGATCATCCCGTGCCTCGGCACGAATCACCCGGCCATCAGCAGGGCAAATAAAAGCATGGCAATCATCAGGGGTATCGCGTTCAGGATCGCGAAAAAAGTTGATCACGAAGATCAGCAGCAACAGCAGGATGAGACTAAGCGCCGTCCAGCAAAGCAACCAGCTACCAAGCGCGAGAGCCGCCACGCCGATGACGAAAGGCCAGCCCTGTGGTGATAAAGGAAGGCGGCCACGCGGCTCGCCCATCAGTGGTGTTGTTTCATTCATGGGCGAACCTTACACGCCACATGCGCGCCGCCAAGAGGCGCGGCTGTGGCCTTTCGTTTGTGCTGTAAGCGACAGCAGGAATCGCCTCTTGTGCAGGTGGTGGTTTTAAGGATATGGCAAGGTAGTTGCCGATAACGCGGGCAGCCTGGCATGTCACGGATTTTCAGGAGTGCTGTCGGCATGCCGTTGCTGGCGAATATTGCGTTTGTTGACCCCGTCGTCACTGATGGCCTGTGTGGTCTTGCCCTTGTGCCAGGGACGCAGGAATGCGGGTAATTTGCGACCGGGTAAACACATGAAATCGTCGATCATCATGACCGCCAGACTGGCTTCGTCGTGACCTTGTTGCTGCAAATAATCGAACAGGTAACGCGCCAGTCGATCCAGAGAAATTTTCCATGTGCGGCGAGTTTGCACATACAGCCATGAGGTAAAGGCATCAAAGGCAGTAAAAACGTGGCCATCCGGCCATAACAGATGGATACTACGACGAAAGTTGCCGTTATTGTAGTACAAATTCCAGAAGCGGGCAAAGCGTTTCATGTGCTGCATTTCGGCAAAACTGTAATCGGCATTTTGCAGCAGGGCATAGGGCGGTGCATCGTCGTAGATCATGGCAAACGCGGCATCATGACGGGCCAGTGCCGTGCCGGAAAGCTTTTTCAGAATACCAATCTGGATTTCGCTGCGGCACTGCGCTACCAGCATATCCAGACCCCGGCCAAAACTGGCGCGATCTTCGCCGGGCAGGCCGACGATCAGATCCAGATGCATATGTGCATGCGTTTCGGTCACCAGAAATTGCAGATTGCGTTGCATGGCATCCATCTTCAGAGGACGCTGAATGCGTCGGGCCACTTCCGGGTTCAGCGTCTGAATACCGATTTCCAGTTGCAGACTGGCCGGTGGAAAGCGACGCAGCCGTGCTTTTAAGCCTTCCGGAAAATGATCGGGGATCATCTCGAAATGCAGAAAATACGCCTCATCTTTGGCCAGAAAAAAGTCCAGCAAACGCTCGGCTACGGCCATGTTCAGATTAAAGGTGCGGTCAATAAAGCGAAAATTGCGTGCGCCGCGTTGCCATAATGCCTCCATTGCCGCCAGAAAACGGCTGACATCATCATAACGCACCGTCTTGTCCACCGAGGAAAGGCAGAACTCACAGCGAAACGGACAGCCCCGCGAGGCTTCCACATAAATGCAGCGATGCTGAATATCCTGATCGGAATACCAGGGATAGGGCAGAGCCAGTTCCGCCAGCGGCGTTTTCTGCCCCTGAATCACGCCTGCTGGCGGTCTCTCTCCGGCCAGCACGGCACGGCACAGGCGATAAAAGCTGACTTCTCCCTCACCCTGCACGATATAATCCGCTGCCGAAAGATCCGCCCGCCATGGCGCATGACTGACTTCCGGCCCGCCCAGCACCACGATCAGTTCCGGCGTTAGCTGACGCAGCAGGCGAATAATGCGCACCGTTTCGGTGACATTCCAGATATACACGGAAAAGCCGATGAGCAGCGGTTGTGCCTGCAACAAACGTTCTGCTACGTCCGTCGGCTGATCCTGAATGACAAATTCCATGATGCGCGCCTGCGGGCGCAATTCGTGCAAATTGGCATACAAACAACGCAAGGCCAGCGAACTGTGCGCATAACGCGCATTCAGGGTGGAGAGGATCAGAGGACAGACGACAGAGAACGGGGGGCAGAAAGAAGCTGCGTCGTTTTCAGGCATGTGTGCTATCTGTGCATCATGCGTAATTTTTTCAGGCACAGGGCGTTCATGGCATCGGCGCGTTGCTGGCTGGCGGCTTCGTTATAGCAGCGTAACTCCGGGGCGTTACCGGAGGGGCGAAGATGGATGATCTCATCATTTTCCAGCGTCATGCGCAGGCCATCGGTGGTGTCCATGCTGCGCACGGCGGCAAATTCCGGTTGTATCCAGGTTGAAGCGGCAGCCAGGCCACCGGCGATGATGTCAGCAAGGTGTTGGCGGCTGATGTCGGTGGGGATGTTTTGCAGCCGGCCACTGCTGGTAAAGCGCGGCGGCAGGCTTTGTAACAATGCTGAAACCGGCTGTTCGTTGGCCAGCGCCAGAATCGCCAGCGGTACCAGCATGGCATCCCGTGTCGGCAGGGCAGTCAGCCTGCGCCCGTTGCGAATAATGTCGCTAGCCGTCAGAAAACCGCCATTGGCTTCGTAGCCCACCACGGGCTGCTCACCGGCAGCGCAAGCTTGCTGCATGGCGGCAATCACATACGGCGAACCGATGCGGGTGCGCCGGATATGCGGAAATTCACCACAGGCTTCCAGCGCCGAATTGCTGCTGACCGGCGTGACCACGCTTTGCGCCTGCAAATAGCGCGCGCAGAGAATGCCGGCCACATCGCCGCGCAGCCACTGACCATGTTCATCACTCAGCAAAGGC
>WFNX01000148.1 GCA_015488375.1 Mariprofundaceae bacterium | reverse complement strand
GTCTATGAAAATGCCGAACAGCAAACGGTGATTGCCGCGATTGATCCGGAAGTGATGCTGTCGGTGGTCGGTAACGATGAACTGGATGCGGCCGCCAGCCAGGTGAAAACATTGCTGCAACAGGTCCTGCAGGCGGTGGCATAAGCGTCGGTGGCCTGCTGGCAGGGACTTGGTGCGATTGACCCGGCATTGCAGGCCGGGCTGGAGCGGGCACGTCGCGTTCAGCTGAAGCCGGGAGAGGTGTTGTTTCGGCACGGAGATCGTTGCCCCGGCTTCGTGATTGTTTCATCCGGCGTGGTGCGGGTGGTCCGCAGCGATGCGGAAGGCAGGGAAATCGTATTGTATCGGATCGGTCAAGGTCAAAGTTGCATGCTGACGACCCTTTGCCTGATGGGTGATCAGCCGTACCCCGCCGAAGGCGTGGCTGAAGGTGATGTTGATCTGGTGCTGTTGTCCGCGGCGGAATTTGAAAAGCTGCTGCTCATATCTGCTTCCCTGAGAAGCATTGCCTTGCGGCATATGGCGCAGCGAATGAATGATCTGATGCTGTTGATTGAGGAGCTTGCGTTTATCCGGATGGACCGGCGTCTGGCGCAGTTTTTGATCCAGCATCAGCAGCACCAATGTCTGTTGATGACACATCAGGAACTGGCGCGAGAGCTGGGGACGGCGAGGGAAGTCGTCAGTCGTCTGCTGAAATCATTTGAGCTCAATGGTTGGGTGAAACTGCAGCGTGGTCGTATCGATATCATGGATGACACGGCCATGCATTCGCTGGTGGAATGATAACCATCAAATAGCAGGGGTTATTTCTGTGACTTTATCACAGACAATTATATTATAAGAAGCTAAAGTTCTGATGTGTTGCAGAAGGAGGCAGTGATGAGAGCAAATGTTGGCGGTGTTGATCGAATGATTCGTTTATTGGCAGGTGCAGGCCTGCTTGCATGGGGCATGCTGGGCGGCCTGGCATCGCCATGGAACTATGTTGCTGATGGCGTCGGTGTTGTCATGATGTTGACGGCTCTGATCCGTTTTTGTCCCTTGTACCCGATTCTGGGGGTCAATACCTGCGGTGGAAAGAAAGGATAGCCGCATACAAGTTTACGGAGTGCCTGATGGGATCAGGTGCTCTTTTTTTCTGCGCGCCGTTTTTTAAAACACCCAGATGGCGCGTGGAACCGGGGTGAGGAAGACTCACCCCGGTTATTTGGGTGTGAGTTTGAGGCCGGCATGCCCGGCTGTTTGAAAGGAGAACAAAACAATGGCACATGTTGTAATTATCGGTGCGGGCATTGGCGGAATGCCGGCTGCTTATGAAATGAAGGATGCGCTGAAAAAGCTGGGGGGACAACATGAAGTTACCGTTGTTTCCAATATGGATTATTTTCATTTCACCCCGTCAAACCCGTGGGTGGCCGTAGGCTGGCGTGACAAGGAGCAGATCAGTTTTCAGTGCTCGCCCTATCTGAACAAGAAGGGAATCAATTTCCTGTCATGCGGTGTCGATGAAATCCTGGCCGATGAAAGCCGGTTGCGCCTGGGCAATGGTCAGTTTCTGGATTATGACTATCTGATTGTGGCCACCGGGCCGCGTCTGGCGTTTGAACTGGTTGAGGGTATGGGGCCCGAAGGTCATACGCATTCGATCTGTCATGTGGATCATGCGGTTGAGGCCTACAATGCCTTTGAGGAATTCTGCAAGAATCCGGGGCCGATTGTTGTCGGTGCCGTGCAGGGGGTATCCTGCTATGGCCCGGCTTATGAATATGCCTGTATTCTCGATACGGAATTGCGTCGCAGGAAGATTCGCGACAAGGTGCCGATGACATTTATCACACCGGAGCCGTATATCGGCCATCTGGGGCTGGGCGGCGTGGAAGATTCCAAGGGCTTGCTGGAATCCGAATTACGCAAGCGCGATATCAAGTTTATCACCAACTGTAAAACGACAGCCGTGCATGAGCATACGATCGATTATGAGGAAGTGGATCGCCATGGCGAAGTCATTGCTTCCGGTTCGCTGGAACATAAGTTTGCCATGCTGATGCCACCGTTCCGTGGTGTCGGGCCGGTCGCCAATTGCGAAGGGCTGGTCAACCCGATGGGCTTTGTGACCATTAATGAATATCAGCAGAATCCGAACTTTAAAAACATCTATGGTACGGGCGTGATTGTGGCCATTCCGCCGGTCGAGGCGACACCATTGCCGGTTGGCACGCCGAAGACCGGGTTTATGATTGAATCCATGACGACAGCGATTGTGCACAATATCGTTCATGATATTAAGGGCGAAGCACCTGAGAAATGCGGCACCTGGGGCGCCATTTGCCTGGCCGATTTCGGTGATGGCGGCGTGGCTCTGGTGGCCTATCCGCAGATTCCGCCGCGCAACAAGGTTTGGGCGAAAGGTGGCGGCTGGGTACATGTGGCCAAGGTCGGTTTTGAAAAGTATTTCATGCGTAAAATGAAAACCGGTGTCTCTGAGCCATTTCTGGAAAAGATGTTCCTTAAACAGCTTGGAATTGAGCGTCTGAAGTAATGTAATTGTCGGGGCCTGCAACAGGCCCCGATTATTTTTGCAGTAAAAAGGAAGGTAAAACGATGTCCGATGCCTATACGAAACTAACCCGTGAATTGTCCGCATCAATCGGAGACATTCGCAAGGAAATTCCGCAGGTTATGCAGGGATTCTCTGCCATGGCCAGTGCCGCGCTGGAAGATGGCGCCCTGTCGAAAAAAACCAAGGAGCTGATTGCGCTGGCGATTGGTGTTGCCGCTCATTGCAAGGGCTGTATCGGTTTTCATGTCAAGGCGTTGATAGCCTTGGGGGTGACGCGTGAAGAACTTATGGAGGTTCTGGGGATGGCCGTTTATATGGGCGGCGGCCCGTCATTGATGTATGCCGCGGAGGCATTGCAGGCCTTTGAGGAGTTTTCGGAAACATGTGCCTCATGAGCGGTGGGCGGCCATGAAATGGGTGCGGGAAATTCCCTGGCCGATGTTGCTGGCCGCGGCTGTTTTTCTGGCGCTGGCGCCCTTCACGCCGGAGCCACATTTAATGGAGAAGCTGCGCATGCTGGCCGAGGGTTCTCTGCATCGCCCGATCGATATCCTGGATTTGTTCTGGCATAGCTGGCCGTTATTGCTGATCGCGTTGCGATTGCTGTTCCCGGCAAGAGAGCAGAAAGCAGGGTAATTCATGAGTATGCTGGCGGATATGTTGTTGCTTGTCGGCATTGGCATTGTGTGCTGGCGTGGTTATCGGCAACGTCGTCCGTGGCTGGAATTGCTGGTGCAGCTCATGTGGCGTATCGGTAATGGCCGGGGGTTATGGGGGCAGGTATTTCGCTATGCGCCGTTTATCGTCGGCTGGTTGTTATTATGCCATTGGGTAAATACCCATGGCTGGCATGCAACGGCCGCCGGGGGCATTGTATTGGCCATGACTTTGGCCCTGCACGCCATGCGATGCTGGGAAGAGCGGCAGAAAAAGGAGAAGAAACCATGCAATACTTACGATGGATAATTATGTTGCTGCCGCTTCCGGCATATGCCGACCCGCTGGATCAGGGTGAAGCTTACGTGACGCGACAGGGGCCGCCGAAATGGATGGATGGCCTCGATTTTGCCTGGTTGCTGGTCGATTACGGTCTGTTTGCCATTGCCATTATTACGCTCGGTTGGGTTTTAATGAAACGGCCTGCTTCGTTTGAGTGCTTTGAATCCATGCTGGCGGCTCCATTTCGCAGGCTGTTGCGCATGGCTGCGCGATTGCCGGTCGTATTGCGTGAACTGGTTCAGGGTATTGTCGGCTTGCTGGTTATCTTGCTGATTGTGGCCTGGGTCGTGCTCTGTCAGTGGTTCAGTCATATCGGTTTTGGCGCACTGGCCATGGCCGGGCTGGCTCTGGAAGCGGTGATTCTGGTACGTCTGATTAAACGGGGGGAAAAGCCGCAGCCTGTACCGCAATAATGAACGACTGGGAGCAGCGCTATCAGGCAGGCGAAACCGGCTGGGACCGTGCTGCCTGCAGCCCGGCACTGGCACAATGGCTGGAAAACGGCCTTTCCCCCTGCCGCATCATGATTCCAGGTTGCGGTCGCGGCTATGAGGTCGTGGAGCTGGCCCGTCGCGGTTTTGCCGTAACGGCGATCGATATCGCGCCTTCGGCCATTGCGCACTTGCAGGCGGCTCTGCATGCGGCAGATGTTACGGCCGAGATCATTTCGGGTGATCTGTTTGACTACAAGCCGGATGTGCCATTCGATGCAATCTATGAGCAGACCTGCCTGTGTGCGATTCGCCCGAATCAGCGCGGGGCTTATGAAGCCAGACTCTTTGAGTGGCTGAATCCTGGCGGGCGGCTTTATGCGCTGTTCATGCAGACCGGAGCGGAAGGCGGTCCGCCGTTCCATTGTGATTTGCTCGCGATGCGCAAATTATTCGATGCCTCACACTGGCAGTGGTCTGAACATCTGCCGCTGTTTGTTCCGCAGCGTAGTGGCCGTTTTGAACTGGGCTATCAGCTGATCCGGCAATAGTCTCCGGGGTGTTGTCTAAGCGCAGAGAGCATTTTCCTTTTTCGCGCAGACATGGTTGTCGGCAAGGTTTTTTGGCAAGCTTGCCGAATGTTGATCGACAGCCATTGTCATCTGGCCGATGAACGCTTTGATGCCGACCGGGCGGCGGTTATGTCCCGGGCTGCTTTGGCCGGGGTTGATTGCTGGGTTGTGCCGTCGGCGAAAAGCGAGGAATGGCCGCATCTTGTCCGCCTGGCCGGCCGATATCCCGGCCTTCATCCGGCATTCGGTATCCACCCGTGGTATTGCGAGCGGCATCGCGATGTACATCTGAGAGAATTGCGCCGGCTTCTCCCCGGTGCGGTGGCACTGGGCGAGTGCGGGCTTGATTTCGGGCCGGAACGGCCACGGCAGGCCGTGCAGGAGCATTGGTTCGAGCAGCAGCTGCAGCTGGCCGAACAGATGCATAAGCCGGTGATCCTGCATGCATATAAAGCACTGGATCGGTTGATCCGGTTGCTCAGGGCTTATCCCGGCATTCGCGGTGTGGTGCATGGTTTTGCAGGCTCGTCCGTGCAGGCTGAACGCCTCGTGGAGATGGGCTTCTGTCTCGGTATTGGCACGATGCTCGTCAAGTCCGGTCGTTTGCGGAAGCTCGTCGCCGATATTCCGGCTGAATTTTTGTTGCTTGAATCGGATGCGCCTGATCAGTCGCTGCAGAGAGGGATGCTCAATGAACCTGCGGTGTTGCCTCGCCTGCTTGAAGAAATGGCCGGCATTCGCAATCTTGCGCCTGAAGCCATGGCTGCGCGGCTCAATGCCAATGCGGTCAGGCTGTTTAATCTTGAAAGTTTTGGGGTGAACAATGACCTATGATGCCGGTACGGCGCAGGAGCGCACACGTATCCTGATCGGAGATGAAGGGCTTGCCCGGCTGTCGCGCAAGCATATTGCTGTGGTGGGCCTGGGCGGTGTGGGCGGGGCGGCAGCCGAGGCTGTGGCCCGTGCGGGCATTGGCCGCATGACGATTGTGGATCATGACACGGTGGGCCTGTCCAATATGAACCGGCAACTTGTCTGTAGTGTTGACGCACTGGGTCGTTCCAAGGCCGCGGTGATGGCAGAACGCATTCGCGGCATCAATCCGCAGATCAGGCTTGAGGTCTGGGATCTGTTTCTGCGCCCCGACAATATTCACCAGCGACTCGAAGCCGCCGGCTTCAATTATGTGCTCGATTGCATCGATTCGGTCAGCTGCAAGGCGGTGCTGGTGGCGGCCTGCCAGGATCTTGGCATTCCGGTGGCCTCGAGCCTTGGTGCAGGCGGCAGGCTGGATGTGACCCGAGCGCAAATCACCCGGCTTGCACAAACGCATCACTGCGGTCTGGCGAGAAATTTGCGGCACCGATTGCGCAAGATGGGTAAATCGCTGGACTACCCGGTGGTCTTCTCGCCTGAACCGCCCATCAAGCCCCTGCCCCAGCAAGCGATTCCGGGCGATCCGGATGCGGCGCCCCGGGCGGTCAACGGTACAATTTCCTATATGCCGAACCTGTTTGGCTTCATGCTGGCAGGTTTTGTGCTGCAGACCATGATCCGGCAGCACTCGCCATCATGATCGCCGGGTCGAATCAGGTTGTCTGTGCTGCGGCAATGTCGTTGCGAACGCTGTCCATATCCAGTGCCTTGCATTGCCGGAGCACATCTTCCAGTGCGGCCTTTGGCAGGGCCCCCGGCTGTGAAAAGATGACGATATTGTCCCGGATCACAACCAGCGTGGGGATGGAGCGAACATTGAAATAGCTCGCCAGTTCGGGTTCATCCTGCGTGTTTATTTTGGCGAACAGAATGTCATCGCGGGTGTCTGATACGGCCTCAAAAACAGGGCCAAATGACTGGCATGGTCCGCACCAGGGAGCCCAGAAGTCGATGACAACCATATCATGGTTGCTGACCTGAGATGCAAAATTTTCTTTGCTTAACGTTACGGTGGCCATGGCCTGCTCCTTTCATGTTTTTTTCGCATTATATAATAATATCCTAATATGTAAACAGGGGGGGGGTGATGGAGTACCGATATATTCAGCCCCGGCAATGCCGGGGCTGATGCGCATCAAGGCAGGCGAGGACGATGAATATGGTTTAATTCAGGGTCGGTCAGTGTTTGCATGAACGCAATCAGGTCGGCTTTTTCACGGGCAGTCAGCTTCAGGGGCGTGATCAGCGGGCTTTGGCTGCGATCCTTCGGGTTGCCGCCCTGATTGTAATGCTCGATGACTTCCTCCATGGTGGACATGGCGCCATCATGCATGAAAAAGGCGAATGATGCGGAATTGTACAATGACGGCGTTTTAAATGCGCGCATATCGTCTGTGTCCTTTGTAATGGCATAACGCCCCTGATCCTCTTTCAGCGGGCCGACCTGGGGTACGCCGATGTTGTGGAAGGCATTGTCGGTAAGCAGCGGTGGTGTGTGGCAGGCAATGCATTGCGCCTTACCCCTAAACAGGGCAAAGCCCCGTTTGGCGGCTGGCGAGATTGCCGTCTTATCGCCACGGACATAACGCTGGAACGGCGCGTTGAAGGCGATCAGGGTACGTTCAAATGCGGCAATGGCTTTAGCGATATTTTCTGCCGTGACGCCTTCGCCAAACACCTGTTTAAACTGTTTGCGATAGCCGGGAATGGCATTGAGTTTTTTCACGATCGCCTGGACGTCGCCAGCCATTTCTCCCGGTGCGCTGATTGGGCCCATATGTCCCGGCAAAGCGCCGGTTTGCTCTTCCAGCGATGATGCCCGTCCATCCCAGAACAGGCTGGTGGCATAGGCGGCATTGATCCATGACGGAGCCCAGCGGCCGAGTTCACCACCATGGCCGAATGCACGAGGCGTGTGTCCGCCACCGCCGGCAAAGGGCAGGTGACAGCCGGCGCAGCTGATCGAGTCGTTTTTTGATAAACGGGTGTCAAAGGCCAGTTGTTGTCCCAGGGCGACCTTGGCCTGACTTTGCGGGTTATCTGCCGGTACAGGCACTGGCGGCAGTTGCCATTCGCGCAGATCATCGGCAGTGGCCGGCATGGCAAAAACCAGCGTGACCATGGCAATGGTTATGATGTTGATAATGTGATTTTTCATATATTCCTCCTTTGGGTAAAGACCCGAGCGGGCATCGATAAAGAATAACGTAGTTGACTTATAGGTAAATTTGAATATATAAATGTTTATCATTGAATCGGCAAATGATAATGCCGGGAGATGCAGGAGTGAGCCATGGTGCTGCCTACCGTAAAACAGTTACGCTTTCTTGTTGCGCTGGATGAGCATCGACATTTTGGGCGGGCGGCTGAATCCTGTTGTTTGTCGCAATCGGCGTTCAGCCTGGCGATTAAGGATTTGGAAAGCCGGCTGGGCATCAGGCTGGTTGATCGTACCAACAGAAGTGTGATCTTTACGGATACTGGCCATGCTGTTGCGGAACAGGCCCGACGTTGTCTGGCGGAAATGGATGTGCTGATTCGTATGGCGGAGAGTCAGCAGGAGCCGTTAAGCGGGCACCTTACCCTGGGTGTGATTCCGACCATTGCTCCCTTCTTTTTGCCATTGGTATTACCCGCCGTGTATCGGGAATTTCCTGATTTGCAGTTGTACCTGAGAGAAGAAAAGACGCTGGATGTCCATGAGCAGTTGCTGCAGGGAAGACTGGATCTCATTCTTGTTGCCTTGCCGTTTGAGTTGAAGCATGTGGTGACGATGCCGTTGTTCAGGGAGCCTTTCCTGCTGGCCTGCCGGCATGATTCCCGCTGGCTGAATGGCGATGACGGGAGCCCGGATGTGCAAGCATTGCCGGCGGAGAGCGTGCTGTTGCTCGATGACGGCCATTGCCTGCGTGAACATGCCTTGCAGGCCTGTCGTTTCCGCGATAGCGAACAGGTCAGCCGCTTTTCTGCAACCAGTTTGCAGACACTGTTGCAGATGGTTGCTGCAGACCTGGGGGTGACGTTTATTCCGGCCATGGCCCGTCATGCTTCCTTGCCTGCCAGTATCCGGCTTTTCGAGCTGCCTGATAGCGGCGGGCGCGAGATTGCCCTGGCCTGGCGCAAGGGAAGCAGTCGGGATGAGGAGTTTCGCCTGTTCGGGGAACTGCTGCGGTCATGTGGCGAACAGTGCCGGCATATCGTTGCTGGATAGGACGGTCGGGAACGGCTATGATCTGTGGATATTCAGGAATGCATGATGAATGATCCGGGCCGGAACTCGCTCAATCGGCGCAATATTATTTTGCGTTTTGTTCGTTATGCCGTGTTGATTCTGCTGTTGGTGTCAGGCTTCGGCATCACCTTCTATCTGCAGGCATTGCATAACGCGAGAGACAGGATCGCTCTCGAGGAAATGCATCATTTACAGATCAAGGCGCGTGCCATTGCCTTTAATCTCAAACAGGTCGGCTATTCGATGCTGTTTCTGGCGGATCAGGTTCGTCTGCATAAACCATTTACTGATGAGGCCGGGCGCAGGGGCTTTGCCGATGATATGGTCTCGTTTCTTAATACCACGGAACTTTTTGACCAGTTGCGCCTGCTGGATTTGCAGGGTCATGAGGTCGAGCGGGCCAATTATAACAACGGGCATCCAGCGCTGGTGCCCAGGGACCAGTTGCAGGACAAAAGCAGGCGATATTATTTTCGTCAGGCCATCCGGCTGGGGCCAAATGATTTATTTATATCTCCGCTGGACCTTAACATCGAGCATGGAGCGGTTGAGGTTCCTTTCAAGCCAACCATTCGTCTGAGTATGCCCGTGTTCGCGGCGCCGCAACAAAAGGTCGGTCTGCTGGTGCTGAATTATCAGGCTTCTCATTTGCTGAAGCTGCTCAGGGAGCAGGTGGCGGGGAATGGCAAGACGCTGATGCTCAACCGTGATGGCTACTGGCTGGTGGGACCGTCGCCGCAAAGCGAGTGGGGTTTTGTTATCGAGGCTCGCCGGCAACATAATCTGGCTCGGCAGCAGCCGGCGTTGTGGCGGGCCATCCGGAGCAGTGAGTCAGGCACGTTTGATCTTGATAATATGCATTATGCTTTCAGTACGATTTATCCTTTCAGGGACCTGGCGCATATTCCAAAGCTGAAGTTATCGGCTCCGCCTGATGAATATTTCTGGAAATTGCTCGTGCGTTACCCGGATGCCGATGCCGTGGCCAGGGTATCCTCGCTGCAACACAGCCTGGGATTATGGTCGGCCATCTTTGCAATGTTGCTGTTATCCCTGGCATGGCTGTATTCCGTGGCGATCGAGAAACGCAATCACAGCGAGCAAAGGCTGCGTTATCTGGCGTATCATGATGAATTGACCGGTTTAACCAGCCGGATGCGTTTCATGGACCGGCTGGAGCATACGCTGGCGCTGGCCAGACGACATCGCACGGCCTTTGCCGTGCTGTATCTGGATCTGGACGGGTTCAAACCCGTTAATGATCGTTTCGGTCATGCCGCAGGCGACAGATTGCTCAGGCATGTTGCCAGGACATTGATTGGCTGTGTGCGTGAAATTGATACGGTTGCCCCCGGCTTGGCGGTGATGAGTTCGCCATTGTGCTTGCTGAATTGCAGAGCGGCAGCGATGCCGAATTTGTTGCGGACAAGATATTGCAGGCACTGGCGGAGCCGTTCACTGACGATGACAGAAGTCTGGCGATTGGCTGCAGCATCGGCATTGCCGTTTATCCGGACGATGGTGATGATAGCGACCATTTGCTGCGTTGTGCTGATCAGGCCATGTATCAGGCAAAGCAGGAAGGGCGCAATCGTTACTGCTTTTATCAGCGGCAGCGTTAGCATCTGCCCTTGCCAGGGGGAGGAAGAAGTATGGTTCGGCATATCGTCATGTGGCGTCTGAAAAAGCGGGAGGACGGCCACAGGCTGAAAGAAGCGCTTGAAGCCCTGCGCGGTCGGATTCCGGGGTTGCTGGATATTCAGGTTGGTCTGGACTTTCTGCATTCCGAACAGTCGGCGGATATGGTGCTGATCGCGGATCTGCAGGACAGGGCCGCGCTGGAGGCGTACCAGCAGCATCCGCTGCATCAGGCCGTGATACCGATGATGCGTCAGGCCACACTTTCCCGTACGGT
>WFNX01000147.1 GCA_015488375.1 Mariprofundaceae bacterium | reverse complement strand
ATGTTCGGGATGATGCATGCCACTCATAACCTTGCGATGCTGGGCATCAGACATCGTCGATTTTTTCCTGTCGTCATCCTGTTTGTTCGCCTCTCCGGCATGTTCGGGGTGATGCATACCACCCATAACCTTGCGATGTTGAGCATCAGACATCGTGCCTGACTCCCCGCTATAGATTGTCGGAACTGCTATCAGCATTGCACCTGACAGCAGGGCCACTCCACTCTTTTTCAGCATATCAGCCTCCTTGTTTTGGTGCCCAATGTTTTCCAATTCTGACGGGCACCGAATCAGAACTGGTTCGATAAACTTAATTTCCGATCTCAAAATCAGGGCCTTTGATCAAATTTCATCTGCTTTATACCTTCGTCTCCATGGGATAATTCGTGTAAACACCGGGTCACCTTTGCTGGCATACACCATCGCCATAGATACATGTCCAACCAAATATAATAATAATAGTATAGCAAATCCCGCATGAATATCTACCCAAAACTCTGCTATTTCGGAAACAGTATAATCAGGACCAGCCCACAAATTCCAGATCATGTACCCACTGACAGCCATTGCTGTCATCGTTAATAATCCAAGCATTTCAGTCACCAAAGACAGTGCATTGCCGGGCTCAGGCAAAGGTTGCCTCCCCGCCAGCATCAGGGGGAATTGCCTTGCAATGGTTCGCGCCTGTTGCCAGTAACGGATAGAAAACAATACAGTAATCTGACGTTTCTTCGGGTTGCCTCTGGCAACTACAGCCCATAACAGGTTGGTCAACACGATAATCGCAACTACAACGCCTCCACTACGATGCGCCCTCATCCACGCTTCACCGGAATCATCTTTCTGTCGCAACGAATACTCAGATTCATCCAGTACTCCCTCATCATGAATATCCCCCGCAGCATCGGAGGCAGCCTCGTGCTCAGGATGAACCATCAGGCCCGCACACACCAGCTGAAAAATCACCCCAAGCGCCAAGGCAGCGTGTAACCAGCGAGTAAGTGAATGATAGCCATCCCGTTGCCTAACCACCGCTTTTTGCTCCAAACCCATTGCCACCCGTTTTCTGCATCTCTGACCACATGCCATATGTCTCTTCATCCCAAAAGCTCTGGAAATAGGCAATGACTGAAAAAATCTCATCCTCGCTTAGGACCCCGGCAAAACCGGGCATCTTGCCATCATAAAGGGCTCCACCCTTCCTGACGATTTCCTGCAGCAAGGGCAAGCGATGGTGCCAGGCATGCGCCGTTCCATTCAACGGCGGCGGCGGCAGGTATCCATCGGAAAGCCTGGACTTCCAGTCCGCATACATCCCTTGGGCATTGAACCCATGACAGCTAGCACAGTGCTTCTGGAACAACTCCTTGCCTTGGGTAACCTGCTGATCGGAATACCACCTTGGCTGCTGAGAGTCCAAACCACAGCCACTGAGAGAAAACAGACTCAGAAAAACGAACGAAGCTCTAAGTAGCATTGATGCCGCCCTTGCCTCGGTAGCATCGGCGCCAAGCAGAGCTACAGCTAGCGAATCCACAATAATCTCCTTGGAGCCTTCCTCATACGGTAGCCCCCCGCGAGACCAGCATCGGAGACATACATAGCTCCGGGATACGCGCATTTCTCATTCGCTAACAATGACAACCTCCGACCACCATGCCCTGCTCCAAGGGCTGAGTCTGCTTCCTCAGCTCATTCAGATTGTTTTGTATCGAATCAAGCCATGGCTCGAGCAATGCGCGGGTCTGCCTCAACGCCATTGCCTGTACCTCGGGCCCACCTGCAATCTGCGGCCAGGGCAACTCCGGTAATTGCGGCTCAAGTACAATAATCAGCGCATTACAACCGCAGGGACACTGGCGGAAGGTCAACGGCTGATTCGACAAATACCAGGGCCGGTTGCGAAACATCAGTGTATCGACAATTTCCAGAATCGGCCAGTTGTCACTGTTTTCAACCCCATGGAAGCCTTTTAAACGAGTGGCTACGTGGTGCACAATCAGGACATCCAGACCATGATGGCAACAGATCGCATCGGTTGGCCCCAGATCCATAACCCCGCCATCACAGTAATATTCTCCTTCGATTTCGACTGGCTGATAAAGCAGCGGAATCGATGCGCTGGCCGCAATGCCAAGCGCCAGGTCTCCACTTGAAAACATCACCTTCTGTCCACTTGCCAGACTTGTCGCCACGGCATGGAACGGAATCCGGCAGGCATTAAAGCTATCCACTGCTATATTTTCCCGACAAAACGCCAGGGAAGCAGTCGTTGTCGCCACACCGGTAAACCTACAGGCACGATACCGTACCAGTTCCCACAGCGCACGCCGCCATGATCCGGGAGTCCAAAAATCGTCACGCCGCAAACCACCCAGAGATTTCAGCCAGTTCTCCAGCGGTGTACCACTGGCATAGATTCCACCAATAATGGCACCAGCACTGCATCCAGCAACTGCATGCACCGGCAGATGCATGGCCTCGATTGCCTCAAGAAATCCGGTATGGGCATAAACACCTCGCACCCCGCCAGCACTTAACACCACACCCAAACGAACACTTGTCATACCTTAACCCGCCGCATCCTGTCTTTCATCGCAAAACAGAATGCTTTTCATAGTAGCCAACCATTCGGGACACCAGAAAAGCGAAGACGTTATACACCATTGATTCCTTATCCCCTGGCCGGCGGCTTGTTACAGCAGGCCGCCCCACTACTAGCTAGGTGATCCAGTTCATTTTCTTCGGTATAATGGATCCAGCCGCGCTTCAACCGCTCGCTCCAGCCACCGCCAAGCGTGGCACCAGCCTCAAGCAAGGCTCGCTCAATCTGTTCAGCCCGCGCTTCCAGCAGGTTGTAGTCAATGCTTACTCTGCGGTTTCCGATATCCACATGCTGTACACCCATCAACCCTTCAATCGCCCGTATCACATGCGCTCGCTGTGCATCATTCATCGCGCGATCCAGAACAAAATGTCTGCGTTTAATGACCGCCTTTCTCTGCCCTGCCTGCTTACCAATATATAACGAGGGACGGGCAACAAAATTTTCCCGACATTGCGACGAGCAGAAATCATAGACCAGCCCTGCATGCCGGGCATGGATTGCTGAGCCCTCTGTCTCCATACCACAAACCGGACAGCGTCTCTGTACCATTTCAGCCCCTCTGCGTAACCGCTATCGTATTCCTATTCAGGATAAGAAATACTGGATACATAGGATTTATCCCCGTCTGAGAAGCGCACGCTCACCAGATGCCTGTCCCGATCATGGCCGAAGCGGAAACGCGCCATATACCAGCCATCCAGTTCCACCATAGGATGATATCCCCCGGTACTGCCATCCGGGTGAATCACTTGCGATGAAACCTGCAGTCCATGCAATGGCTTGCCATTCTTCTCAATACTGACCATGACATGATATTCGTCATGACTGTAACCCGTACCATCCGGGGCTCTCATGATGTGAAAGGTCACACTGTGAACACCATCAATATTTTTAATAGCGATAAAGCCCTCTTTATGCTTCATGTTCGATGTCTGCAATGCCTGCTGATCAGCGGCATGCGCAGTCACACTCAGCAGGCCGAATAACAGCATAAGCGTCAGGGCCGATAATCTGTTTATAGACATAACTTCTCCTCAATGTTCCGGGAAATCAATGCCGACAAAGTGCTTGGTTCCATCCGCCGTCTTGAACAACACCATCACCTGATGCGGACCGGGGTGGCCGAGATCATATGCAGCCATATACCAGTCACCCATTTTCATCATCATTTTGGATTCAGATTCACCATTGGGATGGGTCACCTTGGAATTGACCACAATATCACCCGACAGCCTGCCATCCTTCTCAACCTTGATCATAACGTGGTGTGAACCACCATGCTGCATGTTCTCCGGCGCTTTCATAATATGAAAACTGACCATGTAACCATCCACCTGTTTCTGCGCCAGAAATGCACCCTTCATTCCGGCCATCTTCTCATCCATGGGTGAATGATGTTCCATCGAGCATGGATTGCCTGCCCCTTCATGCATTTCCGAAGCCATTGCCTGAGGTATAGCGAACAGGCCCATTGCAATAATCATTATTGACTGCATCTTTTTCATGATTTTCTCCTTATCAATCTGTTAATCTCTCGTCACTCTATTTGCGTGCTGCAGGCACCTTGCCCGTGTTATAAATACCATTCAGAACCTCCACCATCTGGGGATCGGCCCAGGGAAACGCGCCGACAACCTTCTCTACAAAAATACCGTATCGGTTGATGATAAAGGTTTCCGGATATTTGAATACACCCAGCTTTTCGGCAGCAATCGCCTTGCCGCCCTTGTCCCAATAAATCGGGAAGGGAATCTTCTGCTGCTCAATATATGCGCGTACATCCTCAGCATTATTATCCGCCGCCAGACCTGCCACGAGAAACTTGTCCCTGGGCAACATTTCGGAGAGACGAATCAGGTCCGGCATTTCCTGACGGCACGGTGGACACCAGGTCGCCCAGACATTGAGAATCACGACCTTGTCGGCAAACACCTTATGACTGCTGAACGTTTCACCGTCCAGATTCGTCAGTTGCAAACGGGGCATGGACTTGCCCTTGATCGGCAACGTCAGAGGCTCGCTGGCGGAACAACCTGCCAACAACAAGGCGAGCAGTGATATAACGAAAAAACCCCGTGCCATCATTCATACCTCCGGAACACCGTGGTATGACCTGTTTTGTCAAAGGATAACACCTGATAATGCCTCGGCGCCTTGCCCTCTTCCTGCATGCCCGGCGACTGCATCGGCATACCCGGCGCTGTCAAGCCTGTCACCTGTGGATGCTCCTTCAGCAAACGCTTCACATCATCAGCCGGCACATGGCCTTCAATGATATAGCCATCCACCACGGCCGTATGACAGGATGCCAGTTTTTCGGGAACCCCGTACTCAGCCTTGATCGCCGCCATATCCTCTCGCGGATGTTCGATGACCGTAAACCCGGCCTTGCGCAAATGCTCGGCCCAGCCGCCACAACACTGACATGTTGGTGATTTGTACATAACCACTTCCGGCAGGGCGGATGGTTCTGCCATCGCCGCCGGTGCCGTGACGGTTCCGGCAGAGGGTTCATCCTGCCCGGCTCTGTCACATCCGGCGATAAACACAGCATTCAGCAGCAATGCTGCGAACATGGTGATACGCATTTTACTCTTCATGTTTTCTCCCTTGCTTCACGAAGCCTTTGCCTTTCCTTGATCTGCAATAACGCGCCGTAAATCACCGGCAACACGATCAGACACAATAATGTCGTCGTCACCATGCCCCCGATCATCGGTGCGGCGATGCGCTGCATGACATCCGAACCCGTACCTCCACCAAGCATGATCGGCACCAGCCCTGCAATCACCGCCGTGGCCGTCATGGCAATCGGCCGCACACGCTTGGCCACACCGGCCTGTACCGCGGCGCGAAGGTCTTCAACGGAAAACCTGCCCTTGTGCTGAGCCCGTCGCGCCGCGACTTCCTGGTCGATGAACGTCAATACCAGCACGCCGATTTCAGCCGCCACACCAGCCAGCGCAATAAAGCCGACGGCAACGGCAACCGAGAGATTGAAGCCCAGCCACCATACCAGCCAGAAGCCGCCAATCAGCGAAAACGGCACGGAACACATCACAACGACAGGCGCGGTCAGATTGCCGAAGTTGAAATACAGCAACAGAAAAATCAGCAGCAGGGTTGCGGGAATGACAATGCGCATTTTCGCCGCTGCCCGTTCCATATATTCAAACTGGCCCGACCATTCCAGCGTATACCCGGCCGGAATGTTCACCTGATCGGCAATGACCTGCTTCGCCTTCGCCACATAACCGCCAATATCACTGGAACTGATATCCACATAAATCCAGGCATTGGGGCGTGCGTTTTCGCTTTTGATCGATGGCGGGCCACGCACGATATCGATATTGGCCACGGCAATCAGCGGGATCTGCGCCCCGGTCGGCGTCGGAATCAGTACCCGTTTCAATGCCTCGGGATCACTGCGATAATCGCGCGGATAGCGCAGATTCACCGGGTAACGTTCCAGTCCTTCCACGGTTTGCGTCACATTCATGCCGCCAATGGCGGACTGAATCACATCCTCGATATCACCGATGGTCAGACCATAACGTGCCGCCTGATCGCGCTGGATATCGATATCCAGATAATAGCCGCCCGCAGCCCGGTCACTGAATGCCGATGTCGTTTCCGGCAGCGTCTTGACCGCCCGTTCAATATCCTCACCGACCTTCTGCAGCACGTTCAGATCCGGTCCCGACACCTTGATACCGATCGGTGTCTTGATGCCGGTGGAAAGCATGTCGATACGCGTTTTGATCGGGTACGTCCAGGCATTGGCCAGGCCCGGAAATTTGATCTCCGCGTCCATTTCACGCATCAGCTCCTGTGTCGTCTTGTCCGGATCCGGCCATTCCTCCTTCGGCTTCAAACGAATTATCGTTTCCACCATGGCCAGCGGCGCAGCATCGGTCGCTGTATCCGCACGGCCGATTTTCCCGAACACCGACTGCACTTCCGGAAAGGTTTTGAGAATACGATCCGTTTGCTGCAACAATTCCCTGGCCTTGGTGATGGAAATGCCGGGAAAGGTGGTCGGCATATACAGGATATCGCCCTCATCCAGTGGCGGCATGAACTCCGAGCCAATCTTCGATACAGGCACCGCCATCGAAAACAGCAATCCCAGTGCGATGAACAGGGTCAGACCCTTGTGTTTCAGGGCCGCGTTCAATACCGGGCCATGCATCCACTGCAGGGCGCGATTCACCGGATTTTTTTCTTCCGGCATAACCTTGCCGCGAATGAACCAGCCCATCAGCAGCGGCACCAGCGTCACCGCCAGCACGGCCGAACCCAACATGGCATAGGTCGCCGTGAAAGCCAGCGGCTTGAACAGGCGGCCTTCCTGCGCCTCCAGCGTGAAAATCGCCATATAGGATACGGTAATAATCAACAGCGAGAAAAACAGTGCCGGCCCGACTTCGCGCGATGCACTGCCAATGGCCAGCCAGCGTTCGGCAATCGTCAGTTGTCCCCCTTTCTCGTGTTCCGCCTGTTCCAGATGCTTGTGCGCATTTTCAATCAATACGATGGCGCCATCGACCATGGCGCCGAGCGTGATGGCAATACCGCCGAGACTCATAATATTGGCGGCCAGCCCCTGCCATTGCATCAACATAAAGGCAATCAGCACCCCCAGGGGCAGGGTCACGATCGCCACCAGCGCACTTCGCGCATGCATCAGAAACAGCATGCACACAAGTGAAATCACCAGAAATTCCTCAAACAGCTTGTCTCTGAGGTTTTCCACGGCGCGTTCAATCAGGCCGCCGCGATCGTAGGTCGGCACAATCTCCACGCCCTCCGGCAAACCGTCCTTGAGTTCTTCCAGTTTTTCGCGAACGGCCTCAATCGTGGTCAGCGCATTTTCGCCATAACGCATAATGATCACGCCACCGACAACCTCGCCCTCGCCATCAAGCTCGGCAAGGCCACGTCTGAGTTCAGGGCCCAGGTGAACATGCGCCACATCGCGTAACAGGATCGGGGTACCGTGACTGTCGACACCAACGGGAATCGTTTCCAGATCGGCAATGCCCTTCAGATAGCCCTTACCTCGCACCATGAACTCGGTCTCACCCATTTCGAGCAGGCGACCGCCGACATCATTATTGCTGCGTTTGATCGCATGCCTGACCCTGGCCAGCGGAATGCCATATTCGGCCAGTGCATTCGGGTCCACTTCCACCTGATACTGCTTCACATAGCCACCGATGGAAGCCACTTCGGATACCCCGTTCACGGTCTGCAGGGCATAGCGCATATACCAGTCCTGAATCGAGCGCAATTCGGCCAGGTCATGCGTGCCATTCGTATCGACCAGGGCATATTCATAGACCCAGCCCACGCCGGTAGCATCCGGCCCCAGTGTCGGCGTCACCCCTTGCGGCAGGCGCCCGGCCACATAGTTCAGGTACTCCAGCACGCGGGAACGCGCCCAGTACATATCGGTGCCATCTTCAAAGATAATATACACCACCGAGAAGCCGAAAAACGAATACCCGCGTACTACCTTGGAATGCGGCACGGCCAGCAGTGCCGTGGTCAACGGATAGGTCACCTGATCCTCAACCACCTGCGGCGCCTGACCCGCGTAATCGGTAAAGACAATCACCTGCACATCGGACAGGTCGGGAATCGCATCGAGAGAGATATTTTTCACGGCAAAGACGCCGGCAGCCACAAGAATGCCGGTAAAAATCAGCACAATCAGCTTGTTGCGCAGGCTCGCATCAATAATCTTGCCAATCATGCTGTTAACCCCTCTGCCGTAAAATCAGAATCCGTGTGAATGCTGTTCATTTCCGGCCATCCATGTTCATACCATCCATGCTGTCATGTTGATCCTGTGGCGCCTCCTCCATCTGCATGTCCTTCATGTCCATGCCCGACATATCCATATCTTCGGAACCTGTCGCGGGCGGTTTCGGGGCAACCATTTTGGCGGCGGCCTCGCGAATCGAGGATTCAGAATCAATCAGGAACTGGCCGCTGGATACCACCAGCTCACCGGCTTTGACGCCTGTAAGAATTTCCACCAGCCCATCCGTGCTTGCGCCCGTGCGCACGATGCGCGGTTCAAAGCGCCCCGGAGCCGTCTGCACGAAGACATGCGCGTTCTTGCCCGTCACCAGCACCGATTCACGCGGCACGAATACACCGCTTTTCTTCTCACCGGCCACGATCGTCACATCGCCGAACATATCCGGCTTGAGCAGCCCTGCCCTGTTATCGAATTCAATACGCACCTTGTTGGTTCGCGTTTTCGGATCGAGATAAGGATAGATATAGGTGATATGACCAATGAAATCATGTTCAGGCAATGAGGTAATCAGCAAACGCGCCGGATCACCGGTTTTAACCCAGGGGATTTCATATTCGTACAAGTCGGCCAACACCCAGACCCGCGACAAGTCGGCGATCTGGTATAACTCCGAAGCCGGCGTGACATGCGCGCCTTCGCGCACACCGATTTTCGTCACCACACCGGCCGCCGGCGCATGAATATGCATGCTCTTGCGTACCCGATGCGTTTTCTGCAATGCCCGAATCTGATGCTCGGCGACATCAAAGAAGCGCAAGCGATCCAGCGAAGAATCCAGCAGGCGTTTTGCCCCCTCCCGAACATCCGCATAAGGGCTTTCCTTCAGCAATTCCCAGTTGGACAGGGCCAGCAGGTATTCCTCCTGGGTGGCCACCAGTTGCGGTGAATAGAAAGACAACAGCATGGTGTCTTCCTTCACCACTTCGCCGGTTTTATCGACAAACAGCTTGTCCACCCAGCCGTCCACCTTGGGATGCAGTGTTGTCAGCAACGTCTCATCATAGGTAATCCGGCCCACGGTCGTGATCTCGCGGGAAACCGTCTTTTGCACGGCTTTTGTTACACGTACCCCCATGTTCTGCGTCACCGTCGGATCGATGGTTACCGTACCGGCCGGGGCACTGCCGCCACCTGCCGCATCTTCGGCGCACACCGGAATATAATCCATGCCCATCGCATCTTTCTGGAATGTCGGACTGGTAACCGACGGATTCATCGGATTACGCCACATTAATGGCTGGGCGCCACCGGCACAGGGACCATCACCGGAAGCCTCCTGCCCATCGCTTCCCGAAAGCTTCGATGATGACATGCCGGAAAACACATACCCCAGCGCCAGCCCTGCCAGCAATACTGCAAGCGTTAGTCCTGTCTGTTTGAACTTCATAGATCGCTCCTGAAAAAACTGTGTATCGTGGTATTCATTCGAGCACCTGCCGGCCTGCGGCAGCGGCCAGTCGTGCATGGGCCTGATGTGCCCGGGCAATTTGCCGCCAGTAACGGATATCGGTATTGAATTCGCTGAGCTGGGCGCGGACAAGATTGAGAAAGTCCACCTTGTTTACCTGATAGCCGGCCAGCATGGAGGACGTGGTTTGACGTGCCTGAGGAATAATCCCCTTTTCAAACAATACGACCTGATCACGTGCCCGCACAAAATCCGATGCCGCGACATCGATCTCGGCATCCACCTGATTCACGGCATCCTGCCAGGAGAATTCCGCCTCTGCCTTTTCGGCATGTCGCTGATCAAGCGCCCGGTCCTGCTTGCTGCCACTGTACAGCGGAATCGTCATGCTGAGCATCAATGAAGCGAAATCCGGGCGCGAACGACCATTGGCCGGATTAACCCCTTGCCGGAACCCATAAGCCCCGCCCACTTTGAAATCAGGATAATAGTCTTTCTCAGCCAGTGAGACCATGGCATCCGCTGCCTGAACACGCTCATCCATCGCCAGCAACATTGGCCGCGTATGTTTTGCCTCCGCCTTCAGGGCGGCCACATCAATATGGATAGCGGCAAGACCGTGCTGCTGCTGTTCCGGCAGATGCAGCTGCGTTTTGGCCGGCTGGCCCATCAGGGCATTCAATGATGCTTCTTCCCGTTCCCGTTCGGCAGATAGCCTGATTTCCTGTTCAAGCAGTTTGGAAAGTTCCAGTTGTGCCAGTAACACATCCTGCTGCAATCCCTTGCCGGTCTTGTACTTCGTTTCAGCGACCCGTACCAGATTACGCAACAAATCCTGGTTGCGACGAATAATCGTCAGTGCCTTGTCCAGGTAGGCCAGGTTCCACCAGTGAATACGCACATTGCGTAACAGCAGCAAGCGGAATTCTGCCTCATTCTGTCGCGCCGCATCAGCCAGATGCCGTGCCGCCTCTTCCTTTAAGCCAAGCTTGCCGGGGAAAGGAAATGCCTGTGATACCCCCAGTTGCATCTGGGTCATATTTTCCTGGGTTAATGAAAATGAATCTGTCGGCAGATTCATCGCATTCATACTGATCACAGGGTCCGGCAATGCGCCGACCTGTGGCGGAATCTCGGCCATGGCTTCCGCCTGCTTGCCGACTGCCGACAAGCCCGGATTATGTTGCAAGGCCATGGCCTCAGCCTGCTCAAGCGTCAACAGCGTTTCCGCCCGTGCCACTCCTGAAACAAGCATCATACTGGTAAAGATCAGGCCCGACCAACGTCGGAACCGAATTGAAACATGCATACACACGCCTCCTGTCAGGGTCTGTTAGCACTAATTTGTTGTTGGCGCTGCTGCTGCAAATGGGGCCAATCAAGGCGCGAGGAATGACGTTTGGTGCAGCCAAACAATATTCCGAGCAACGCTGAGTGGCCTCATTTGAAGCGCAGCCCTTCGGGATTGGTCATTTTTCCGTCCTGCTGCGTTACCGCAAGCTTGCGTGCAGTAAGCACGCTACGCTTGCGAAGCCTTTCAGGGCCACAAAAATGACCGAATCGACACCATCAAAATTAGTGCTAACAGGCCCTTAATGATTCGTGCCATACTGCATGCAGCAGGCACACCCCCGACTCAGAGAGGCGGAGGTATCAGCAAAAGACGATGATCAAACGCGAATACGTTGCGTAATATGATAAATAAGTGTGGATGATCGGGGCGGCCCGGTCGGCGTGCGCAGCGCCATTAACGCGACGTCCATGCGCAGGGACTCTCCTGCAAGCGGCGCCATGATGATGCCAGGCAAAAGCAAGGGCACCTTGGCGACAGATAACTGGGCCGCATTCGCCAGCCCGTCCGGCTGATCACAATGATAGCATTCATCGGAATGTTCCGATGTCTGATGTCCGGACATCATATCATGATGTTTGGCACAATGAGCTTCAACCTGTGCAGTCTGCATCATGTCGGGCATGGCATGCGCCTGCGGCGTCAGCATGCAGAACCCCGTCACCAGCATCTGCACGGCAAACAATGCCGCCGTCAGGCGGGAAACAGAGCGAAGAACATGCGTGCTGCGTCGTGACATGGCGCTACACTAAACCGCCCTGCATTAAAATTCAATGAACCAGGCACAACTGGGGACTGACCTTCCCGATATCATGGCTTCTCATTGACAATGCACGGTTGCACAGTACTTCCGGCGCAAGGCCTGAATATCCACTGTCGCTGCCGGAAGTTGCAGATCCATAGCCTCCAGATATTCAACAACGATTCGGGAAACCACCAGGTTTCGATACCATTTATGATTGGCAGGTACAATGAACCATGGAGCCGTCCTGCTGCTGCATGCCTGAAAAATATCCTCAAAAGCGCGCTGATAATCATCCCAGTATTCGCGCTCCAGAAAATCCGCCTCCGAAACTTTCCACCAGCGCGACGGATCATCCAGGCGCTTTTGAAAGCGTCTGAGCTGCTCCTCCTTACTGATATGCAAATAAAATTTCAGAATATGCGTACCATTATCATACAATTGCTTCTCGAACTGACGAATGGCCTTATAGCGTCGGGCACAGGTTTTATCATCAATAATACCATGCACGCGTGTGATCAGGACATCTTCATAGTGCGAACGGTTGAAAATGACCACTTCACCTTTAGCCGGCGCGGCCTGATGCGCTCGCCACAAAAAATCATGTGCCTGTTCTTCAGGTGTAGGCTGTCTGAATGCCTTGACACGGCAACCCTGCGGATTCATATATCCCAGCACATGCCGGATGGTGCCGTCCTTGCCGCCTGCGTCCATGGCCTGTAAACAAATCAGGAGACTGCGACCGGACTCAGCATACAGACTATACTGCAACTCCCTGAGTCTGTCGGCATAGCGTCGGATCAATGCCCGGGCCTCTTTCTTATCCGGCAGGTTTTCACCACCATCGGGATCAATACTGCTCAGATGAACCCGGCTGTTGGACGGAACCCGATACGATTGACTGAACTGCATATATTCCTCCTGTCAGCCGCAAGACGATCATGATTACGTCATCATGGGCTCATCAAACAATAGCCGGATTGCAGTAAGAGTACATGACTGGCAAATCCACAGGTGACTATGCAGCTTCCAAAACAAAAGGAGGAGCCGAGGCTCCTCCCTTTACCCAATCCCGCAAGGTCAGCGGAGCAGAATATTGTCGCCCTTGCCGAGTTTCGGATCGGCATCCGGACGGTTCATCAATACGGTGATTGCCCCACGCAGCGCGGCACTCATCGTATGATCCACAATGGCATTATTGGTCGCATGATCAGACGGCGATACGATATCAAACGTACTGGCAGCAGCCACCGGCACACCATATGTCTGCACATCATAGAGTACATTCTTCGGATTACCGTTAACGAACACACGATCCCAGATGCCGGCAATCGGATGGAATGCCACCGGCATATTGATGTTCGCATTGACAAAGAAAATCCGTACACGCTCACCCGGCTTGGCCATCAACACTTTCGTTGCATTGGGGTCATGTACCGGATCATAGTTGAAGATTTTTCCGTTGATCAGCGCATTGGTCCAACCCTTGTTTTCGAGCATGGCCGCATAATTTTCGGCATCAGGGAAATATTGTGACTGAATCAGCACATATTCACGATCCGGTTTCGGATACGTCTTGGTATAGCGCTTGGGATCAACAATAATTACGCCGTACATGCCGCGTGCAATATGCTGTACCATCGGATTGGCGCCGCAGTGATACATATAGACACCGGCGCGTTTGGCCTTGAAAACAAAATGCTTGCTCTGGCCGGGTTTGACCGCGGCAAATTCGTTGAGCACATCCACCTCAGCTGCGTGGAAATCGATCGAATGCGAGTTCTTGTTGGTCTTCGGATTCTCGAGTGTAAAATCGATCGTATCGCCTACCTTAACCCGTACGACCTTGCCCGGAATCGTGCCATCGTACGTCCATGCCGGATATTTCGTTCCCTTGTTGTCGATCACAACATCGGTTTCCACGGCTTTCATGACGACCTTGACCGTTTTGGCCTGGGCCTGCATGGTGATGCCGCCCATCATGGCCATGGCGACACAGGCCATTATGAGTGTTTTGACTAGCTTCATTCGCTTTATCCTCCTCTTATTAATCAATCGCCATGCGATTGTTGCGGAAAGGCCGGCGTACCGAACACCTTCCTAACCTTCGTGACTGCATTGACACAGCTTACGAAGATATTTCACCAGATCCTGAATTTCGGCATCGCTGAATACGTCGCCCCAGGGAGGCATCAGGGCGGATTTGTTAATCGCCAGCCCGCCTTCCTTGATAACCTTGAATAACTCGGCATCACTGCGCCCACCCATGGATTTGGCATCGGTATGATCGCGCGGCTGCACGGACATATCGCGAATATTCAGACCCATGCCATTGCCTTTCAGGCCATGGCACTGCATACAATAGGTTCGGTAATTATTGGCAGCGGTTTCAGCCTGCGCCGGTATCGCAAGTACGAACGACAGGCAAAGAATGGCAATCGACAGATACCTATTCATCGAAATTCTCCTCGGACAGCGCAATAATGTAATTCACCAGCTTCTGCATATTGTCATCAGGCACATGCTTGTTCGGCATCCAGATTTTCGGATCCCATGCCTGCGGACTGCGGATATAACTGAGCATGAACTCAGGCTGCAGGCGTTTGCCCGCCGTATACAACTCGGGCCCGGACAAACCGCCATAACCGGGCTCAATTTCATGACAGGCCATGCAGCCATAGATTTTATCAAACATCATCTCACCCAACGGCCCCGGAGATATATCGGCACGGTGCGTTTCCGCCTTGATCAGCTTCGTATTGCCCTTCAGCTGGACAAGTGCGGCGGCAACTGCTTTCGCATCATCCGCCTTCAGCTTCACATGCCCGGACAAGGTTGAGGGATCAATCACATCCCGTTTGGTACCCGGTTTGATATGGTCGATATAAAACATGCCGGCTGGACGAATACGTTTTGGCTGCTGCAACCATGATTCCAGCCATGCCTGCCGATATTTGTTTCCTGCATAGAACAGATCCGGACCTTTGCGCTGCCACAGTTCCGACAGTGTCGCCGGCGCAGGGCCGGCAAGATTATGGCAGGAGACACACTGTTGCTGTAATAGCTGCATACCACGATCGCCCGCCCAGGATATCGAAGCCCCCCATAACAACGATGCAACCATCAGCACCATCACACCTGTTCTGAAACCCGCCTGCATACCTCGACCTCCGCATATCCTTGTGAACATATATCAACAGTACATGTTCAGAAGGCGTACTTTAAATACATCTTTAAATCGAAGTCAAGCACTGATTTCAGGATTTACCGCAGACAAAAAAAACAAGGGCCCGTGAATACTCACGAGCCCTTGTCATCAAACAGGTGTACGCTTACTTGCCTTTCAGCTGTTCGCCCTTTTTAATGGCTGACGTACTGGCCTGGTCAATCGATTCCGCCACATGCTTGCCGCCTTCACCCACGGCCTGTAACCCGCTTCCCAGCGCTTCCGTTGCCGTTTCACTCGCCTTATCAACCAGTGAAAGGGTTTCTTTTTTCGAGGCAAACGGGTTGCTGTACCAGGGTTGTCCGTCATGCAAATTCTTACCAATCCAGCCACCGACAACCAACAGCGCTACAACCAGAACAATTCGAATCATGCTCAACTCCTGTGCAAGAACTCGGTGCATAGTGCGTGGGCATGCAACAGATTTCAAGCTGATTATGCCTGATTCCGGCTGCAGACAGCCAGAAATTTGCTACACTGGCAGGCATAATGATTGAATCAAGGAGCACTCAATGAAATTATGGACTCAGGCGCTGTGCGTCATTGCATCCCTGCTGCTTTCGCTACCGGCAGCGGCCGATGCCCTCAGGCTGCAACTGGAGATGGCACCCGCCCCGGCACAGACAACCCGTGCCGGCACATTGTCGCTGACGGTTACAGATCAGCGCCCCAGCTCCATACCGGGACTGAGCGCAGATGGAGAGGCCCTGCGAATTGCCGATGATCTGTCCGAACTGATCCGTCAGACCGTTGGCAACGCGTTACAGCAAAGAGGCTACTCGCTTGTTGCTGATAAGGGGCGGCATCAGCTGCACATCAAACTGAACACACTGTCCTATCAGGCGGAGAAAAAGTTTCTGCGCTCAAGCATTCATGTGGAAGTCGTATTGCAGGCCATCGTCACCCGTGGAAAACACACCCTGACCAAGACATTTCACGGCAAAAATGACTATGAGGTTGCCCTCTCCCCGTCTGACGAAGAAAACAGCCATATGCTCAGCGAAACCATCACCCATGCGCTGGACAGCATGCTCAGTGATGCGGAAATCAATCAGGCGCTGCAGTGAAACGAAGCATGGCAGACACACAAAAATAATCAGGCGGCCATGCTTGATTTCTGCCCGTGCTTCGTCTTTACTTGGGTCCGATTCCGCATCATCCGATGCTGAAAACTTCTGGGAGGATTACAATATAATGAAAAAGATGTTTATTGCCGTCGCCGCCATGGCGATGTTGTCTGCACCTGCGTTTGCAGGTGAACACGGCCATCACGAAGGCGCACATGCAGGTGGGCACCACGCCGGTCCTGTATCCGATAAAGTGATTGCCGAACAGCGCAAGGCGCTGGCCAAAAACACCAAGGGCAAGGGCTTCGGTCCGCAGGCACCAAGAGATATTGATGACAAGGGCGGAAACAATCCGATTGTCTTCTCACAGGCGCCTGACTACACACAGATGAATCTATGTAATATTCATTTCCATAAGAATGCCGAGCACAAGGGCGGGCAGTTCACCGAGTATGCCGGCAATGGCAATGGCGAAGGCTATCAGAGCGGATACAAGGCTGTGATCAAGCTGAACAAGAAAGAGCTGAAAGCGACGCATGGAAAAATCTGCGACAGCGCTCACAGCACCCTGCGCCCGGGTGATACCATTGAGGTACACTACGTTCACTCAACCGCAGATATCACACCGGGTCCGACGCTGGGCTCCTGCCTGAGCGATTCCATCAAGAACCCGCAGCTGCGTGTGGAAGCCCAGGTTTATGTGCTCGTAAACGACCGTCACGCGCTGGACTTCACGAAACTGGCCAAGGTCGGCAAGCGTAATGGTAAATATCAGGCTGTGAACATGCCGACCAACCTCGGCACGCCGGTGGACTATATCGGTTCCACCACGGGCCCTGGCTATAACGAAAAGGGTTCTCCGTTCCAGGTATCCTGGTCCGTATTCCCGAATGTTGCCAAAGTGGACATCAACTCCGTCGGCAAATGGTGCAAGAAGAACCAGTTCAACGAAGACCATGGCCATGGTGTTCGCAACCTGGTAATCAACAAGGACCTGTTGTCAAAGATCGACTGATCTGAACACCTTGTTTCGTCAAAAGCCGCCTCATCAGGGGCGGCTTTTTTCATGGCCTGATCAGGATTGTCGCCCGCTTTCCGCAACCGGCAGATGCATGCGAACCTGTAAACCGTTCGGTTCACGGTTGGCAAAGGCCAGTGTGCCGCCATGCAGATCAAGCAATTCCTGAACAATGGCCAGGCCCAGCCCGTGCCCTCCTTCCCGGCGGCTCCTCGCCTTGTTAACGCGGTAAAAACGCTCCGTCAGACGCGGCAGTTCTTTTTCGGGCACACCCGGCCCCTCGTCTTCAATCAGGCATACAAGGTGATCGCCCTCTACCCGAAGCGAACACTGAATCCGGCTGCCTTCCGGCGAATAACGAACCGCATTATCCAGCACATTGGTCAATACCCGCTCCAGATCATCGGCCTGCATGGCCACGGCAGGCAAGGCTTCCGGCTGCCGGATGTCCAGTGCGATATGTTTGCCCTCCAGTTGCGGACGAAGCAATTCCGTCACGAGATGCAATACATCCCCCATGGCACTACGTGCATGCTTGTCGCGCACGGCAAATTCAATCTGGTCCAGGGTCAGCAATGCATCAAGCAGATGATTCACATGTTTGGCCTCATCAGCAATCACACGCGCAGCTTCCTGACGAAAATCCTTATCGTGTCCGAATGTCTCCAGACTGCGGGCATAACCGAGCAGGGATGTCAGCGGCGTTTTCAAATCGTGCATGAGATTGGCAAGAAAAGTTCTGCGCTGCCGCTCCAGACGCACCTGATCGGTCACATCCATACATAGTAACAGGGCCTGATTACTGCCCAGCGGCGCCAGCCGCGGTGCCAGCACCCACTTGCCCAGCTTCATCTCGGGCAGTCTGGCCGGCTCAGGCAAATGCCGCAGACTGTCCGAGAATGCCTTCAGCCAGTCAGGATCACGGTAGAAAAAAATCATTGCCTGCCCCGGGCCATGCTGTTTGGAAATACCGAACACCTGCCGTGCGCGCGCATTGGCAGCCAGCACCCGCCCCTCTGCATCCAGACGCAACACAGCCTCATATACGGCATCCAGCAATTCATCAAAACGATGGGCATGATATTTCAGCGTTTCATCAATACTTTCCCTGGCGGAACGCAGATCGGAAATCTTTTGCTGATAATGACGCAAACGTCGGCGCATGCGCGCCATCGCAATAAACCACAGTGCTGCCAGACCGAGCAGCACAATCCACTCATAACTCATGAAGAATCCGTAATCTCGATATAGCGATACCCCATACTGCGGACCGTTTCAATGCACTTCTTGTAGCCCAGTGGTTTCAGGGCCTTGCGCAGGCGCTTGACGGTCACATCCACGGTTCGTGGCTCGACGAAAACATCATGCCCCCAGACATGATCCAGCAACCATTCACGGCTGCGTGTCTTGCCGGGCTTATCCATCAAGACTTTCAGCAATTTATACTCCAGCGGCCGCAACTCAACACGGGCGTCCCCGTGATACGCCACGGGCACTTCCGGATCAAGATGCAACGTTACCCTGTCGGCCTGCCCTGTCTCCACGACGCGACTGCGGCGCAACAGAGCCCTGGTGCGCGCCACCAGTTCTTCCGGTTCAAACGGCTTGGGAAGATAATCATCCGCCCCTTCGTTCAGGCCCTTGATGCGTTCTGCCGACATTCCCAGCGCCGTCACCATCAGAACCGGCACATAATCATCGACGCCCTCGCGGCGCAACCAGCGCAGAATTTTCATGCCACTGGTGCCGGGCAGCATGCGATCAAGAATCACCAGTCGCCAGTGACGCTCTCCCAGCGCATGAAGCGCGGCATCACCATCATTGACGATCTGCGTACAGAATCCGGCAGCACGCAGATGCAGTGCCATCAGACGGGCAATGGCCTCCTCATCCTCGACAATCAGAATATCGGCCCCGGGATCATGTTCGTTTGACATCAGGGAGCTATATTGAAAGAAGCTGACGTCGGACTCAAGCATCAGACACGTCTTCCCAGCGCAAATTGTCGCATCGCCGCATATTCGACTTCCAGTTTCAGTGCCATACGCGAAAGCAAGCGGAACATGAAACGCAGCAGTTCCCCGCCCAGCAACGGATCTTCCAGCGTAATCACATCGAAATAACTGCGGCTTAATCGCAATAATGCCACATCGCTGTCGGTCCGTACGGTCGCCGAATGTGGCCTGGCTTCATCAAGAAAGGAAAACAAACCGAACACATCACCCTGTTTCAGGCGCTCATATTCCTCGCCCGCAGCATTGGTTACGCCGACCTCACCTTCAAGAATCAGGTGCATCGTACGTTCGGATGAATCACCCGCCCGATATATCGTGGTACCTTGCGCAACCTGCCCCTGCTCAAAGCAGGAAAACAGCAACATACTTTCCCGACAAGCCAGCTCCTCACACACCGGCAAGCGCCGAAATCGTGCATAATATGGATTGGCCAGCACGCTTGCCTCGAAGGCCTGTGCGAAATTATCTTTTGAATGCATAAGACTCACCTCGTAAAATATGGCCTGAAACATAAAGAAGATTAAGTCACGCACATGACAGGGCTCACAAAAAAGTCGTGTGTCATATCGCTGTCATATTTGCTGCCTATGGTTCGCGCACCCAAAAAACGGGAATATTACGCGAGGAGCGAATAACCAATGAAAGCAATAATAAAATCGATTGCTGCACTGACCATGATGGCGTTTTCGACAGCGGCTTTTGCCGGTGGCGTTAGCGTTTATGATGATGGCGACAGCAAACTGAAACTGGAATCCTTATTCTTTCTGAATACTACTTACAATAACAGTGAACAGCGTGTCGGCGGTGTAACCAGCACAACGGATCAGTCCATGGGCCTGTCCGTTGACCGCGCTTATTTAACTGCTAAATACTATTTTAACTCTGACTGGTATATGCGCCTGACTACCGATGTTCATCTGGATACCTCTCTGGGTAAAAAGAACAACAATATCTTCCTGAAATATGCCTATGTGGAAGGCAAGCTGATCGATGATGCGCTGGTTCTTCGTCTGGGTCAATCCCATACGCCATGGATTGATTATGAAGAGCATTTGATGGCACACCGTTACATTACTCCGGTCTACATTGACAAATATGGTTTCGATGCATCATCGGACCTGGGTATTGGCTTCAAAGGCAAGCTGGCCGATGGTCTGGTTGAATACTGGGTAACGGAAACTGCCGGTGCAGGTTACAGTCACCCAGGTATGCACAAGGATGCGGTGACTGGTGCGTACAGCAAAGGCGTGAAGGCCTTTGATCTGGATTCACGCGTTAGTATCCATCCGCTTGAAGGCATGAGCCTGGACTTTCAGTTTCGCGATGGCTACAAGGGCACAAAGTACTTTGACAAGGTTAATTCGCAGGTTACACCAGGCACAAAACATACCCTGTTTCAGCTGATGGCCACGTACGGTGCCGGTCACGACTGGCGTGTTGGTGGTAACTATATCAATGAAAAAGCCGACCGCAGAGCTGATCCGGCCAATGCAATTACGACTCGCACTCAGAAGACTACAGGTTATGCACTGTGGGCATGGGCGAAAATCCCTGATACGAAGTTCGGTCTGTTTGGTCGCTGGGATAATCGTCAGCTGAAGCAGGATCTGGTTGTCACGAAGGAAAAGGAGAACCGCTATATCATGGCGCTCGAATATTTCCCGGTAAAGAACATCGCGTTTTCTGCCGTGCTTGACTACAGCAAGATCGACAATCCGGGCTTCGCTCTGGGTGACTGGACCAAGGACACCAAGGCTGGTCTGTACTCTCAGGTCAAATTCTAAAGCTGAAATGCGAAAGGCCGGGGAGTCCGCCCCGGCCTTTCAATCCTGATTTATCTCAACACATCAAGAAGGAGCAATTCTTATGAAAAAAATTCTATTGGCAACCACTGCCGCGCTGCTTGTTGCCGCAGGCACAGCTCAGGCACGAGACCAAATCAAAATCGTAGGCTCGTCCACCGTTTACCCGTTCTCCAGCTACGTCGCTGAAGCGCTGGGCTCGACGACCAAATTCAAAACCCCGGTGGTAGAATCAACCGGTTCCGGTGGCGGCATGAAGCTGTTCTGTGCCGGCAATGGCATGGACACGCCGGATATCACCAACGCCTCGCGCCGCATGAAGGCCAAAGAATTCAAAACATGCCAGGAAAATGGCGTAAAATACATTACGGAACTCGTTGTCGGCTATGACGGCATTGCCATCGCACAATCAAAAAGCGCAGCGCCGATCAATCTGACACGCAAGGAACTGCTGCTGGCTGTGGCTGCCAAGGTTCCGAACAAGAACGAAACCGGCCTGATCGACAACCCGTACCACTACTGGGACGAAATCAATCCGAAGCTGCCACACCGCAAAATCACGATTTACGGCCCGCCGACTTCTTCCGGTACCCGTGATGCGTTTGAAGACATGATCCTCAAGCACAACACCAAGCACTGGAAGGTTTACAATGATGCCGGCTACAAGAAGTTCCACGAAATCCGTCAGGACGGCGTGTATGTTCCATCCGGTGAAAACGACAACCTGATCGTACAGAAGCTGACCAAGGATACGGCAGCCCTGGGTATCTTCGGTTACAGCTATCTGGCTGAAAACACCGACAAGATCGCTGCGGCGACCATCGAAGGTATTGCCCCGGCACCGGAAACCGTACAGGACGGTTCCTACAAGCTGTCGCGTTCGCTGTACTTCTACATCAAGCAGTCGCATATCGGCAAAGTGCCGGGCATGCTTGAATATGCCAACCTGTTCATGAGCGAGCAGATGATCGGTGATGATGGCGAATGTGCTGATATCGGTCTGATCCCGCTGCCGAAGTCACTGCGTGATCATTATCGTGCGGATCTGAAAGCGCTCAAGCGCCTGAAAGCATCCGATCTTAAGAAGAAGAAGTAATTCTTGTCTGAAGGAACCCGGCCGGACTCGTTCCGGCCGGGTTTTTCCTCATCAAGACAGTATCGAAATCATCCCCGTGATTTCCATGCTGCTGCTTCAAAAAAGCTGTCTGATGAAAAACCATGCTTTTCAGCATTTGGCTTGTTAGCCTTATCGCAAAAAATTATTACACATGAGGATATAAACATCTGATGACCACTGCTGATATATTCCTCTGGTTTTTTGGTGGCCTGGTTCCCCTTGCGATCACAGGCTTCTGGCTGGCACGCGGCAAGGCGGTGGCTGCTGAAAGCGCAGGCTCACGCCTGCATTCCCGCCCCGGATTTTACGGCTGGTATGCCGTCATCTGGCTGACGCTACCCACCCTGTCTGTCTCCCTGCTGTTCAGCATGGCACATATGTTCGGCCTGTTTACGGTACCGCCCACCATGCTGCTGGTTACGGCCCTGATCATTGCCAGCGGAGGCCTGTGGTTTGCATTGCGTCATATTCACCCGGACTTTCGTGCCCGTCAGGCAGTGGAAAAAACCATGCGCGGTCTGTTACTGACGGCAGCCACAGTTTCTATCCTGACCACCGTAGGCATTGTATTATCCGTTATCTTTGAATCGATCCGTTTCTTCAGGGTCATCCCGCTATGGGACTTTATTACCGGCACACAATGGCAGCCGGATACGGCGTTCCTGATCGGCGCCGGTCGTGCCGATGAGAATGTCGCCCCTCCGTTGTTCGGCTCGCTGCCGATTTTTGCCGGCACGTTCATGATCACGCTGATCGCCATGCTCGTCGCCGTGCCGATCGGGCTGTTCTCGGCCATCTATATGTCCGAATATGCCAGCCACACCGCACGGGGACGCCTGAAGCCCATGCTGGAAATCCTCGCCGGCATTCCCACGGTCGTGTACGGCTTCTTCGCCGCCATCACGATCAGCCCGCTGGTGGTTGATATCGCCCACAGCCTCGGCCTGGAAGCCGATTACACCAATGCCCTGGCGCCGGGGCTGATCATGGGGGTCATGATCATTCCGTTCATTTCCTCGCTTTCCGATGATGTGATCCGGGCCGTTCCCCAGGCCATGCGCGACGGCTCGCTGGCACTGGGAACAACCAAGGCGGAAACGATTCGTCATATTGTCCTGCCGGCGGCCATGCCGGGTATTGTCTCCGCCTTTCTGCTGGCCGTATCCCGCGCAATCGGCGAAACCATGATCGTAGTCATGGCTGCCGGCCTGCGTCCCAATCTTACGGCCAATCCTCTGGAAGGCATGACGACCGTCACCGTGAAAATCGTGGAAGCACTGACCGGCGATCAGGAATTCGATTCGGCCTTCACCCTGTCCGCCTTTGCGCTGGGTCTGGTACTGCTGATCGCGACCCTGATCCTTAACATCATATCCACCATCCTGGTCAGAAAATTCAGGCAGCAATATGAATAAATCCCCAAATATCCTTATCGGCTCCGCACATCCGCGCCATAAAAAACGTGAGCGCGCCGATACCCGCTTTCGCTGGTACGGGCTTACGGCGCTCGGCATGGCGCTGGCCTTTCTGGTATTTTTCTTTGTCGATATCATCGGCCAGGCGCTTCCTGCTTTCCATCAAACGGAAGTGCGCGTCGATGTCCACTACAGTGAAGCCGTCAAGAGCAATTATAATGCGGGCATTGACCACAAGCTGCGCCGTATCGTCAGCCGTGCATGGCTGCGTACCTTGCCGGCCCTGCTGGAGAAACAGCCGGAATTGATCGGCCAGACCCGTACGGAATGGGTGCCGGCCGACAGCCGCGTCGATCAGTATATCAAGCAGCATGAAGGCCACGGGCTCAAGGAAAAATACCAGAAAACAGTCGATGCAATGGCTGCGCAGGGAAATATCCGGCAAGTGTTCAACGCCGCATTCTTTTCCTCCGGCGATTCCAAGCTGCCGGAAAATGCCGGCATTCTGGCTGCAGCCGTGGGTTCGGTCTTTACCTTGTTGCTGACCATGCTCGTCGCTGTCCCCATCGGCATCATGACCGCCATTTATCTGGAAGAGTTTGCGCCCGACAACCATTTCACACGCATGATCGAGGTCAATATTAACAACCTCGCAGCCATTCCATCGATTCTGTACGGACTGCTGGGGCTGGCGATTTTTATTAACTTCATGGGCGTACCGCGATCCTCGGCGCTGGCCGGTGGCCTGACACTGGCCCTGATGACCCTGCCCATCATCATTATTGCCACCCGTGCTGCCCTGCGCGCGGTGCCGGAGTCCATCCGCGAGGCCGCCTATGGACTGGGAGCCTCCAGCCTGCAAACGGTCTGGCATCATGTACTGCCCCTGGCCATGCCGGGGATACTGACCGGTTCGATCATCGGCCTGGCCCAGGCGATGGGCGAAACCGCCCCGCTGATTATTGTCGGTATGATGGCCTATATTCCGGAACCATCTTCCTCGATTCTCGATGCCACGACAGTGCTGCCGGCGCAGGTTTATACCTGGTCCACCGAATCACTGCGCGGCTATGCCGAACGCACGGCAGCGGGTATTCTGGTACTATTGACCGTATTATTAAGTCTGAATGCACTGGCGGTCGCCCTGCGCAACCGCTCGCAGCAAAACTGGTGAGGACCCATGAGCACTGAACTGGAAAACAAAATCACCGTCCGCGACCTGAAGCTCTGGTATGGCGACTTTGAGGCCCTGCATGGCATCAATCTGGATATCTACAGCGGCAAAATCACCGCGTTTATCGGCCCGTCCGGCTGCGGCAAGTCCACGTTCCTGCGCACCCTCAATCGCATGAATGACCGCATTCCTTCCTGCCGCATTGAAGGCACGGTATTGCTTGGCGAGCAGGATATCTATGCTCCCGAAGTTGACGTGGTGCAATTGCGCACGCATGTCGGCATGGTGTTCCAGAAGCCCAATCCGTTCCCCAAAAGCATTTACGAAAACATCGCCTATGCACCGCGCATCCACGGGCTGGTCGATGACGGGCCGGACATGGATGAACTGGTCGAAACCGCACTGAGAAAGGCAAGCATCTGGGATGAGGTCAAGGACAAACTGCAGCAACCGGGCACGGCCCTGTCCGGCGGTCAGCAGCAGCGTCTGTGTATTGCGCGTACGATTGCCGTCCAGCCCGATGTCATTCTCATGGATGAGCCCTGCTCGGCCCTCGATCCGATTGCCACGGCCAAGATCGAGGAACTGATGGATGAGCTGAAGCAAGATTACACGATTGTCATTGTCACGCATAATATGCAACAGGCTGCACGCGTATCCGATTACACGGCCTATTTTTATCTTGGTGACCTGATCGAGTTTGGTGAAACATCGACGATCTTCACGGCACCGAACAAGCAGGAAACAGAAGACTACATTACCGGGCGTTTCGGTTAGGAAACACAGGAGAACACACATGCCTGAACATACAATCAAGCGTTTTGAAGACGAACTTACCTTACTGAAAGAAAAGGTGTTATCCATGGGTGGTCTGGTGGAAAAAGCCATTCGCCGCGCCATCAATGCGCTGACCGAACAAAACACGAAAAAGGCCCGCAAGGTCATCGAGCGTGACAAGGCCATCAATGCGCTGGAAGTGGAAATCGATAATATGACCCGCTCGCTGCTGGCGCTGCGTCAGCCTGCAGCCAGCGATTTACGCCTGGTCATTGCCACCATTAAAATCGTTACCGATCTTGAACGTATTGGTGATCTGGCTGAAAACATTGCCGAGAGCATGCTGCAAACCGATGAGCACCCGCTCAATCACACGGACTCCCTGCAGGACCTTGCCGACAGGGCCATCGCGCAGGTGCAGGATGCCTTGGATGCCTTTGCCCGAAATGATGTTGACAAGGCCATGCAGGTCATCAGCGCCGATCACAAAATCAACAGGGCATTCAAAAGCATGCAGCGCGAGAACCTGACCTATATGCTGGAAGATCCGCGCCAGATCAGTGCCGGCCTGATTGCCTCCAATATCGGCAAAAACATTGAGCGTATCGGTGACCATGCCGTCAATGTTGCCGAAATGGTGATTTACATGGTCAGAGGACACGATATCCGTCACGTCGATCATGAAACGGCTGCTGCCCTGCTCAATGGAGAGCTTGACGAATAGCCCGGTTCCCGGAGCGATTTTTAGTAGCCCTTTAGCGTCAATCAGCTAATCTCCTTCCTGTACAGGAGGGAAAGCGATGGTCAGAGAAAGTCCTATCACCAGCATGTTCGCCGGATCGCCGGTCAAGCCCCTGCAACAACATATGGAAAAAGTATGCCAATGCGCCAACCGGCTGCCGGACTTTTTCCGTGCAATTGCCGCCGGCGATTATCGTCAGGCCGAGTCGATACAGCGCTCGGTTTCCGCCATGGAAAACGAAGCGGATGAATTCAAGCAGGAATTGCGCATGAACCTTCCCAACACGCTGTTCATGCCCATGCCTCGTGAACAGATTCTCGACCTGGTCAGGCAACAGGATAAAATCGCCAATATCGCCAGGGATATCACCGGTATCATGATCGGGCGCAAGGCTGAAATACCGGCGCCTATTGCCCCGTTGTTTGTGGCTTTCGTCGAATGCGCTGTTGAAGCCGCCAATCAGGCGAGAACGGCCATCAACGAACTGGATGAACTTGTTGAAACCGGCTTCAAGGGCCGCCAGATCGATATTGTTGAAGAGATGATTGCCAGGCTCGACCGCGCCGAACACAAGGCGGATCAGACCGAGCGGGAGCTTCGCCATGCCTTATTCAGAATCGAGAACGACTATCCTCCCCTGAATATGATGTTTCTCTACCGTGTCATTGACTGGGTGGGAAAGCTGGCTGATGTGGCCCAGCGGGTAGGCTCCCGCCTGCAAATGCTGATGGCTCGCTGAGGAGAGGCACGTGATGGAGACCTTCCCCCTGATCACTCATGCGGAAATTCTTATCGCCATGGCCGTACTGTTCGGCCTGTTCATGGCCTGGGGTATCGGCGCCAATGATGTCGCCAATGCCATGGGAACCTCGGTCGGTTCACGCGCCCTGACATTCAGGCAGGCGGTCATGATTGCGGCGGTCTTCGAACTGGCCGGAGCCGTACTGGCCGGCGGTGAGGTCACCAAAACCGTCCGCAAGGGCATCATCGATGTTTCCTCGCTGGGCCATACGCCGGAATTACTGGTGTACGGGATGCTGGCCTCATTGCTGGCCGCCGGCATCTGGCTGCTGGTAGCCAGCAGACAAGGCTGGCCGGTATCCACAACCCATTCAATTGTCGGTGCCATTGTCGGCTTTGGCGCGGTTGGCATCGGCATGGATGCCATCCACTGGAACAAGGTCGGGACCATTGCCGCCAGCTGGGTTACCTCCCCGTTACTGGCCGGTGCCATTGCTTTCCTTCTCTTTCGCAGCATTCAGAAGCTGATCATCAATACCGACAACCCGATTGACAATGCCAGAAAATACGTGCCTTTCTATATCTTTGCCGTTGGTTTTCTGATTTCGATGGTAACCATGGTCAAGGGGCTGAAGCATATTGGCATCAAACTTCCGCTTGAGCAGGATATTCTGATTTCAGTCCTGATTGGCGTGATCATCGCCGTTATCAGCAGCATCATGATCAAGCATATCCGGTTTGACCCGGAGGCGGACAGGGACTTCCATTTCGCCAATATGGAAAAGGTCTTTGGCGTGCTGATGGTTTTTACCGCCATGGCCATCGCATTTGCCCATGGCTCCAACGATGTCGCCAATGCCATCGGCCCTGTAGCCGCCATCGTCAGCATCGTGCAAAGCACGGGTGAAATTGCCAGCAAGTCGGCCACACCATTATGGATACTCGCTCTCGGCGGCGGTATCGTGCTGGGACTGATGACCTATGGTCACAAGGTTATAGCCACGGTGGGCAGCGGCATTACTGAATTAACGCCTTCCCGCGGTTTCGCCGCCACGCTGGCCGGTGCTGCTACCATTGTACTGGCCTCCGGTACAGGCTTGCCCATTTCCACAACGCATACGCTGGTTGGCGGCGTCCTCGGTGTGGGCATGGCGCGTGGTATCGGTGCATTAAATGGCAATGTCATCAAAACAATTTTCATGTCATGGATTGTGACCTTGCCGGCTGGTGCCGCCCTGTCGATCCTGTTCTTCTATATTCTCAGGGCCATCTTCGGTTAATGCATGCCGGGAAATAACCCCCTCTTCTCCGACGAAAATGCCGCGGCACCATTAATCGGCGCCATCGACGTCGGCTCAAATGCCATGCGCCTGGGCATTGCCGCACGTGATAATCAGGGACTTCCCCGGCTGATTCTGCGCCATCGCGAACCGGTGCGCCTGGGCCATGACGCCTTCACCACAGGCTGCTTAAGCGAAACCACGATGCAGGAAGCCGTTGCCGCCTTCCGGCAGTTTCGTCGCATTCTGGATCAACACCACGTCGAAACCCTGCGCGGCACGGCCACCAGCGCCATGCGCGATGCGGCAAACGGCCATGAACTGGTGCAGCGCATTGCCGATGCCACCGGCATCCGGCTGGATATCATCAGCGGTGAGGAAGAAGCGCGGCTGGTGCATTATTCCATCGCTCATCGCGTTGATCTGCATGCGCATTTCGCGCTGCTCATCGATATCGGCGGCGGCAGCGTGGAAGTCACGCTGTGCGATGATGGTGAAATCATCGCCGCACAAAGTTTCAAAATCGGCACCGTGCGTCTGCTGGAAATGCTCGGTGAAGGGCGGCATTTTCAGCGCCTGTTGCAGGAGTATCTGCAAGGCGCGCGCAAGAAGTTGCGCGAACAGCTGGGATCGCGAAAGACGGATTTCTGTGTCGGCACCGGCGGTAATGCCACAGCCATCGGCGAACTGGCACATCAAACACTGGGCACGGCGTCCCCTTCACGTATTCGCCGGGATGAGCTGGACGAACTGATTCGCATGCTGGCCGGGTTAAGCTTCGAGGAACGCGTACGCACGCTAGGCCTGCGTCCGGACCGGGCCGATGTGATTCTGCCGGCAGCCATGGTCTTTCGCGAAATCATGGCCCTGGCTGATGCCGATGAACTGCAAATCCCCGACGCCAGCCTGCTTGACGGCATCCTGCTGGATATGGTCGATTCGGAAAAAAACCTGCTGCATTCACGACGTCGCAATCTTCTGGCCTGGGCGAAAAGCCTGAAAAAGAAATATCATGTCGATCAGCATTATGCCAAATCCGTGGCCCGACTTGCGCTCAGCCTGTTCGACCAGACACGCGGTACGCTGCATCACATGAGCAATGCCGATCGCCTGCTGCTGGAAATCGCCGCCCGCGTGCATGAAATCGGCATGTATGTGCGTGTCGGCGGCCATCATCGCCATGCCGCCTACCTGATCATGGCCGCCCCCCTGCTCGGCCTGTCCGACACGGAGAAAAAGGTTCTCGCGCAAACCGTGCGTTATCAGCGCAAGGCTGTACCTGCTGACGAACATGAAGCCTTCCGTGAACTTGATCAGGCAAGCCGGCGCAAGGTCTGGCAGCTCAGCGCCCTGCTCCGGCTGGCCATTGCCCTGAACAAGGATCGGCGCGACCGGGTGCGGCATATCGCTGTGGAAATCAGTGATGAGCACATCACCCTGCACCCTGAAGGCAAGGGCGACCTGCTGCTGGAACGCTGGGCCGTGCTCAAGCTCGCCGACTATATCGAACAGGCGTTTGCCCGCCGCCTGCATATCGATCTTGCCGAGCCGAAATAGTCGCCCCTGAATAAATCATTTTCACGCTTCCAAGGCCGACCGGAAGGCGACTGGATAGCTGGTGTCCAACCATACCTTCAGCTTGCTGATCAGCAGGCTCTGTAAAAAGCGTACAAAAAGATACCTCAGCCAGTTGAGGATCTTGCGCAGGTTGTGTCCTGCGGCAACCAGCATGATATTCATCGCATCACCCTCGGTGCCCTTGAGGAAACAACGATCAAGGTGCCCATCGCTTTTCATGTGCCCGATCTCCGGTTCGATGGCGCTTCGTCGCTTCAGTTCCCGCCTGATGGTTCTGGTCACGCCCCGTCGCTGGCCTGAGATGAACACCTGAACATCGCTCACGCCATGCCCCCGATAACCCCTGTCCGCAAAGCACCGGACAGGAAGCACACCTGTCAGTTTCTTCACCTGCTCAAGTTGATGCTTCAGCGTATGTCCGTCATACGGATTGCCCGGACAGTGTAATGCGCCAACCACAAAGCCACTGCGATGTGTGGTGGCAAACGATGCTTTGACGCCAAACTCATAACGTTTGTGCGCCTTGCCCTTGGAGATGCACTCTGTCTCCGGTGCATGCAAGCTGTATAGCTTGTCCTTGTCCGACCGCTTTTGACTCAGGATGCGCCTGGCAAGTGCAAGATCATGGGCAAACGCTTCCCTGGTTTGCTCATCCCGACCCTCAAGCTGTCTCTCAATATCCCGAATCACGCGCCCGACCCGAACATTCAACTTCTTCAGGGCGATCGCATCCTTTTGAACTGCTTGGCATGCGCATAACCGCCAATCCGGCGCACCAGCCGCGGGCCAACCCGGTTGTAGTTCTGGCGCAAGTGCAAACCATGTTCCCCCGCACGCTTCACAAGCCTGTGCCGCGCTGCATCCAGAAGCTTCGCATCCGTCGGAAAGGCAATGTTCTTCTCCTGCACCGTCGTATCCACATTCACCTTGCGCAATTCATGCTTCGGCAATGCCTTGCTTCGTCTGGCACCTTCAATCGTCTCCTTCAAAAGATGCTCGCAACCTGACTCCCCAATCCGCTTCCGCCAGCGGCTCAGTGAACTCGGATGAAGCGGAACATCATGCCGGAACCACTCCTCACCGCAGAAATACTGCCAGTACGGATTCTCCACCCAGCGTGCAACCACCTCCTCATCCGACAGCTTGTACATGTGCTTCAGGTAGTGCAGTCCTGCAATCAGGCGTGTCGGTATCGCCGGCGCTCCACGAGCAGAAACAAATAGTTTGCCCCATTCATCATCAAACACTTCCCAGTCAATCAACCAGCTCAGTTTCACCAGCTCGTGCTCCAGCGATATCATGTTCTCCAGGCGACTGCGAAACAGATCCTCCTGGGGCATCGATTCCTTCCGCTTTGGGCCCATATTTCCCTCCCGTATTTGCAAGGTTTCCCATGGCTACGCCATCATATCTTGCAATTATGACATCCAGGAAAACAGAGAAAAAGAAATAAAATCAACGCCTTGTGATTTATTCAGGGGCGACTAATTACAGGCGGCTGGCCCGATGGCGCAGCAGATGATCGGTCAGCACCAGCGCCAGCATGGCTTCGGCGATGGGCACGGCGCGAATGCCGACGCAAGGATCATGGCGTCCCTTGGTCACGATCTCCGTTTCATTGCCATGCAGATCGATGGTTGGTCTGGGCTGCAGGATGGACGAAGTCGGTTTCAGGGCCATGCGCACATGAATGGTATCCCCGTTGGAAATCCCGCCCAGCACGCCGCCGGCATGATTGGTGAGAAAGCCCTCGCGGCGTATGGCGTCACCGAATTCGGAGCCGTGGGCATCCACACAGGCAAAGCCATCGCCGATTTCCACGCCCTTGACGGCCTGAATGCTGACCAT
>WFNX01000146.1 GCA_015488375.1 Mariprofundaceae bacterium | reverse complement strand
GTGGCCGTGCGCAACGGCGATGTGAACCGGGCATTGCAGGTTTGCCGTCAGCGCAATACGGCCATGGGACGCATTCTTACCGTGGCTCTGGAGAATTCCGGTGTGCGCCGCTCGATAATGAAGGAAATCCTTGAGGAAGCCGGACGTCAGGAAGTGGCCAAGATGGAACGCTTTATCGGTGTGCTCGGCCTGATTGCAGCGATGGCGCCCCTGCTGGGCCTTTTGGGCACCGTGGTCGGCATGATCGAGGTATTCCAGCAGATTTCGCTGGTTGGCGTCGGCAAGGCCGATGCGCTGGCCGGGGGCATTTCCAAGGCGCTGAACACCACGGCGGCCGGCCTGACCGTGGCCATTCCGGCGCTGATCGCCCATCGGTTTTTTGAGGCGCGGGTGGATCATCTGGTGATTGAAATCGAACATCACGCCTTGCGCTTTGTTGATTTGCTGAAAGGCGATCGCGAATGAATCTTCGTTCCGGCCATCGCCGTTCGGCCAGCATGGTGGATTTGACGCCCATGATTGATGTGGTATTCCTGCTGCTGATTTTTTTCATGGTCTCAACCACGTTCAATGTGGCCGCGAGTCTCAAGCTGGAATTGCCGCAAAGTCACACCACGACCGAGGAACAGCCGCCCAAACAACTGGTTGTCAGCATTGATCAGGATGGCAAGCTGTTTGTGCAGCGCGAACCGGTTGAGGACAAGGATTTGCGCCGGCGCATTCTCAACGTGACCAAAGGTTCGAAAACGTTTCCCGTTATTCTGCGCGCCGATGCCGAGGCCCGCCATAAGCGGGTGGTGCTGGTCATGGACACCCTGCAGCAACTGGGGCTGACCCGTATCGGTATTGCGACAGTTCCCTCGGAACAGGAGTAAGGCGTGCGTATCGTGCAGAAATTCGGCGGCACGTCGGTCGGCAGCATTGAGCGTATCCGCAAAACCGCGGATATTGTGGCCGCCGAGCTGGCACAGGGCCATCAACTGGCCGTCGTCGTTTCGGCCATGAGCGGCGAGACCAATCGCCTGATTGCCATGGCGCATGAGTTGTCCGCCGATCCGGCCAAGCGCGAAATGGATGCCCTGGTGGCAACGGGTGAGCAGGTCACGGCGGCATTGCTGGCCATTGAATTGCAGCAGCGGGGCATTGCCGCGCAGTCCTTTACCGGCGCGCAGGCCGGCTTTCGTACCGACAGCAGTCATGTACGGGCACGTATTCAGCATATTGCCTGTGATCATCTGGTGGAACACCTCGAACACGGTGGCGTGGCGGTGGTCACCGGATTTCAGGGTATGGATGAGAAAGGCAATATCACGACGCTGGGGCGCGGCGGCTCCGATACCTCGGCCGTAGCGCTGGCCGTGGCATTGCAGGCGGATGTATGTGATATCTATACCGATGTGGATGGCATTTATACGGCGGACCCGCGTATGGTGCCGCGCGCGCGCAAGATGCAGCGCATCAGTTATGAGGAAATGCTGGAGCTGGCCTCACTGGGGGCGAAGGTGCTGCAGACGCGCAGCGTGGAACTGGCCATGCGCTATAATATGCCGATTCATTTACGCTCCAGTTTTGATTTGACGCCGGGCACGATGGTGACCAGGGAGGATGAAAGCATGGAACGAGCAGCGATTTCCGGAGTGGCCTATAACCGCGATGAGGCGAAAATCACGATCAAGGGCATTCCGGATCATCCCGGTATTGCCGCCAATGTGTTCGGCCCGGTGGCCGAGGCCGGTATCAATGTTGATGTGATTGTGCAGAACATCAGCGAACACGGCTTCACCGACATCACGTTTACCGTGCCGCGCAACGACTTCCGGAGCACGATGGCGATTATGGAGCGGGTATGTGCGGAGATGGATGCGAAGTCCGTCAGCGGTGATGACAGCGTCGCCAAGGTATCGGTGGTGGGCGTGGGCATGCGCTCGCATTCCGGCGTGGCGCAGAAGATGTTCGATGTGCTGGCTGCCGAACGCATTAATATCCAGATGATTACGACCAGCGAGATCAAGATTACCGTTGTCGTGGACGAGGCATGCGTGGAATCCGCCGTGCAGGCATTGCATTCAGCTTTCGGGCTGGATACGGACGACTGAATCCCGGGCGGGGTTGCGAATATCCGAGTTGATCCCCGGAGGTTAGCCCGCGCCTGACAGGCGGCCTTATCCCTATACACTCGATAATCGACGATAATTCCAATCCATTCTTCTGGAATGTCGATTTTCTGCATAAAATCAAAATGATACGTTATGCCTCCCTGAACTCCTTGGGAGCTTGCTTTCAGCTTTGTTTCAGCAATCCAGCCTATCTTTCGGGTCGCAAAAAACAGCTGCGAAGCGGCTGAAAAAGGGAGCACATACGTGAAAAAAAGACTATTCCAATCTATTCTGGCACTGGGCATGTTGACATGCGCAACAGCAGCACAGGCTCAGGACGCATCCTATTATGCAGGAGTTGGTTTGGGCGCAATCAGTGTCGATTACAAGGCCAATGGCATCGACCAGAAAAAGGCATCCGCCGGTGCATTCGCCTATCTTGGTACTGACGTGAACGACTATGTGGCATTTGAAGCGCGCATCGGTGCCACCGGCAAAGACAAAAAAACCTATGCTGGAGGCAACACTCTTGCTTTCTCCAGTCCAACTTTTTTCTCATTGCTCGGCAAGTTCAAATATCCGGCAACATCCAATTTCGACCTGTTTATGCTCGCCGGTCTGACCACTGCGCGCATCAAGGGAACCCAGACCTCGGTGGCTGGAAGTGTGTCCCAGACCCAGACAAAGAGCGGAGCCAGCTTTGGTGTTGGCTTTGACTATCTGTCCGATGACAACTTCTCGATCGGTGCGGAATGGGTGCAGTACCTGTTCCCGGTCAAGCTTGGAGCAGGCACGGTATTCGCTCCAGACTCAAAAGCCAGAATGTGGGGTATCACCGGCAAAGTGGCCTATCATTTCTGAAGCACGTATATTTGCATATCAACAGGCCCGGCAGCAGTCCGCCGGGCCTGTTTGCATTTACCCCTGCACGAACGGAAATGGTCCCCAAGTTTTGGATAGCCCGCTAAGATGTAACCATCTGTGGTGGTAATCATGCCGCAAGTGGCATATCGAGTCCGCTGCAGCAGACCTGATAGGGAATCCTCAAGGGCGGGTTGTTTGCTCTCAATGGTTTGTAGTGTATGGAGGTTGTTTCGTGTCTTCCGAGGCGCATCCGGCCTCGTTATCTCAGGTGTTTTGCGGTTCGGCGGATAGGCGCACGCGCTGAATCCAGTCATCGCGCAGGCTGAGGATTTCGATGCGCACGCCGGCAATAACCAGGCACAGTTTTTCTTCCGGCTGCACGCCGAGTGTCGCGACAATCAGGCCGCCGATGGTATTGGCGCCATCCTCGGGCAGTTCCCAGTCCATGTTCTGGTTGATTTCATGGAGATTGGCCGTGGCCGCGGCGACCAGCGAGCCGTCAGGCTGAATCCACATGTCCGAGTAGGCGGGGCGGTCCGATTCATCATGAATCTCGCCGACAATTTCCTCGATGATATCTTCCAGTGTGATCAGCCCCTCGATGTCGCCGAATTCGTCGACGACAATGGCCATATGCTGATGCTGGCTCTGAAAATCGAATAGCTGGGCCAGTGCATTCTTCGTGGAGGGAATATAGCTCGGTTCCTGCCATACCAGCGCATCGGCGAGCCGTTGCTGCTTGTTTTCCAGCTTGATCAGGTCGCGCAGATGCACAATGCCGATCAGGTGATCGGTTTCGCCATGATAGACGGGATAGCGTGAATAGGGCTGCCGGGCGATATCCTGCATGATTTGCTCAATGCTTTGCGCGGCATCGAGCAGATGCATGGATTTGCGCGGCACCATCAGCGCCTTGACCTGGATTTCGTGCAGATGGAGGCTGCTGTTGAGCATCTGTTCGCGCGCCTGATCGAGTACGCCGGATTCGGCGCTGATATCGATGAGTGCGGACAGTTCCTTATGGGTCAGCGGCGTTTCATCGCTGTCGGGGATGCGTAGCAGATACTTGAACAGTCGGATCAGGCGCATCAGCAGCCAGACCAGGGGTGTCAGCAACCACTGAATGAATCGCATCGGTGCGGCAACCTTGCAGGCAAAATGCTCGGCATGGGCGACGGCGATGGTTTTGGGCAGGACTTCGGCGAAGATCAGCACAATCAGCGTCATGATAACCGTGGCATAGACAATGCCCGCTTCACCGAACAGCGACAGACACAGCGCCGTGGCCAGCGCGGATGAGGCGATATTGACGAAATTATTGCCCAGCAGGATCGTGGACAACATGTCTTCCGGCTTTTCCATCAGTTTCAGCGCATGAGCTGCGCCTTTATTGCCTTCCTTCTTTTTCGTATGCATGCGTGCCTTGCGGGCGCGCGTGAGGGCGGTTTCCGAACCGGAGAAGAAGGCGGATAACAGCAGCAACAGCAGCAGAATCGCTGTGATCAGGGAAAGCGATAAATCGGAAATCATCATGCGGGCAGGCGAGTCAGGATCAGTGAACCCAGGAGGTAATCAGTTTGACACCGAAATAGGCCAGCACCATCAGTGCATAGGCGGCCAGGATGACCCGGCTGGAAGTGCGCCCCGGCCACTGATTCCGGTTACGCTTGGCCAGCAGTAACACCAGGATGCCAAAGGAGAACAGCGCCAGCAGCACCTTGTGGTTGAACAGGGCAAAGGTGCCATATTCCATCCACTGCCAGGACAGGCCGGTCAGGATGCTGATGCCGATCAGCGTGGTGGCTCCGCGCACCTGCGCGAACATATGCCGGTCGATATCGAACAACGGCGGCAACGCCTGTACCAGACGGGAAAGCTTTTTCCGCTTCAGGGCTCGGTCCAGCAGCAGGAACATCACGGCATGGACGGCGGCCAGCGTCAGCACGGCATAGGCAATCAGCGAAATCAGCAAATGCGTGTCTTCCAGCACGGAGGTGGTTTGCACCCAGTTGGGCGCATGCGCCTCCGGCAATACGGGCACGAGCAATAACGGCAATGCGGTTACGGGGAGAATGAACAGCCCCAGCCCGCGAATGCCATGACGCAGGATGCCGTAGAGATAAATGAGCTGCACGATGATCGTGGCCAGTGCTGCACCGGCGGCCAGCGTGAAATTAATGCCGCTGGGCGTGACGGGATTCAGCGCGACCAGTGCCAGCAGGCTTAGCACCACGCTCAGTATGACCAGCCCCTGCACGGCAGAAGCCTGATGCGGTATCGAGGCCTGATGCCGGTACACCGGCTGCCAGACCAGCACCGCGGCAGCCATCGTGAGCAGGCCTGCAACAGGGAAAAGGATACTGATACTCATTGTTTATATTCCAGCATCGGGAAACTATACATGAATGTGTTACGGCTTGTCATGGAGCCCGCTTTATATCCGATGCCATGGCTGCGGGCAACTGCCATGTCAGTTGACCGGTTCGGGCTTTGCGGCACAATCGCAGCATGGAAATCGCCGTATTGTTGCTGGCTGCCGGATGCGGCCGGCGTTTTGCCTCCGAATTGCCGAAACAGTATGTCTGTGTGCAGGGCAAGCCCCTGTTGCGTCATGCGCTGGAACATCTGGCGGCGGAGCCGCGCATTCGCTGGGTGCAGCCGGTACTGGCAGCCGGGGACAGGCATTATGCCGATGTCGTGCATGGCCTTGACTGGCCGTTTGCGTTATTGCCGCCGGTCACCGGTGGCCGTGAACGTTCCGAATCGATGCAGCGGGGACTGGCCGCCCTGCCGGCGGATGCCTGCTGGGTTGCGGTTCATGATGCCGCGCGTGCCTTTCCTTCGCCGCAACTGCTGGCGCAGGTATTCGATGCGGCGCTGGCGCATGGGGCGGCGGTGCCGGGCATGCCGGTGCATGATACCATCAAGCGCGTGGATCAGGCGCGCAACGTGATTGAGACCCTGCCGCGCGATGCGCTGGTGGCCGTACAGACACCGCAGGTCGCCAGGCGCCAGTGGTTTGAGCAGGCCCTGGCGCAGGCCGGCACCGCGCTGGCCACATTTTCAGATGATGCATCCATGCTGGAGGCATGTGGCTTTCCGGTGCATATCAGTGAGGGAGAGGCGATGAACCGCAAACTGACGACACGCGATGATCTGGCATGGCTGAATATGCATCTGGAGGCACTGGCATGAACATCAGGGTCGGCCAGGGATTTGATGTGCATGCCTTTGCCGCCGGGCGGCCATTGATACTCGGCGGGGTTCAGGTGCCGTTTCATCTCGGTCTGGCCGGGCATTCCGATGCCGATGTGCTGATTCATGCCGTATGTGATGCCCTGCTGGGCGCCGCGGCGCTGGGGGATATCGGCCGTCATTTTCCCGATACGGCCCCGGCACTGGAGAATATCGACAGTTGTCACCTGTTGCAGCGTGTGATGCAACTGCTGGCAGGCGCTCGCTGGTCGATCTGCAATGTGGATGTGACGGTCATTGCCCAGCAGCCCAGACTGGCGCCATATATTCCGGCCATGCAGGAGCGGCTGGCGAACGTCATGGGCATCGCAACAGACGCGATCAACATCAAGGCGACGACAACCGAGCGCCTGGGCTTTACCGGCCGGGGCGAAGGCATTGCCGCACAGGCCGTGGCGTTGTTGCAGCAGGCCGATGCCTGAATCGCCGCTGCAGGATGTGCTGCAGCATTGTGATGCCTTTCATCGCGAATTTTTCGTTTCGCTGCTGCAGGCATGGCGGGATGCCGGTCAGGCGGTGGAGGTCGGCGAGGACGGCATTGCGCTGTGTATTCGTTCGGTTCTGGCCAGCGAGCAGCACCGGCTGGCATTGTTCCGTTTGCGGCCCCGCAGTCGGGCGTTACCCGAGCGCATTGAAACCGACTTGCGTCTGTGGCGACGGCTGGTGGGCGAGAAGGAAACCGATCGTTTATTGCAGGGGATCAG
>WFNX01000145.1 GCA_015488375.1 Mariprofundaceae bacterium | reverse complement strand
GGCAACGCGCGAGCATGCCGATGCGGTATCCATGACGCATTTCACGCGTGCCATCGAGCGCCTGATTGCCGGGCTGGAGAAAAAGAGTCGCCTGCTCAATGAGCATGAGCGGCGCATTGTCGCGCATCATGAGATGGGGCATGCCCTGGTGGCCATGGCGCTGCCCGGCGTTGATCCTGTGCACAAGGTGTCCATTGTGCCGCGCGGCGTGGGCGCGCTTGGTTACACGATTCAGCGGCCGACGGAAGATCATTATCTCATCAGTCGTGAACAGCTGGAAAACCGCATCGCAGTGTTGCTGGGCGGGCGCGCCGCAGAGCGCCTGATTTTCGGGCATCTGTCCACCGGTGCGGCCGATGATCTTGCTAAGGCCACGGATATCGCCCGTGACATGATTATGCGCTACGGCATGGATGATGCGCTGGGCTCCGTGGTGTATGAACCATCGCGACCCACGTTTCTTGAACAGCAGGGCGAATTGCCCGCGCTGGCCGGCAACCGTTTCAGTGAGGAAACGGCAAGGCGTATCGACCAGGCGGTACGCGATCTGATTGCCCGTCAGGCCGAGCGGGCATTGTCGGTTCTTGAGCGAAATCGCCCGCTGCTGGAGCGCTGTGCGAGCGAATTGCTGCAGCAGGAAACGCTGGATGAGGAGCAGTTGCAGGCATTGACGGTTGATCTGGTCCGTGATGATGCGGAGGCGAATCGCTCCTAATCGTCGCTGACGGACAGCACCAGTTTGCCGGCCATGCCGCCGGCTTCGATACGCCGATGGGCTTCAGAAGCCTGTTCCAGCGGCAGGGTGTCGGCGACAAACACGGATAATTTCTGTTCTTCAAAAAATTGTCCGCATTGTTCGAGGATGGCCGCCTGATGTTCCGCGCCTTCCTGCAGGTCGAGCACCATCGGTGTCAGCATCAGCTCCTGAGACAGGCGGATATTGCGCAGTCTGAGCGTTTTCCAGTCGGTATCGTCGGGTACCTGCAGGATGGTTACCAGATCGCCGTAGACGCGCACGGCCGGCACCAGTGAATGAAATGCGTTGCCGCCGACGGTGTCGAAGGCGATATCCACGCCCTCGCCACCGCTCCATTGCAGCAGGGCCTCGGTGACATCCTGATCACGGTAGCGGATAATATGATCGGCGCCGAGTTCGCGCACCAGCGCCGCCTTTTCCTCGCTGCTGACGCTGGTGGCCACTTCGCAGCCGGCAATTTTCGCCAGCTGGATCGCGACATGTCCGACGCCGCCGGCTCCGGCGGCGATAAAAACCTTCTGCCCGGCCTGCAGTCGGGCGCGATCAAATAATGATTCCCAGGCGGTAATCAGTACCAGTGGTGCGGCCGCCGCGCTGGCAAAATCCAGGCATGCCGGCATGCCGGCGAGATAAGCCTCGGGGACACAGGCATATTCGGCATAATTGCCACAAGCCTGTCCCAGGCCGCCATAGCAATAATATACGCGATCACCGGGGGCAAATTGCTGAACCTTGCTGCCAACGGCTTCGATAATGCCCGCGCCGTCGCAGCCGAGGATGGCCGGGGGTTCGCCAAAATACAGGCCGCGTTGACGCAGTTTCGTATCAATGGGATTCACGCCTGCGGCATGGATGCGCACCAGCACCTCATGCTCACGGGGGGCGGGTTTTTCCACGGATTGCAGCCTGAGAACTTCCGGGCCGCCGGCCTGTTGCATCACGATTGCACGCATATGTGTCTCCTGTATCGAATGAAATGGGCGGCAAGTGTAGCGCTATCGAAAACGGGCTGACAGCCTGTTGCTGAAACGGTACAATGGCATCGCTGAAAATCGGAGCGTGTATATGAACAAAGCCGGGCGTGTGGAACTTTTTGATACGACATTGCGGGATGGCGCACAGACCTCCGGCATCCATTTCTCGGCGGAAGATAAATGGCGCATCGCGCAAATGCTGGCGGATTTCGGTATGGACTGGATTGAGGGCGGATGGCCCGGCGCCAGCCCCAAGGACGATGCATTTTTTGCCCTGGCCAGGCAGCGGCAGTGGCCAAAAAGCCGTCTGGTGGCATTCGGTTCAACGGCCCGGCCGCACGGGGATGTCGCCACGGACCGGCAACTGTTGCATCTGCTCGATAGCGGCGCGGATGCGGTGTGTATTTTCGGCAAGGCATGGCCATTGCATGTGGAAAAAGGGCTGGGCATTTCATGCCAGCAGAACTTGCAACTGATTTATGACTCGGTGCGTTTTCTGCGTCAGCATGTGGCAACGGTGTTTTTTGATGCCGAGCACTTTTTTGATGGCTGCAAGGAAGATGCGGCGTATGCTCGGGCGGTTTTGCAGGCGGCGCATGAGGGCGGGGCACAGGCGCTGGTTCTGTGCGATACCAATGGCGGAACAATTCCTTTCGATATCGCGCGCATGACCCGCATGGTCACCGAGGCCTTCCCCGATACGACCATCGGCATTCATGCGCATAATGATTGTGAAATGGCCGTCGCCAATGCGATTGCCGCCGTGCGTGTCGGGGCGCGTATGGTGCAGGGCACGATCAACGGCATTGGTGAGCGCTGCGGCAATGCCAATCTGGTATCGGTGATTCCGACCCTGCAACTGAAAATGGGCATGGACTGCGGCATTGATGCGGCAAGCCTGCAGCGCCTGAAAAAGTTGTCGGGATTCGTGAACGAAATGGCCAATCGTCTGCCGTGGAAGCATCAGCCCTATGTCGGCGTCTATGCGTTTGCCCATAAGGGCGGGATTCATGTTTCGGCCGTGCGCAAGGAAAGCCGCATGTATGAACATATCGACCCCGCCCTGGTCGGCAATTCGCAACGGATTCTTGTCTCCGATCAGGCAGGGCGGAGCAATATTCTGAGTAAAATGCAGGAACTGGAACCGGAAGCGGGGCTGAACGCCGATGATCCGGTTGTCGCCGAGGCCGTGCGCCGGATCAAGGAACTGGAATCGATGGGCTATGCCTTTGAGGGCGCGGACGCCTCGTTTCGGCTGTTGCTGAAACGGGCGATGGGCCAGTACCGGCGGCATTTTGAACTGATCCGTTTTCGCGTGTTCGATGAAAAGCGCGGCCATCATAAGCAGCCGGAATGCGAGGCGACGGTGCAGCTGCGCGTGGGTAAACGCCTGTTGCATACGGCGGCGCTGGGTAATGGCCCGGTGAATGCGATGGACAATGCCCTGCGTGCCGCACTCTCGGATGCCTATCCGACACTGGCGCCAATGCGCCTGAGTGATTTCAAGGTGCGCGTCCTGTCCACACAGGAGGCGACGGAAGCGGCGGTGCGCGTGCTGATTGAATCGACCGATGGCAGACACAAGTGGAGTACGGTCGGGGTTTCCACCGATGTGCTGGAAGCGGCCTATCGTGCGCTGAATGATGCCATTGAATATAAACTGATGGTGGATGGCGTGGCGGCGCCGGATGAGTAACAGGGAGGCAGATCATGCAGGAACGTCAATGTAAACCATGCCGGGGCGGAATCCCGCCACTGGCGCGACAGCAGGCAGAGCAGCGACTGGAGGAAATCCCCGGTTGGGCGCTGATTGAGTCGGCAACCCGTTTGCGCCGTTCATTCTCGTTTGACAATTTCATGCAGGCCCAGGCTTTCGCCTGTCAGGTCGGTGAGCTGGCCGAGCAGCAGGGGCATCATCCGGACATTTGCTATGGCTGGGGCTACTGCACGGTGGTGTTTTATACGCACAAGATCGGTGGCCTGCATGAGAACGATTTTATCATGGCCGCGCTCGTCAATGCCTTGGCATCCGGTGCCTGATGGCCTCCATGTGCGATTTTTTCATGGAAGTGTAATCCAGGTCACAATAATTTGTTGAAAATAAAAGGATTTTTATGTTGTCATCATGATGTCGTTAGGAACGGGGCGGCAAAGTATGCCCACATGTAACGACAACATGACAAGGAGTTGAATATGACAGCAGTGAACAAATTGATTGAAGAATACCTGGATGCGGTTGAGGCCGTGCATGGCCGTGCAGCCCGCGAGAATACGCGTGTGAGCTGGACCGGTGGTTCGCAGGTTGTGCTTCACCAGGCTGCCAATGACGAACGTCGCCTGGTTGAAGTAGGCCGGCTTCGCTCCATGACCAATCATCTGCGCAAGGCGGCCTGATCCATCGCGATCAGCGCCTTGCCCTCAGGCTTGATGTTTAAGGAAAGCCCGGCACCGCCAGGCATCCAGTAAACCTGTTACCCCATATCGGGGCTGGCGAGAACCTTCGGAGACACTCTCCGGAGGTTTTTTCTTCTGTCGCGGCAACAAGGCCTTGAAACGGCACAGCCTGCCGTCAAGCAGATCACCGTAAGACAGAGATGAAAGGGTGGGAAATGAGTACACCATGTCCCCAATTTACCTTTCCCGTTGATTCAGCCAAAACGCGCGATGTTGGATTGCAAGACCTGCCTCTGTTCTCGTGAAAAATCAACATATACTGAATGCTTCAGCTACGATGCCCTGAATCGCTCTGGCGTAGTTAGGGGCAGCATTTGACATTCACAATTTTATCTTCTATTTTTAATTTAAGACTTTAAAAGGGATAGGG
>WFNX01000144.1 GCA_015488375.1 Mariprofundaceae bacterium | reverse complement strand
GATATCAGGGGGTTCAGATCGAGCATTGTGCATATCGACAGCAAGGGGCTGGATCATGTGCTGAGCGAGGGCAGTAATCCGGCTGTATCCCCGGACGGGAAATGGGTGGTTTTCTCAATGGCGGCCGGTCGCAGTCGTCATTTGTTTATGATGCATACCGATGGCTCCGGTCTGGTGCAATTGACGGATGACCGCAGCATTGATGCGCAGCCGTCGTGGAGTCCGGACGGTCAGTGGATTGTGTTCACCTCCAACCGTGGCGGGGCGGACATGCGTCATCAGCAAAAAAGCAACTGGGATATCTGGGCCATTACCAGGGATGGCCGTAATCTGGTTCGCCTGACGGAAGATACGGCGCGTGACGGTGCGCCGAGTGTGGGCGTGGACGGAAATGTGTACTTTCATTCCGACCGCAAGATCTCATCAGAAGAGCGGGCCTTTCATCAGGTGCGCGGCAGCACCTCCGGCTTTCATATCTGGAAGATCGCCTTCCCCCGTCTGCACAGCAAGTAACACGGGGCGGATCTGCGTATGAGCGGCGCCGGCAAAAGCCGGCGCCGTTTTTTTATGCCTTGTCCAGAACGGAATGCAGGCGTTGCGAATGAGCCGGGTCGGGGCCTGCCAGGGGCAGGCGGACGATAAAGGTTGCCCCCTTGCCCGGTGTGCTTTGTACGGTGATCGTGCCGCCATGCGCATCCACAATGCGTTTGCAGATGGACAGCCCCAGTCCCGCACCTTCACCCTCCTTGCGGCAACGGGCATCGTCGGCACGATAGAAGCGATCAAACAGCAGCGCCTGCTGTTCAGGAGGAATGCCGGGGCCTTCGTCACGAATGCTGATCACCGCCCATTGTTCCTGATCGACATGGCCGGACAGTGTGATCGTGGAATGTTCCGGCGCATATTTATAGGCATTGTTCAGCAGGTTGAGCAGCACGCGTTCCAGATGCGCCGCATCACCCACGATTTCCATGCCCTCGGTGATATGCATGTCCAGCGTGATATGATGGCTGGCAAACAGAATCAGGTGTTGCTGGCCGACTTCCCTGAGCAACAGGGACAGATCGATCGGTTCCTGAATCAGTTCCAGTTGCCCTGCATCGGCGCGGGCCAGGGTCAGCAGGTCGTTAACGATGCGTTGGATGCGTTCAATCGTTTCCAGTTGCTGGCGAAGGATGTGTTCGTATTCCTCGCAGCTGCGCGGATGGCGCAGGGCCACCTCGATTTCCCCCTTGAGGATCGTCAGCGGCAGGCGCAGTTCATGTGAGGCATCGGCGGTAAAGCGCCGTTGGGCGCGAAAACTGGCTTCCAGATCCTCAAACATTTTGTTGAGTACATTGACCAGGAAGCGAATTTCCTTGTCCTGCGATCTGGACTCCAAGCGGCGCGACAGATCGCCGGCGGCGACAGCCCGTGCCGTTGACGAGATTTCCTGAATCGGGTCCAGTGCCTTTTTGGCCATAAAGTAGCCAGCCAGCGCGCTGAGGATCATCATGGCCAGGCCGAGAATACCCCCGATAATGAACATCAGGCGGAAGATCGCACTGATATCCGAGGTGCTCTTGCCCAGCAGGATGACGGCGGAGACCTCGCCGCCCAGATGTATGGGCATGGCAATGATGCGAATATTGCTTTTCTGCAACAGCGACTGCGTGGAGGTGAAGGTGATTTTGTTTTGTCCGAAGGCACGCGCCAGTGCCTGGCTGACATTATTGCCGCCATGCTCGATCAGGGTGTGGTCGGATGTGAACAGCACCAGTCCGTTGATGCTGACCAGCTCCATCGGTCCTTGAAAGTGACGGGCGAAGGTGTTCAGGTGGCTGGACCATGAATAGAAATGGGAATTTTCCAGCCGGTTCACAATCAGCGTTGCCTGTTGCATCAATTCATCATCGACATCCTGATTGACGCGGTGCGCCAGTGCGCCATACAGCAGAATGGCGGAGAGCATGAGAATGCCGAATTCGATGGCCACGAACAGCATGGCCAGTCTGCCGCGGAAAGTGCGGAAGATGTTGGAGCGAATCCAGTAGTAGATGGATAAGGGACTCAGGCTTGCCAGTGTCAGCCTCTCAGTCCATGTGATGGAGCAGCCGGCACGGGATCAGCCCGGCGGTGCATCGTCCGTCAGGATATAGCCCTGACCTCTCAGTGTGTGAATCAGGGGAGGATCAAAGCCCTTGTCCACCTTGTTGCGCAGGTGGCTGACATACACATCAATGACATTGCTTTCCGGATCGAAGTTCATGTCCCAGACATGTTCGCCGATCAGCGTGCGCGAAAGCACCTTGCCGGGATTGCGCATCAGATATTCCAGGAGCGCATATTCCTTGGTGGTCAGGCGGATATTCTTGCCCGCACGCGAGGCGCGGCGGCTGATCGGGTCCAGTTCAAGGTCGGCAACCTTGAGTATCGGTGATTTGCTTTCCGACTGGCGCCGCAGCAATGCACGTACACGTGCCAGCAGCTCTTCAAAGGCGAAGGGCTTGGGCAGGTAGTCATCGGCGCCGGCATCCAGTCCGCGCACCTTGTCCTCCACGCTGTCACGCGCGGTCAGCATCAGCACGGGCGTGGATATGCCACGCTCGCGCAGTTCGCGGCAGACAGTGATGCCGTTCTTTTTGGGTAACATCAGATCCAGAATAATCAGATCGTATTCGTTGATTTCCCCAAGGAATTCACCATCTTCGCCATCATAGGATACGTCAACGGCATGCCCTTCTTCCTTCAGTCCTTTCTGAATAAAATGGGCGACGCGCTCTTCATCTTCCACAACCAGAATTTTCATGGCCCTCAGTGTAGCATTGCGGGGTACTGGCCGTGAAGTCCCAGTTTTTGCAGGAGCGCCCGATGAAGTACCGGATTGTGGATAAAACAGTATTGTATCGCGGTTTTTTTGAGCTTGATGCCTATACCGTGGAACATGAAACCGTCGCAGGCGGCTGGCAGCGGATTACCCGGGAACATCTGGAACGTGGCGATGCCGTGGCTGTGTTGCTTTACGATCCGCAATATGATGAGGTGCTGTTGCTGCAGCAATTTCGTATCGGGCCGGCGGTGCGAGGTGAGGATCCGTGGCTGACGGAGATCGTTGCCGGCATTGTTGATGCAGGAGAGTCGCTGGAAACGGCGGCGATACGGGAGTGTGAGGAAGAGGCCGGCTTTCGTCCGCGACGCCTGCTGCCTCTGGGGCATTACTACGCCACGCCGGGTGGTTCATCGGAGCGCTTGTTTCTGTTTCTCGGCGAGGTGGATAAAGACCGGCCGACAGGGTCGGGCGGCGGTCAGCAGGACGAGCAGGAAGATATTCGTTTATGCTGGGTGCCGCGTGAACAGGCCATGGGCATGCTGCAGCAAGGGCGAATTAACTCGGGGGCGCCGATGATGGCGATATTGCTGGCGTTTGGTTGCCCTGCCGCAGCAACATCGCAGGCAGGGGGCTAGGGCCTGTTTACACTACGGTCACGCTTGTCGAAGGCGCCGGATTTGATGCGCTGCAAGGCATTTCGAGCGGAATGTGCTGGTTGCACATCCGCGAGGAATAACGCCGCAACGCGCAAAGGCCGGCGCCTTCCCGAATGGGCTGCGCCCCGAATAGCGCGTGCCTGCGTTGCTCGCCGCTTATTTGGCCCCGCCAAACCGCGCGGCTTGCGCCTTGGCTCGCATCCATTCGGCGCTGCAGCGACTGCGCCGTCCGTAGTGTAAACAGGCCCTAATGCAGGATCTCATCCAGGGCTTCCGCCAGCAGGGCATAGCGGAACGGTTTGTCCAGAATGCGTAACGAATGATCCGGAAAACGGCCATGCAGATCCTGACGATAGCCGGTGACAAACAGCACGCGATCCAGTAATTCCGGTTTGATATGGGCGATACTGTTATAGATTTCATCGCCGGTGAGCTTGGGCATGCGAATATCCAGCAGGATCAGATCGTAGTCGTCACCATTGGCCGTGGCTTCGAACAGCCCCTTGACGGGATCGGCGACGCAGGTGATATCAATTTCCCGACCGGTTTGCTGGGCGTAACGATGCAGGAATGCACTCATGATTTCGTGCATCGTTTCCTCATCATCAATGAGCAGGACGTTCAAGATGGCTCTCCCTCCGCGAAAAAATCGCGCACGTTCAACGACTCCCCTGTGCGCAGTGTATGAATTTTGCCGCAGCCTGCAACCGCGCCAAGCGCCTGCTGCATGTCTGGCAGGTATAATGCCTCCGTCGG
>WFNX01000143.1 GCA_015488375.1 Mariprofundaceae bacterium | reverse complement strand
TCCGAGGCCGTGTTCTTCCTTTTCGGGGCCGCGCGCACGTTGCCGGAGGACGGCGGAATGTTTTTGCTGGGTGGCGTGCTGGGGGCTGCGCTGGCGCTGCTGCTGGGCTATATCATGTATGCCGGGTTGATGCGTATCCCCGTGCAGCGAATGTTTCAGCTTGCCGGATGGTTACTGATATTGCTGGCAGCCGGCATGGCCTCGCAGGCGGTGTGGAATCTGGTGCTCATCGATCGTTTGCCGGCTCTGGTGGATCAGGTATGGAATCTTGCCGCCTGGTTGCCGCAGGACAGTTTGCCCGGTGAACTCCTGCATGTGATGGTGGGTTATGATGAAGCGCCCAGCGGCATGCAAGTACTGGCCTTTGTGCTGTTTCTCGGGGGGCTGGGTCTTGGCCATTATCGCCTGCAGCGCATCGCCGGACAGCGGGCGGTGTAGGTGGTCTATATCCGTTCGTGGCGCTGATTCAGCGCCGCGCTACGTGTCCATAGCGGGTCGCCGGTGGCCGGGATATCGGTCAGGCGCCATTGCCAGTTGCCTGCCACGGTGCCGGGCGTGTTGAAGCGCGCCTGGCTGCCCAGCTCCAGCAAGTCCTGCATGGGGATTACCGCCAGCCGGGCGACAGAGGCGATGGCTGTTTCAATCAGCGCCCAGGGCATATCATCGGCCCGGCAATGCAGGTGTTCCAGTACCCGCTGCCTGTCGGCTTCATGCAGTTGACTGAACCAGCCCATGGTTGTGTCGTTATCATGGGTGCCGGTATAGACAACACTGTTGATTTCGTGATGTTCGGGCAGATACGGATTATCGGCATGGCCATCGAAAGCAAACTGCAGAATTTTCATGCCCGGCAGCTCAAATGCCTCACGTAAGCGGTTAACTTCTTCAGTGATGATGCCGAGATCCTCGGCGATGAGGGGCAGGCGTCCGAAGTGTCGCTTGAGTGTGGCCAGCAGTTCATGCCCCGGTGCGGGCAGCCATTCACCGATGATGCCGTCCTCACTTTCGCCGGGGATGGCCCAGTAGGCCTCAAGGCCCCGGAAATGATCAATGCGGACCAGATGCATGCGCTCAAGCTGACGTTGCAGGCGCCGTCGCCACCAGCGGAAATCATCGGCCTGCATGCGTTCCCAGTGATACAGCGGATTACCCCAGCGCTGACCGGTGGCCGAGAAATAATCCGGCGGTACACCGGCTACGTGATCGCACAGCCCCTGCGCATTGATGGTAAACAATTCAGGGGACGACCAGACATCGGCGGAGTCATGGGCAACATAAATGGGCAGGTCGCCGAATAACAGGATATCGTTCGCTTCTGCATGGGTTCTGATGGCCTGCCATTGCTGATCGAACAGGAACTGCTCAAAAATCACCTGCCTGATCATGTCCTGGTGTTGGTCGCGGATCTCTGCCAGGGCATCGGCATGGCGATCGCGCAAGGCTTCGGGCCATTGCCACCAGGCCTTGCCGTTGTGCAATTGTTTGAGTACCGAAAACAGAACGAAATCATCCAGCCAGTAAGCCTGCTGCTGTGTAAAGGAAACAATGTCGGCACGTAAGCGGGCATCGTCTGCCTGTTGTTGCCAGAAACGTGTTCCGGCATGGGTCAGGCATTGCTGATGCTGCACCTGATCCATGTGTGGATGGACCATTTCCGCCGGCAGCCAGCCGCGGTGGACACAGTCCTGCAGATCAATCAGTAACGGATTGCCGGCAAAGGAAGACAGCGACTCATAGGGTGAGCCGTGATCATGGGTTGGCCCCAGGGGCAGAAATTGCCAGACCGAGAAGCCGCCGCTGTGCATGGCGTCCAGCCATGTGATGGCCGTTTGTCCCAGCGTGCCGACAGGGCCCGTGCCCGGCAGGGACGTCACATGCAGCAGGACGCCCGCCCGGCGGCGGTCAATCCATGTGCTCACGAATCGGCACCACCCCGACGCATCGTTCCGCCGCCTTCCGCCGCGCCGCCTCCGGCGGAGATGGCGGGGGCCAGTGATTCGGGAACAGGCTGATTGAGCAGCATGTATAGTTTTTTCAGATGCTGGCGATAGAGGTGATCAAAATCGCGCACGACATCGCCGGGATTGTAGTCACCGAACCACCAGCACCAGTCCGAGCCTTCACAGATGCGCAATTGTTCCTCTGCCGCCGCACGCTGGCCTTCATCCAGTTCGTCAATATGGGCATCGAAGGCCTTTTTGGCCTCGATGAGCAATTCCCAGCCGTGTGTCTTGGCCGGATCACCGATCCAGGTGGACAAATTGCCATAGACCCAGGAGCCGGAGACCAGATGCGGCAGGCGGTCGGTGGCCGGGTGCTGTTGCAGATAATCGCTGAATGTGGTCAGTTCGTAATCATCATGCTCGGCAATGCTCTGGTAGAGCAGGGTCAGAAATGGCAGCGCATTCTGTTCATAGTGTTCCCAGGCATTTTCGCCATCCATGATAATGGCCACCACCGGGGCATCCATGCCTTGTGTGCGATGGCGGATATCGGCCAGTTCATGCATGAAATGATTGACGGCATCCTGTGTATTCCAGCGTGAATATTCAAAGCCGATCAGATCCGACAGGCGGTCATCACGGAAGAAGCAGGTGATCTGTTCATCGCCTTCACCGACGAGCCAGGGGTGGTACAGATCGCGGTTTCCCTGCTGTTCGCGCACATTGTAGCGCAGTGAATGGTGTAATACCGATTCGCCTGTGGCGCACCACCGAAAGCCGGCCTTGCCCAGCAGCGCCAGCGTGGCCTCGGATACTGCGCCTTCGGCCGGCCAGCAGCCTTCGGGCTTCTGTCCGAAGAGGCGCATATGGCTGTCAATGGCAAGGCGAATATGATCTTCGGCGCGTTCCTTGCCTCCCGGATAGGGTTCGGCGGGAATCAATGCCTCCGGCACGGTTTCACGTGCGGTGTTAAAGTCCAGCATCAGCGGCATGATCGGATGCGCATAGGGGGTTGTGGTCAGCTCGATTTTGCCATTTTCCACCAGTTTGCGGTGTTTGGCCGGAATCTCGTTGAGCAGGGAGGCGATGAGCGTGAGCAGATCGCGACGATCCTGATAGGTGAAGGCCCTGGCCTTTTCGATCAGCCGGCGGGCGACGAAATTATGCTGCAGTACGGTTTCACCCAGCCAGCCCAGATGGTACCAGGTGACAAGATCGGTAAAGAAGCTGTCACCCAGATAGAGTACGGCATCATTGTTTCTGGCATGCTCGGCCATGTGCCACAGGCGTGAAAAGGCCGGATAGCGATGCATATTGCGTTCGTGATTCAGGCGGAAACATGTTTCCAGCAGATAGTTGCGCTCATCCCGGTTGTAGTCGCCCCGCTTATGGGCCAGGGCGCTGAGCAGCGGGTCGTTTAACTGTGTGGTGTTGCCATTGAGGAAGTTTCTCAGATGCTCGGCATAATCCTCAATCTGTGCGGTCAGCGAGGGGACATAATTGATCACCGCGCGCGCACCGGGTAATTGCGAAATGATTTCCGCCATATCGGTATAGTCTTTCATGGCATGCAGATAGACCCAGGGCAGATGGTAGCGCCCGGTGTCGGCTTCCCGGTAAAAGGGCTGGTGCATATGCCAGTAAAAGACAACGGATAAAGGCTTACTCATGGGGAACTCCTTGCCGAACAATGGCGCGGCATGCTGTCAAACTCTGGTCTGCCTGCAAGCCCTCGTCGCTTACAGTGCGTGCAATTGCTGACCGAGCATTTCCGGCGTGACCAGTACGACGCCACCTTCGCTGACATAAAAGCGTTTGGCATCTTCCTCCAGGTTTTCGCCGATGACCGTGCCTTCGGGAATCATCGTTCCCTTGTCGATTACGCATTTGTTCAGGCGGCAATTGCGGCGGATTTCCACATCGGGCAGCACGACGCAGTCCGTGACTTCCGAGTAGGAATGCACGCGTACATTGGAAAACAGCACAGAGTGACGAATGACGGAGCCGGTAATCAGGCAGCCGCCGGAGACCAGTGAATCCACGGCATGACCACGACGATTATCATCATCAAAAACGAACTTGGCCGGCGGCAGTTGCTCCTGATAGGTCCAGATCGGCCAGTTCTGGTCGTACATATTCAGTTCCGGCTCCAGGTTGGCCAGGTCGATATTGGCTTCCCAGTAGGCATCAATGGTACCGACATCGCGCCAGTATTGCGGTGAGCCGGTATTGGCATTCATGAAACGGAAGGCGAAAACATTGGCATTCTCAATGGCTGAAGGGAGAATATCCTTGCCGAAATCATGGCTGGATGCGGCCGATCTGGCATCGGCAACAAGCCGGTCACGCAGGAATCGGGCGGAAAACACATAGATGCCCATGGAAGCCAGCGCCTTGCTGCTGTCGCCGGGCATGGGTTTGGGGTTGTCAGGCTTTTCGGTGAACTCGACAATACGGTGTTCGTCATCGACGGCCATGACGCCGAATGCCCTGGCTTCTTCGATGCTGACCGGGATGCAGCCGACAGTGATATCCGCATTGGTGGCGGCATGGGCGGCAATCATTTTGCCGTAATCCATTTTGTAAATGTGGTCGCCGGCCAGAATCAATACGTAATCCGGATTGTAATGGCGGATAATGTCCAGATTCTGGTAAATGGCGTCGGCCGTGCCTTCATACCAGCCTTCCCCCGTACGTTGCTGGGCGGACAGGACTTCGACAAATTCGCCGAACTGGCCGGATAGGCTGCTCCAGCCGCGCTGTAAATGGCGTTGCAGTGAGTGCGATTTGTACTGGGTAAGCACGGAAATGCGGCGGATGCCGGAGTTGATGCAGTTGGACATCGGAAAGTCGATAATGCGGAACTTTCCACCGAACGGAACGGCTGGCTTGGCCCGCCATTCAGTCAGTGCTTTCAGTCGTGAACCCTTACCGCCGGCCAGCACCAGCGCAACGGTATTGGCCGTCAGCTTACTGATATTGCGTTCCATGATCGGTCCCATGTCATGCCTCCCCGGGTGCAATGATATTTGTCAGGCAT
>WFNX01000142.1 GCA_015488375.1 Mariprofundaceae bacterium | reverse complement strand
GCAAACTGATGGCGCAGGCGGTTGCCGTTGATGAAGCGCGCAATCTTCTGGCGCAGGAAATCATTCAGCCGTCCTCATCCGGCCAGGAACGCAACGGGAAAAAAACGCTCGGGGATCATCAGGTGAAGTGGCGTTTATGGTCGGAAAGTACCGTGAGCAAGCAGCTTGTGCGTCAGAATGTTCAGGTCAACGTTGATCATGATGGCGAGTTTAAACTGTTTATTTATCGACGGGTCCGGTGAACAGGCGCGACTCGGGGTTTACGCTGATTGAGGTGCTGATGGCACTGGTGGTGTTCTCACTGGTGGTATCGCTGACCTATGCGGCCATCGGGCCGGCCGGGGAGGGATTCAGGCGCCTGCAGGAGGTTCGCCAGAACTATGAGCAGAATCTGGCTACCGGCTGGCAGCTGAATCAGGATATTGCCTATATGCTGCAACCACTGGATGAGAGTCAGGGCGCCTTTGATGTGGTCAATGATGAGCGCGGGGCATTCTCCTATGATGAGCTCTGGCTGATTGCAGCCACGCCTGCTCGCCCGGGATTGTCCGAGATTCACTATTACATTGATGAAGAAACGCATGTACTGATACGCGAATCCGGCTTTCTGGATGCCAGGGAAGACAGCTCAATGGTGCACAGTGAACTGGGGCGCGCGGATTCGCTGCAGATCGAAATGCTGGATAAGGCAGGACGGTGGCATCAGCGCTGGGATATGCCTGCCGGTCAGGGCTGGCCGCGGGCATTTCGCATTCGCTTGCAGGCCGGACAACAACAGCGTGAGTGGCTGATCCCGGTTTTGCAGGGGCATTTGTGAAGACTGCATCCGGCAATGAGCGCGGCGTGGCCCTGATTATTGTGCTGGGGCTGGTCGCGCTGATCTCCGGCTGGGCGGCGACCGCTGCCTACGAGGATATGCTTTCGCTGCGTCGTGCCGAGAATTTCCAGCAACTGGTGCGTGCCAGCATGGCGAGTCAGTCAGCCCTGGAACTGGCGATAGAGACATTGCAGCGTGATGCCAAGGACAGCAAGCGCGATGACCTGCAGGAAGACTGGGCTCGAACGATGCCTCCGTTTCCCATCGATGAGGGCATCGTCGAGATACATATAGAGGATGGCAATCGTTTTGTTAACATCAATCAGCTGATCAATGCCAAGGGCAAGCCGCGGCCCAGGCTGGTGCAACAACTGAAATACTATTTTTCTGCACTGGGCGTTGATGCACAGAAGGTTGATGCCCTGATTGACTGGATGGATCCCGATCAGGTGCCGTTCGGGCCGGGGGGAGCGGAGGACCCCGCCTATTATGACAAGCCCTATCATGTCCGCAATGCGCCCCTGCATCGCTGGCAGGAGCTGCAGCTGGTACGCGGTTTCGATGATGTAAAGCTGCTCGACAGGCTTTCGCAGGCGCTGACCGTTATCCCAATGCCAGGGAACGGGGCGGTGAAGTTGAATATTAACACGGCCTCCGCCGAAGCTTTACAGCTGCTGTTTCCCACAATGACTCGCGCTGATGCCGAACAGCTGATTGCAGCCCGCCCCTATGACGATGTGCAGTCGGCATTGGCGAATAAAGCCTGGGCCAAACAGGGGGAGGCTGGCCGCTTGAGCATCAGCAGTGATATCTTTATTGTATCAACAAGGGTCACCTTTGGGCGTGTGCTGTTTCGGGAGCGCTTTATTGTCCGCAGGGGCAAGGCCGGCTTGCAATTGTTATTACGGGAAAGGATAGTCTGAACATGCTCGAGCAGCGACAAATGGAAACAGCGACACTGATTTATCAGGGTGCAGGGCAGTGGCGGCTGTGTATGCCGCAGGAGCAGCAGATGCTTGCATGTGCAGAGGCAGGCTTTCTGCCGTCATTATCGCTGCCGGAAGGGGTGGTCCTTCGCAGCATTGTGTTGCCACTGGAGCAGTTGCTCGTGCGCACCTTTCAGCTGCCGCTGGCCCAGCCGCGTTTGATTGATGAGGAGATTCTGGCTCAGGAAATTGAGGATATGACAGGCGATGAGGCCGCACATTGGTGGCTTTGCTGGCAGGCCTGCGAGCATGAAGGCGGCGTGCGCGGTCTTTTGCTGGGCATGCCCGTACACTGGCTGCAGGAAATGCAGGCTGCGGACTGGTGTCAGGCGGTTCCTGTAGTGATCGCGGATGCCGTACCCAGACTGACGCGATGGATTGGTGAGAATGGCGGGCTGAAGGCAGTCATTGATGAAGATGCAACAGGTGTATTTCTCGGTGTCTGGGAGCAGGGCTGCTGGAAGGGCATGCGGCGACTGAATCGCAGAGAACATGATTGCGCGGCAATGGTTGAGGAAATCAGGGCAAGTCTCCTGGCCATGGGATGGGAGTCGCACATGCCGGTGGCCGGACAAATGAGCGTTGCGACGCGTGATGCCTGTGCATTTGAGAACTGGCAGGGGCAGGAATGCGATGCGCCGGCAGAACGGTATTCAGAAACCCAGCGTGCCGTGGGCGGGGAAGAGGTGCTGACAGGGCTGAACTTTCGACGGGGCAAATGGCAGCTCAGTCATCCGTTGTTCGAGTTCAGGGTATGGAAACGCCCGTTGTTTATGGCGCTGCTGCTGTTGCTGGTATGGGCTGCCGGGCAGGCTTATCAGCTATGGTCCTTGCAGCGCATGGTGGCCGGCTATGAGGCGCGGGTTGTCGCAGCCTTTCGGGATGCCTTGCCGACGGACCCCGTCATTGATCCGCTGGCCCAGTTGCAGCGTGCCGCCGGCGGGGCGACAGGAGGGACACAGAGCATGACTCTGCTGCATGATATTGATGTGCTGTCCAGGGTGTACCAACAGTTTCCCTGGACGATGAAAACGCTGCAGTTTAACGGCAAAAAGTTTGAGATACGTGGCGAGATAAAAAGCCTGAAGCAGCTGAATCGCCTGCAACACAAGCTGGCGCAGCAACTGGAACGAAAAGTGGAGATTGCCGACACGGAGCTGGGGGATCATAAGGTGTCGTTCAGGATGGTGTGGTCATGAGTGAGATGACAGTGATTCAGGAACGACTGGGGAAATTCTGGCGTGAGGTTTGTCAGCCATGGTATGCGGAGCGCAGCGCCCAGGAACAACGCCTGTTATGGCTGGCCGCTGTCGTGCTGCCTCTTGGCATGGTCATTTTCGGCGTGCTTCTGCCCATGCATGACCGGATTGAGGCGTTGAAAAACACATTGCCTGTGCTGTCACAGCAGGCTGCCGAAGCCGAACAACTGGCGGCTGCGCTGAAGCAGGGGAAAACATCTGCCTTGCAGGGTTCCCTGTTATCCAATATCGAACGGATGAGTAATCAGGCTGCTGTACGGACTTTCATGACGCATATTCGTCCTGAGTCTGCGGCCAGCGGGCAGGAACAGCTGATGGTGCAGTTCAAAGATGTGCCGTATGACAAGTTTATTGCCTTTCTTTATCAGCTGACTGAAAAAGGCCTGAATATTGTTTCCGCGCGCATTCAGGCCGCGTCTGCCGGTAAGGTGCATGTGCAGATGAAGATTGCCCACTGAGTCATCCGGGCAGCCACGGGCGTAACAGCCAGACGAGGCTGACGATGACCAGCGCCATGCTCAGATTCATGCGTATGCCCGTGCGCATCATATCCTGCATATGAATATGCCCGGAACCGAAGACGATGGCATTGGGCGGGGTTGCCACCGGCAGCATGAAGGCACATGAGGCCGAAAGGGTGGCGGGAATCAGCAACAGCAACGGGTCGAACTGGTTCGCCAGTGCCGCCGCAGCGAGAACGGGAAGAATGACCTGCGTGGTGGCGGTGTTGCTGGTGATTTCTGTCAGCATGGTAATGGTCAGGGCGATGATCAGCATCATCCATGGCAGCGGAATTTCATGCATGAATGCCAGCTGTTCACCAAGCCATGCCGACAGACCGGAATGCTGCATGCCGAAAGCCAGGGCAAAACCGCCACCGAGAAGAATAACGATGTCCCATGGCAGCCTGCGGAATGAAGCGCTGTCGAGTATGGGGCTGCCATCCCTGCCTTTGCACAGAAACAGCAGGGAAGCCATGGCGATGGCAACGGTACCGTCATCCACGCCGGGGAAGGGTAGCAGGGATTCCCAGCCGGGAAGGTCAAAGTTTGACGCATGGAGGCCTTTACGACTCATCCATAGCAGGGCAGTCAGGCTCAGTATCCAGGCAACAGCCTTTTCCTCCCGGCGCATCCTGCCAAGCTGATGCAGCGAAACATTCAGGGCATTGGCATCGGATGCGCGCCATGGCATGCGGGCGAGTCGTGGCCCCAGCCACAGAAACAGAACCAGCAGCCCGGCAATGACGGTGGGAATGCCGATGATCATCCATTGCAGGAATGATGGTGTGGAGGCGGGAGCATGGGCCTGCATGTTTTCGAGAAATACCAGATTGGGAGCCGTGCCCACCGGTGTGCCCATGCCGCCAATATTGGCGGAATAGGCAATAATCAGCAGGAAACTTGTTGCCATGGGAAGAATGACATCTTCGCCGTGTTCCTCCATCAGCCGGTGCAATAGCGGCAGGGCAATGGTAACCATGAGCATTGTGGTAGCGGTATTGGATATCCACATGGAAAGAAAGGCCGTGGTCAGCGAGAAACCGATGGCCAGTTGCAACGGGCCGGCATGCAGCCTGGCCAGCATGTTCAGTGCGATACGCTTGTGCAGGCCGCTGTTCTCCATGGCCTGGGCAATGAGAAAACCGCCGAGAAACAGAAAAATGATGCTGTTGATATATTTGGGCGCAACTTCCCTGCCGGTGGCAATGCCGAACAGCGGGAAGGCAATCAGGGGGATCAGGGCCGTGACGGCCAGTGGCAGACATTCGCAGATCCACCAGATGGCCATCCATGTTGCCAGAGCCAGCATGGCCGCGGCATGGGGATGGCCGGGGATATCAACCAGCAGGGTGATCAGCAGGGCAAGCAGTGGTCCGGCCGGCAGGGCGATATGTTTCCCGTTCATGGTCATTGATCATGCCGAAATTGCCTTGTGAGGCAAGGACAGCAGTCAACGGCAATGAATTCTCGCAAAACGACGGTATATCGCCTAATTTTCATGCATGTCTTACCGCAAACCGCGCAGCGTTTATGCTTGGGCCATGTATGACTGGGCCAATTCCGCCTATGCCACGACAGTCATGGCCGGTTTTTTTCCGGTGTTCTTCAAAACTTACTGGGCAGCTTCCCAAACAGCTACCGAAAGCACGTTCTGGCTGGGAGCTGCCAATGCACTGGCCGCGCTGATTGTGGCCTTGCTGGCGCCGGTGCTTGGCGCAATGGCTGATCAGGGCGGATTGAAAAAGCGCATGATGCTGGCCTTTACAACGATGGCCGTGGTTATGACAGCGGCATTGTTTCTGGTCGGGCAGGGCTTGTGGCAGTGGGCCCTGCTGATTTACCTGCTGGGGGCAATCGCCTTTTCCGGCGCGAATGTGTTTTATGATGCGCTGATTGTAGATGTGGCGGATAACAGAGAGCTGGATCGTGCATCGGCACTGGGCTATGGCCTAGGTTATATCGGCGGAGGGCTGCTGTTTGCACTGAATGTGGGGATGACGCTGCAGCCGGAGTGGTTTGGTCTGGCGGACAAGGCGGAAGCCGTGCGTTGGTCATTCCTTAGTGTGGCGGCATGGTGGATGCTGTTTACCTTGCCATTAGGCTTCTGGGTGCATGAGGCCCATGTCGGCGAGCGTGTCAACCTGTTCCAGGCTGCGCGGGCCGGCTTCGGCCAACTGGCTGAAACCTTTACGCATTTGCGCAGCCTGCGAGCGGTCTGGCTGTTTCTGCTGGCCTACTTTTTTTACATTGACGGCGTCAATACCGTGGCGCGCATGGCTGTGGATTACGGCATGGCACTGGGCTTTGATTCGTCGGTTCTCATTCAGGCGCTGTTATTGACCCAGTTCGTTGCGTTTCCTGCCGCCATTGCGCTGGGCTGGGCCGGGGAACGATGGGGAACCAAGCCGGTACTGCTGGTCTCCATCGCTGTGTATGCCTTGGTCTGCGTATGGAGTTCGGGCATGCGGGAGGCCAGCGATTTCTACTGGCTGGCGGCGGTGATCGGGCTGGTGATGGGTGGGGTGCAGGCGCTGTCACGGTCGATGTTTGCGCGCATGATCCCCCGGCATCAGGCGGCCGAGTTTTTTGGCTTTTTTAATATGCTGGGGAAATTTTCGGCGGTGATCGGGCCGGCGCTGATGGGCATCGTCAGTGTACTTTCGGGCAGCAGTCGCATCTCGATTCTGGGCATCGTCATGCTGTTTGCGATAGGTGCTGCGATTCTCTGTTTTGTGCAGGAGCCGCAGGCGGAAAAGGAAAGGGCGGAGTGATGAACACTCCGCCCCTCGTCGATGCGAATGCCCGTGTCAGCTATAGAAGCTGATCATGGTCTCCAGTGATTTCGGCTTGATTTTTGAAGCGTTGCCGGCAGAGCCGAATGCTTCAAAACGAGCCTTGCAGATATCCTTCATGGCATCCTTGGCAGCCCTGTAGAACTTGCGCGGGTCGAAGTTGGAAGGATTCTCGGCCAGGTGACGACGGATGGCACCGGTCGATGCCATGCGCAGGTCAGTGTCGATGTTGACCTTACGTACACCATGTTTGATGCCTTCAACGATTTCTTCAACCGGCACACCATAGGTTTCACCCATATCGCCGCCATACTCGTTGATGATTTTCAGCCAGTCCTGCGGGACGGATGATGAACCATGCATTACCAGATGGGTGTTCGGGATGCGCGCATGGATCTCCTTGACGCGATCAATGGCCAGAATATCGCCCGTCGGCGGACGGGTGAACTTGTAGGCGCCGTGGCTGGTGCCGATGGCAATGGCCAGGGCATCCACGCCGGTCTGCTCGACAAAGTCCGCAGCTTCTTCCGGATCGGTCAGCATCTGGTCGTGGCTCAGCGTGCCTTCAGCGCCGACACCATCTTCCTCACCGGCCTGTCCGGTCTCCAGCGAACCCAGGCAACCCAGCTCGCCTTCTACGGAAACACCACCGGCATGGGCCATTTCGCAGACCTTGCGCGTGACTTCAACATTGTATTCGTAGGAGGAAGGCGTTTTGGCATCTTCCATCAGTGAACCATCCATCATGACGGATGAAAAACCGGACTGAATTGAGCGCAGGCAGACTGCCGGCGAAGAGCCATGATCCTGATGCATCACAACCGGAATATCGGGATACTGTTCGATTGCCGCGGCAATCATGTGACGCAGGAACGGTTCACCGGCGTAATTGCGTGCACCTGCCGATCCCTGCATGATTACAGGCGAATCCACTTCGGCCGCAGCCTCCATGATGGCATGCACCTGTTCCATATTGTTTACGTTAAAAGCTGGCATGCCATAACCATTCTCGGCGGCATGATCCAGTAGTTGTCTCATCGAAATAAGAGCCATTTTTTCCTCCTTCAAATTTAACGGGTTTACACCCTGTTATCGGTTAGTCCGTCAAGGACCAATGTATCATTGCTGGAAAGCGTCGCCAACCCTGATGATTTTCATGGTATTGGTGCTGCCAGCCTGCCCCATCGGCGTCCCCAGTGTCATAACAACCATATCCTCTTCGGTGACCAGGTTATCATAGAGCATGACGGATAATGCTTCGCGCGTGGCTTTGGGCGCTTCCGTTTCCAGATATTTGCCACTGATCGGCTTGGCCACGACGTTGCGGAACAGCGTCACACGGCCAGCCGTACGGCCATCCGGTGTCATTGCATAAATCGGAACGGATGACAGATGCCGCGACATATACAGCACGGTGTTACCGCTCTGTGTGAATGCCGCAATGGCCTTGATCGGCATCATATGCGTGGCTTCCATGGCCTGGCGGGCGATGCATTCGTCCACGGAATGAGGCGGGAAGCGGGGGTCCCGTGTGCTCGAAGAGGGCAGGACTTTCTGCTTCTCGGTCTCAATACACGTCCGGTGCATGGCTTCCACGGCTTCTACCGGATATTTGCCCGCAGCGGTTTCGCCGGAGAGCATGATGGCATCCGTGCCGTCGAGTACGGCATTGGCCACATCATTGACTTCGGCGCGCGTTGGAATCGGGTTGTTAATCATCGATTCCATCATCTGGGTGGCCACAATGACCGGGCAATTGTAGCGCGGTGCCTTGCGCAGGATGCGCTTTTGCACCGGCGGTACGGCGGCATCCCCGATTTCGACACCCAGGTCACCACGGGCAACCATGACGGCATCGGATGCTTCCAGAATGCTTTCAAGGTTTTCGACAGCCTCGGCGCGTTCGACTTTTGCCACCAGGCGAGCATCGCTGCCTTCGGCACGTACCAGCGAGCGGGCATATTCCATATCGGCACCATCACGCGGGAAGGAGATGGCGATATAGTCTGCGCCGATGGCGCAGGCCGTTTTAATATCTTCCTTGTCCTTCTCCGTCAGCGCTGCCGCGGAGAGGCCGCCACCGGCACGGTTGATGCCCTTGTTATTGGATAATTCACCGCCGACAACGACCGTGCAATGAATTTCCTGTCCGATCACTTCGTCCACATCCATCACAATCAGGCCGTCATTGAGCAGCAGCCGGGCGCCAGGCTCGACATCGCCGACCAGTTCCTTATAGGTCAGGCCGACACGCTCATCCGTACCTTCATTCAGGTCCAGAGCGCCATCAATAATGAACTTTTGTCCGACTTCCAGCATCGTTTTGCCCGATTTGAACTTTCCGATACGGATTTTCGGCCCTTGCATGTCGGCCAGAATGCCGATGCAGACGCCGTGACGTTTGGCGGCTGCGCGCACGTTTTCCGCGCGCGTCCGGTGCTCTTCCGGTGATCCATGTGAAAAATTCAGTCGTACGACATTGACGCCGGCACGAACCAGCTGGTCGATAACCTCCGGTGATTCGGAGGCCGGTCCCAATGTGGCAACAATTTTGGTTCTGCGAAAGGTATCCACTTAAGCGGCACGCTCCTCAAGCATTGCGACGGCCGGCAATTTCTTGCCTTCGAGGAATTCGAGAAATGCCCCGCCGCCGGTCGAGATATAGGACACGCGGTCGGCAATGTCATATTTATCGACTGCAGCCAGCGTGTCGCCGCCGCCGGCAATGGAGAATGCATCGGATTCGGCAATGGCCATGGCGATGGCCCTGGTGCCTTCTCCGAACTGGTCGAACTCAAAAACGCCAACCGGCCCGTTCCAGACAATGGTACCGGCACTTTTCAGCACTTCCGCCAGTGCGGCGGCAGAATCCGGACCGATATCGAAAATCATATCGTCATCGGCAACATCATCGACGCTTTTCAGCGTTGCTTCGGCAGTGGGGGAGAACTCCTTGCCGCAAACCACGTCCGTTGGCACCGGAATATCCGCACCACGCGCCTTGGCCGCAGCCGACAGCGATTTGCAGGTATCGATGAGGTCTTCCTCATACAGGGATTTGCCCACCGGCTTGCCGGCGGCCGCAATAAAGGTGTTGGCGATACCGCCGCCAACCACGAGCTGATCCACAACATTGGACAGTGATTCCAGTACGGTCAGCTTGGTTGAAACCTTGGAGCCGCCAACAATGGCCACCATCGGGCGGGCCGGATTATCCAGCGCCTTGCCCAGAGCTTCCAGTTCGCCGGCCAGCAGCGGACCGGCACAGGCCACCGGCGCATACACACCGGCACCATGCGTGGATGCCTGCGCGCGATGGGCGGTACCGAAGGCATCCATGACATAAATATCACACAATGCTGCATATTTTTTGGCCAGCGTTTCATCATTTTTCTTTTCGCCGACATTGAAGCGTACATTTTCCAGCAGTACGACTTCGCCATCTGCAACTTCAACATTGCCATCCAGATAGTCCGTAACCAGACGAACATCCTGGCCCAGCAGTGCAGACATATGGGCTGCGACCGGAGCCAGCGAATACTGCGCCTCGGGCTGCCCTTCGGTCGGACGACCCAGATGGGACATGATCATGACCCTGGCGCCTGCCTTGATGCAGTGCTCAATGGTGGGCAGCGAAGCACGGATACGCTTGTCGCTGGTAACTTTGCCATCGGCAACGGGGACATTCAGATCCTGGCGGATAAGAACGCGTTTGCCGGCAAGATCAAGGTCGGTCATTTTGATTACAGACATTCTCTTACTCCTTCGTGTAGATACACCCAATCATGGCACCGCAGCAGGGCAGGACCGTGACATGGGTTAACAACGCTTGATGTACGTTTGTCATTGGCTGCTGCAGGCAACGGCCAATGACAAATGTGGGCGCACTCCCGAAGGAGGCGCCCGCATTGTCTTTTAGTTGTTCGCGACGTGGCGAACGAAACGCATCATATTGCAGGTATAGCCATACTCATTGTCATACCAGGCAACGAGCTTGACGAAGGTTCCGTCAATGGCAATGCCAGCCGTCGAGTCGAAGATCGAGGAATAGCCGTTGCCGCGGAAATCGGTGGATACAACCTTTTCATCCGTGAAGGCCAGCGTATCACCGATACCCGGTGTTTCGGAAGCTTTCTTCACCGTCGCAACGATTTCATCGTAGCTTGCTTCCTTTTCGAGCTCAACCGTCAGATCAACCACCGATACATCGGAAGTCGGTACGCGGAAAGCCATACCGGTCAGTTTACCGTTCAGCGACGGGATGACCTTGCCCACGGCCTTGGCAGCACCGGTGGACGACGGAATGATGTTTTCCAGAATACCGCGACCACCGCGCCAGTCTTTCATGGACGGGCCATCCACGGTCTTCTGCGTTGCCGTTGCCGCATGTACCGTGGTCATCAGGCCGCGCTTGATGCCGAAGTTGTCATGAATCACCTTGGCCAGCGGGGCCAGGCAGTTGGTCGTGCAGGATGCCGCCGAGGTAATGGCCTGGCCGGCATATTCATCATGGTTAACACCATAGACGAACATCGGCGTGGCATCCTTGGACGGAGCGGACTGAACCACTTTGCGGGCGCCGGCAGCGATATGGGCCTGGCAGGTTTCTTCGGTCAGGAAGAAGCCGGTGCATTCGAGCACGACGTCAACGTCCAGTTCATCCCATTTTAGGTTGGCAGGATCGCGTTCAGCGGTCACACGAACCGTTTTACCATCAACCACCAGGTTGCCGTCCACGACCGAGACATCACCGTCGAAACGACCGTGTACGGAATCATATTTGAGCATGTAGGCCTGATATTCAGGATCAAGCAGATCGTTGATGCCGACCACTTCCATATCCGTGAATTCCTTGGCAATCGCGCGGAATGCCATCCGGCCGATACGGCCAAATCCGTTAATACCAATTTTAATCGTCATTGTTTTCCTCTCCTTTTATCAAATTAAGCGACTTCGTTTACAGCGGCCACAACGGCTTCCGTGGTAATGCCGAACAGTTTGAACAGTTCGCCGGCCGGTGCGGATTCACCGAAGGTGTCGATACCGATCACCTTGCCGTTCAGGCCGACATACTTGGCCCAGAATCCGGTCACACCTGCTTCCACAGCCACGCGCGCGGTCACGGATGATGGCAGCACGGATTCCTTATAGGCATCGTCCTGCTCATCAAAGCGCTCGGTACAGGGCATGGAAACCACGCGAACCTTCTTGTCTCCAAGTTCCTGCTGTGCAGCCAGCGCCAGTTGCACTTCCGAACCGGTGGCAATGATGATGACCTCAGGCGTTCCTTCGCAATCGCTGAGGATATAACCACCGCGCTCAATATTGGCGACCTGTTCATCGGTATACTCGTTGCAGGGCAGGCCCTGACGGGTGAATACCAGTGTGGTCGGGCAGTCACGACGCTCAACTGCGCATTTCCATGCAACAGCAGATTCAACCGCATCACACGGACGCCATGTGTGCATGCGCGGAATCATACGCAGCGTGGCAATCTGTTCGACCGGCTGATGCGTCGGGCCGTCTTCACCCAGACCGATGGAATCATGGGTGTAGAGGAAGATGGTACCGATCTTCATCAGAGCGGACATGCGGATGGCATTACGCGCATATTCCGAGAACATCAGGAAGGTACCACCGAACGGAATAACGCCGCCATGCAGAACCATGCCGTTCATGATATGGCTCATGCCGAATTCGCGGACGCCATAGTGCACATAATTGCCTTCCGGCGTGTCCTTGGAGAAGGCCACGGCTTCCGGCCATTTGGTGTTGTTGGACGGTGCCAGATCGGCGGAGCCACCGACCAGTTCAGGCAACAGGGCGGCAAAGGCGCCGATCGTCTTGCCCGAGGCGACGCGGGTTGCCCAGCCCGGCTTTTCTTCACGCAACTGGTCAATCCAGGCCTTGACGCCTTCCTGCCAGTTGGCCGGCAATTCACCGGCCTGACGACGTTCAAATTCTGCCGCCAGTTCAGGATACTCGGCCTTGTAGGCATCAAAGCGCGCCTGCCATTCGGCTTCGGCCGCTGCACCCTTTTCACGTGCGTCCCAGCCGGCATAAACATCCTCGGGAATGACGAATGGCTCATATTCCCAGCCCAGTTCCTTGCGTACCAGGGCGCATTCTTCATCACCCAGTGCAGCACCGTGGCAGTCATGGCTGCCGGCCTTGTTCGGAGAACCAAAGCCGATAATCGTCTTGCAGCAGATCATTGTCGGCTGATCGGTGTTGGCACGCGCGGTTTCAATCGCCGCCTTGATTTCATCGGCATCGTGACCGTTAACATTGCGGATCACCTGCCAGCCGTAGGATTCAAAGCGGGCAGGGGTGTCATCGGTGAACCAGCCTTCCACTTCACCGTCAATGGAAATGCCGTTGTCATCCCAGAACAGAATCAGCTTGCCCAGACCCAGTGTGCCGGCCAGGGAACATGCCTCATGCGAGATGCCTTCCATCAGGCAGCCGTCACCATGGAAAACATAAGTATAATGATCAACGATCTCGTGTCCCGGTTTGTTAAACTGACCGGCCAGCATGCGCTCGGCAATCGCCATGCCCACGGCATTGGTGATTCCCTGACCCAGCGGACCTGTGGTGGTTTCAACGCCCGGCGCATAACCATATTCCGGATGCCCCGGCGTGCGTGAATGCAATTGACGGAAACGTTTGATTTCATCCATCGGCAGGTCATAGCCGGACAGATGCAGCAATGAATAGATCAGCATCGAACCATGTCCGTTGGACAGGATAAAGCGATCCCGATCCGACCATTTGGTGTTGTTCGGATTATGTTTCAGATAATCATTCCACAGCACTTCGGCGATATCCGCCATGCCCATCGGTGCACCGGGATGGCCGGAGTTGGCTTTCTGGACGGCGTCCATGGACAGAACGCGTACTGCGTTAGCCAGATGTCTGCGATTGTTGCTCATGTTCTCGTTCCCCTTTTAATGGATGGTCACAGTTCAGTGAACCCTATTTATTTTGTGTATAAAATCTAATTAGCACTGATTATAAAAAACATAAATTAAATTTATGCATTGTCAGCGCCTGTTTCTATTTAAATATGCAACGTGGTCTGAACCCGCCGGATATTGCCAATACCGCCGTCCAGTACGACGGTGTCGGTTGTCATAAAGCGCCCGTGGCTGTCATGGCCGGTTTTGACATGTCGCACATAGGCGCCGGAAGTCAGGCCGGTGGCAATAAACAGCACATCATCCGATGTCACCAGCTCATCGCGGGTCAGGATGGACGTGGTATCCACGCCTTCCTTTTTGCACAGTTCAATCTCGAAATCCTTCTGTGGCGCCATGCGACCAAACATTTCCGCACCCATGGCGCGCGCCGCGCAGGCGGTCACGATGCCTTCCGGTGTGCCGCCAATGCCGAACAGGGCATCCGAGCCCATATTCAGTACGGCCTGAATCGCACCGTTGACATCGCCGTCGGTGGCCAGGCGAACCTTGGCGCCCGCAGCATATACCTGGGCAATGAGTTCCTGATGGCGAGGCTTGTCGAGAATAAATATCTTCAGCTCCGCGACATCCTTGCCCAGCGCTTTGGCCAGCTGGCCAAGGCGGTCGGCAACAGGCGCCTGCGGATCGATTTTGCCGCGTGCGGCTCTCGGGTAAACCTGTTTGTCCATATAAAAACAGGAGCCCGGACGGTACATTGTTCCTTCAGGGGCTGCTGCCAGCGTCACGATTGAGCCGGGCATATCCTTGGCAAAGAGATTGGTGCCCTCGATCGGATCGACGGCGATATCCACGCCAATGCCTTCGCCGGTGCCGACCTTTTCCCCGTCATAGAGGGCAGGGGCCTCATCCTTGGCGCCTTCGCCAATGACGATCATGCCATTCATCTTAACTTCATTGATGCGGCTGCGCATGGCATCGACAGCCAGGCCGTCGCCTTCGTCTTTCTGGCCAGAGCCGACAAACGGGGCGCAGGCACGGGCTGCAGCTTCGCAAACCTCTACAAGATCGATTTTCAAATCACTTACTTTTCCCATGTCCTGAATCCCCTCCTGGAATTTTTGTGGCGGCATGCTAGCGAATTTCGGGGCTAAAATCGAGCGCGTCCGGAACGGAGTAAAAAACCGGCCGGAAAACAAGGGTATACCTGGACATATTCAAGTATGATATTTGTTTTCCGTGGTAACAGTTTGATTCTCAAGAGCTATGTGCGCGTCTGAATCCGTGATGTCAGGCGCGTGAGCTGACCGTTGATGTCAGCCATTAACTGTTGCTGCAGTGCCCGGGTGCAGCAGGCCAGCACAGGGGAAGATAATTGGCGTGCCGGAAAAAACGGTGCGGCAGAAAAGTCGCCGACGCAGCAGCCGGCCTCTGCGGCAATCAGGCTGCCGGCCGCATAATCCCATAATTTTTCGCCACCATGGATAATGAAGTGCATGCGTCCGGCGGCCAGCCAGGCCCATTCCAGGGCGCAGGTGCCGATATTCCGCTGGCTGCGATACAGGCCCGGGCGAATCAGTTTCTCGGCAAGCGCCGGGGGCAGCCGCTTGAAGTCAATGCTGCCGACGGCATCTTTCAGTGTATCTTCGGTGGCGGCATGCAATGGCTGGCCGTTAAGCCAGGCGCCCTGGCCACGGACCGCCATGAATGTTTCCTGGTGTATGGGATCATGGATATAGCCCTGGACGGGGCGTCCCTGTTCAATCAATGCCAGTGAAATGGCAAACATGGGAAACGCGGCGATGAAGTTGGTGGTGCCATCCAGCGGGTCCAGGCACCAGTAGCGTCGATCGCTGTGCAGGCAGGCCATCTGTTCGCTTTCACTCATTTCTTCACCGAGAAAATCGATATCCGGCGCCATATCAGCCAGGGCTGTTTTCAGGAATTGCTGGCAGGTGATATCGGTTTCCGTGACAACAGAGCCGTCAGCTTTATGCAAGGTAGTTCTGCTGCGCTCAAATGCAGGCAGGATGATTTGTCTGCCTGCCTGCTCGAGCAGGGCGATAATGGCTTCAGTTTTGATCATGAATACTCCTGTCGGGAAAACATATCAGGGGAAGACGCATGAACGCAATCGCGTTATAATGGCCCAACTTTTTATGAGGGGGTAATAATCATGGCAATGCTGAAAGGAAAGATGGTGATTGGCCAGTCAGGCGGGCCGACAACGGTGATTAACCAGTCACTTGTCGGTGCGGTACTGGCTGCGCGGGAATGCGCAGAGATTACCGGTATTCTGGGGGCGCACCACGGTATTGCCGGTATTATGAAGGAAGACTTCATCGACCTGACCACACAGGGCCGGGAACAGCTGGAGCAGGTGGCCCGGACGCCGGCAGCAGCGCTGGGTTCAGTGCGCCTGAAGCCGGGCAAGGAAGAATGCGAGCGGGTGTTTGAAGTATTCCGTAAACATGATGTGCGCTATTTCTTTTATATCGGCGGCAACGACTCGGCGGAAACGGCGCATATTATTGCCGAGATGGCACAGCAGGCGGATTATGATTTCTGCACGGTGCACATCCCCAAGACCATCGATAACGATCTGCGCGTTACCGATCATTGTCCCGGTTTTGCCTCGGCGGCGAGATTTGTTGCCCTGGCATTTATGGGGGATGATCGGGACAATGCCGCGTTGCCGGGCATCAAGATCAATGTTGTGATGGGCAGGCATGCCGGCTTTCTGACTGCGGCTTCCGCGCTGGCGAGGCAAAACGAGGGCGATGGTCCGCATCTGATTTATCTGCCGGAGCGCACATTTGATATCGCGCGCTTCCAGCAGGATGTGAAGGATATGGTGGCCCGGCACGGACGCTGTGTGGTGGCCGTTTCCGAGGGTGTGGCCGATGCTGACGGGCAGCCCATTGCGGCCACCGGCGAGCGTGATTCGCATGGTAATGTGCAGCTCTCAGGTACCGGGGCACTGGGCGATTTTCTGTCGCAGAAGGTCAAGGAGGCCTATGCCGGAGAGAAAGTACGCGTAAGGGCGGATACATTCGGTTATCTGCAGCGCAGTTTTCCGACCATTGTTTCAGAGATTGATGCATGTGAAGCGCGTGAGGTCGGTGCCTTTGCCGTTACCCATGCCGTGGCTGACGGGCAGCCCGGATCGGTGGCCATCCGGCGCGTATCCGATGAGCCGTATCAGAGCGAGTATTTTATTACGCCGCTGTCCAGTGTGGCGCGTGAGGCAACCGAGATGAAGGATGTCT
>WFNX01000141.1 GCA_015488375.1 Mariprofundaceae bacterium | reverse complement strand
TGCGCACACTGTAGCGCAGACGGTTCCCGTTGCTGAGCAGAGGATTGATGCCGGCAACAAGCGTGCCGCCGGAGGAGGGTACTTTCAGGGTTTGCCCGATATGCAGCATATGGCCGGACAGGTGATTGATGCGTTTGAGTTCGGCTACGGACACATGATGCCGGCGGGCAATTTTCCACAGCGAATCGCCGGATTTTACCTGTATGCGGGCATAGGTCGGGCCTTGATACGGCGGCAGCTTTTGCCAGTCGGCCACTTCCTGTTCGGGCACATGGATCGTGATGTCACTATGGTGATATTCCGCCCGGTTCAGACCGGGGTTCAGGCGAAACAGTTCATTGTTCGTTTTGCCCATCTGTTGCTGTGCGTGTGCCAGGCTGACCGGCGGATGCAATGTGACCGGCACGGTGCGGATCGGATCATCAAAGGCAAACTCACCCCGGTCGAGAAGCACCGTCAAACCAATGATATTCTGCACGTATTCCCGCGTAACCTGCGGAACAGGCATGGCTTGCAAGCCATCGCCATGCTGCCAGGGATGTTTGGCCAGGAGGCGCGCCAGTGCATTCGGCCCCATGTGATAGGCTGCGAATGCCAGCGGCCAACTATTGAAACGATCATGTAACTGTTGCAGATAAGTCACAGCTGCGCGCGTGGATGTTTCGACATGACGACGGCCATTAACGGCCGCATCGGCCTGAATGCCGAGCCCTTTGGCCGTGCGCGGCATTAATTGCCATAATCCCATCGCGCCGGAATAGGACAGGGCATAGGGGTCATAGGTTGATTCAACCACCGGCACCACCTGTAATGATGTCGGTGCATGTAATTGCTGCAATATCTTCAGAATGCGATGACGCACAAAACAGGAGCGTTCGGAAACGACATGCCAGTAGGGCGTATATTTGAGTTTGGCTTTGGCTGCTGTCAGATTCAGATCTTCAGCTTTCAGCCCCAGCAGCACAGGGTCGGTACGTTGCGGAAACATCGCCGAGCCGGACAGCAACGGTTGAGGCTGAATATCCGTGGCAAGGCGGGCTTGCCCGGCCGGGCCCTTCACGGCACAGGAGGCCAGTAACAACAGGGCCGCGCCCAGCCCGAAGTATCGGCGATAGCGAAAAGGAAAGCATTGCATGGTCCGCGAGGTTAATGAAAACAGGAGCAGGTTCAATCAAAACCATCAGGGCAGATGGTCAGAATTGAACTCCGATCAGTCAAACTGGTACTCCCAAGGGGACTCGAACCCCTGTTTTCGCCGTGAGAGGGCGACGTCCTGGACCGCTAGACGATGGGAGCATGGACAAGACGGCGATTTGTATTGAAAACATGTGCGTGAGTCAACCGGAATTCGTTCACCGGGGCATGCCCGGATGGCCGTGATGCAGAAACACTTGCATAGTGTACTTTCGTACACCATCATGCGCACATGATCAATCAGGATGAAATGTACCTGGCGAAATTGCAGGATTATTATGCACAGCACCGGCTGATTCCGTCCTATGCGGCCATCGCCGGATTACTGGGTCTGAGCAAGCAGGGCGCGGTCAAGTTTGTCGATCGCATGATTGCGGCCGGCTTTCTGAGCAAAACAACAGGCGGCCGGGTGACAACGGACAAGCGTTTTTTTGCACGTCCGCTGGTCGGTGCCGCTCCGGCCGGACTGGCCAGTCCGGCGGCGGATATGCTCTGGGATGCGATTACCATTGATGATTATCTTGTCGAACAGCCTTCGAAAACCGTATTGATTCAGGTGCAGGGTGATTCCATGATCAATGCCGGTATCCATGATGGCGACTACCTGATTGTCGAGAAAAAACAGAATCCTGATATCGGAAAAATTGTCGTGGCCATCATTGATGGCGATTTCACCATCAAATATCTTCGCATGGGGAATCGGGGCCCGTATCTGGAACCGGCCAATGATGCCTTTCCAAATATCTATCCGGAATCATCCCTTGATTTCTATGGTGAGGTCGTAGGTCAGTTCCGCAAGTTTTGAGGCATGGCTTAAGGCTCTTTTCGCACAAAGGCCTTGATGGCATAGCGTTCAGCCAGAAGCTGTCGAATGCGTTCGGCTTCCTGCATATCCGCAAACGGGCCTGCGCGCACAATGGTCAGGCCCTGTTTATTGTTATGTTGTTGCAGCGGTAAATGCTCAGCCTCCAGGCGGTGATAAAGTTCCTTAACGCTTTGCTGCTGGCGAAAAGCGCCCAGTTGCAGATAAATGCCCCTGGCCGTGTCGGTCATGGCCATGCTGGCTGGTCGCTTAACCCTGTCGGATTTTAACGACGCCAGCGCCTGTTTGTAATCGTCTTCATAATACTGTTTATCGACACAATGGTTATTGTAATGCTGTTGCGCATCCTTCAATGAGCTGAGGCGATGATTGAAGTCGGCGGCATGGGTGTTGTATTGCTCTTCTGCATGTCGATAGAGATCGACGCGAAAACGAAAATCGTCCATGGCGACCGGATCATCTGGCTTCAGCTGCGCTTCAAGCGTCTTCAGCTTTTCTCCCATCTGCTGCACGCGTGCGGCCTGCAGGGCGAGTTGTTGTTCTTCCTGCTTCATCGTTTTGACGCGCTGCAAAAGGGACTGTTCGCGATGCAGGCAGTCTGCAATTTGCGCAGGCTTCAAAGTCCGGCTGTCGTATGTTTTGTCAGCCGGATTCTTCGGCACAGGGATCACGCGCGAGGCGACAGCCTCCGTCCGGACAGTGAAGACGGCGAGCAGAAATAGAAGCAGAAGCCAGTGTATGCCGCGCATGGTTGTGAATCATGCATGTAGCTGAATCCCGGTGCAAATGGTGGAGCTTCTTTGCCAGGGCAGTTAAGTTTACCGTCGCCAGACGCCATTTCGGCGTCTTTGCACAACGTCGCATAATGTATATTATGTAAAGTCACAGAAACACAAGCGAGAGAATCATGCCGGAACGAATACGCAATAAACCCTTCCCTTACGAAAGGTTGAAGGAATTAATGAAAGTGTTGCGTGAGGAATGTCCCTGGGACAAAACACAGACGCTCGCCTCATTGCGACGCTTCACTATTGAAGAAACATATGAATTGCTGGAGGCCATTGAAGATGCCGACCTGCGCGATGACTGGACGGCACTGCAAGGCGAGCTGGGCGATTTGTTGCTGCATATTGCGTTCTACGCACGGCTGGCCGAAGAGCAGCAGCACTTTTCACTCGATGATGTCATCGATGCCCTTGTCGATAAAATGATTCACCGTCACCCGCACGTGTTCAGCGATCCTGCCATGGAGCACCGGCATGAGCAGTGGGAACAGCTCAAGGCCGATGAACATCGTGACCGCCACTCGCTCATGGATGGCATTCCGCCCATGCCTGCCCTTTCCCGTGCCCGCAAATTGCAACAGCGTGCCGCACGCATCGGTTTTGACTGGCCTGATGCACACGGCGTGCTGGAAAAACTGCAGGAAGAAATTGAAGAATTGCAGCAGGCATATGCGGCAAACGATGCCGTGGCCATCGAGCACGAACTGGGTGATGTTCTGTTTACGCTGGTTAACTGGGCGCGCAAGGCCGATATTGATGCCGAACTGGCGCTGATGGCGACAAATCGTAAATTTGCCCGTCGCTTTCGTTTGCTGGAGCAGTTGATTGAGCGTGATGGCAAATCTTCGCAGAACATGGATTTACTGGCGCTGGAAGCCTATTATCAGCAGGCTAAAGCAATATTGGACAACGGGGAGGACAATCATGGCCACGATGGATGACGATAATATGCAGGAAGAGATGCAGATTCATATGCCGCCCGAGATTCAGGGTGGCGTCTATGCCAACCAGATGCTGGTGTCGCATACACAGGAAGAATTCGTGTTCGACTTTATTTTGGGGACGCCGCCGATGGCTGTCGTCAATGCGCGGGTCATTGTCTCGCCGGCCCATGCCAAACGGATCGCTTCGGTGCTGATCGATAATATTCAGAAATATGAATCCATGTTCGGCGAAATTGCAGTCCCTGCAAATCAGGAGCAGAGCCCTCCGTTTGGGCAAACCCATTAACTTATAAATAGCGCTCGATGATCTCCGACAACGTGCAGCCTTCCCGGGCTGCACGTTGCGACAGCCTGGCCCATGCGGCAGGTGTAAGATTGACCGTTTTCATCTGTGCCCTGCTTCGCCTGCGCGCGGCACGAATGGCATTTTTCAGCTGGCGCCACTGCGCGCAATCCAGATATTGCTCACACCACCGGTTCAGAGCCGCAGGATCCTGTGTCGGCAACGATTGCAATTGTTCATGCGCTTCAAAACTGCATTGCTCATCCAGCCAGGCCGGATTCTCCATTTTGCGCATCAACCAGCGCCATGCATAGATGCTGTCTGCTGTACGGATCGTATAACGCACCCTGCCCATGCGATAAACGTGACGCTGTCACGTTTATTTGTCAATGCGCCCGCGTCAGATTTTCCATCAGAAAGTTTTCCGCACAGGCCACGGCATCTGCCAGCGCCTCGCCCTTTGCCACTTCGGCTGCGATGGCGGAAGCCAGCCGGCAACCGGTACCGTGACCCTGCATGGCATCCAGCGACACGCGCGGGTGCGTGAAACGCCGTATCGCATCTTCATCGGCAAGATGCAGCAGATCCTCCACCTGCTCGCCTGCACCGTGGCCACCTTTCAACAGAATTGAAGCAGGCCATGTTTCCCTCAGCACGGACAAGGTATCTGCAGCGGTCAGGGATGAATCTCCTCCGGCAAAAAATCGTCCTTCCTGCAGGTTGGGCGTCACCAGTGTGGCCTGCGCAATCAAAGTGGCTGCCAGTGTCTGCTCTGCGCCCTCCTCCAGCAAACGACGGCCGGAGGAAGCAAGCATCACCGGATCAACGATGAGGGGGCGACCGCCATGGTGTACCTCCAGCATCCCGGAGAGCAATGCAATATGCTCCGCATCAGCCAGCATGCCTGTTTTGACCACGGCTACATCGAAATAGTCGAAAACAGCCAGTAATTCCGCTTCCATTTGCGCCAGCGATACAGGCTCAATCCGCAATATTGCTTCAGGATGCTGTGCCGTCAGCGCCGTTAGCACGGAGCAGCCATGGCAACCCAGCTGTTCAAATACTTTCAGATCGGCCTGAATGCCGGCTCCTCCACTGCTATCGGAGCCACCGATGCTCAGGCATACCGGCCTCATGCGCCTTCCTGCCAGCAGCTAACCATTTGTCTGGCGGTCATCTCAATATCATCGGCCGCAAACAGACCGGAAATGACAGCGGCGCAATCTGCGCCTGCGGCTTTGATGGCCGGCAGGCGTTCCGGCGTTATGCCGCCAATGGCGCAAACCGTAGCTTCGGGAAACATTTGTCTGGCCTTGATTAATCGCGGCAGGCCGATTGCCGGAACGTCCGGCTTGGACTGCGTCGGCCATATGGCGCCGAATGAGACATAATCGGCTCCTTCAGCCAGCACATGCCTGGCGAAAGCCGCATCGGCACGGCAGGTGACGCCGACGATGAGCCGTTGATCTGGCGTTTCGCTGCGCAGACGTGTCAGGCTCATGATATCGTCACGCCCGAAATGCACACCATCGGCCTCGCTCTCCAGTGCCAGTTGCAGGGAGTCATTAATGATCAACATGGCCTCGTAACGCGTTGTCAGCTCCCGCAGGAGTCGCGCATTTTTCAGCGCCTTTTTGAAGCCGGACTTCTTGTCACGGTATTGCAGAATGCGCACGCCACCCTTCAGGGCCGCCTCCGCTTTTTCCAGTAACAGTGCCGGATCGATATCCCCCGGAAGAATTCCGTAAATCCCCTGTAACGACATCGGCCATTAATCCTCAAGCAAGGCCAGCAAATCCGTGAACTGGTGCAGACGAATTACCTGCGTCTCATATTCCTGCGGCAAGGGCTGATAGCCATGCTCACAGTAACAGACATGCTGGCAGTGCGCATTCAGGCCGGCCTCGATGTCGAAGCGCGTATCGCCCACCATCACGGTCTGTTCAGGTGCAACACCCATGACGCGGCAGCATTCGATCAGCATATCCGGGGCGGGTTTCTTGGCAAAGCCGTCTTCCGGCGACAATGCATGCGCCAGATACGGCGTCAGTCCCAGCGCATCGAGCACCTTGATGCGCGCCCTGGCCGGTTTCGCCGTCACGCAGGACATCGGGATGCCCTGGGCGCGGATATGATTCAATGTATCCATAACACCGGGAAAAGGCCGACCGAAATCAGCCGGATGCTGCTCATAGATTTCGGCAAAGCTGTGATACAGTGCCATGGTTTCGGGGGCATCCATGGGCTTGTTCAATACACTGGCCGCCAGTTTCTGGGCGCCACCGCCGACGTGCGGACGTGTTTCGTCCAGCGAAAGCTGGAAATCATAGCCCAGCTTTTTCAGTGCGCGGTTGGCATTGGCGCGAATATCCGGCAACGCATCCACCAGCGTTCCGTCCAAATCAAAAATAAAAGCCCGGGGTTTGTTTGTCATACATTTTCCTTTATCTGTCGCATGGATACCGTCATATCTTCATGCGCCTGCTTATCCTTTTCCTGCGCCAGCGAGCGTTCCAGCAATGGCATGAGCATATGCTTCTCCATGTGCAGGCGCGTCAATGCCCAGAAGGCATGCGCACGCAGCAATGGCGAAGGCTCTTCCAGCGTGGCGCTCAGCGGCTCAAGCCAGCGAGCGTCGCCATCATTACCCATGGCGATACAAACATTGCGCAACATTGCCGTGCGGCCCGTTCGCCGAATCGGTGATTTGCGAAATCGCGCGCGAAACGCATCCTCATCCAGCGCCAGCAGACTAGCAAGCCCGGGCAGAATATTCTCCCCTCGCGGGGCAAGGAAATCATGTGCCGGTGCGGTGGCATGGCGATTCCATGGACAGACCATCTGGCAATCATCACAGCCATAAATGTGATTGCCCATCAGGGGACGCAGCTCATGTGCGATAAACCCTTTGTATTCGATGGTCAGGTAGGAGATGCAACGCCGCGCATCCACGATGTACGGCTCTACAATGGCCTGTGTCGGACAAATATCCATGCAGGCAGCACAGCTGCCGCAGTGGTTGCCTGCCGTTTCATCGGGTTCCAGTGCTGCCGTTGTAAACAACTCGCCGAGAAGAAACCAGGAACCGAGATGACGATTGATCGTCAGCGAATGCTTGCCCTGCCAGCCCAAGCCGGCGCGCTCGGCCAGCGCATGCTCCAGTACGGGGGCCGTATCCACAAACACGCGCTGATCATGCTTTCCCAGCAAATCATCCAGATCCCGCGCCAGCGCCTTCAGGCGTTTCTTCATAATGTCATGGTAATCATCGCCATGCGCATAACCGGCGATGACTCCCCTGCCCTGCGCCGCGCAGGCTTCCGGCAAGGTATAGCCCGGCGGTGTATAACGCATGGCCACGCTGATCACGCTCTGTACACCCGCCAGCATCTCTGCCGGATGCCTGCGACGATGCGCGCGCACATCCTCCCGCATCCAGTCCATCGTGCCGTAATAACCATGCTCCAGCCAGCCATTGAATCGCTCAATAAACCGCGCATCGATAACGGGACGTGTGATATAACAAAGCTCGAAGCCATAGGATGCGGCAAGCTTGCGGATGCCTTCTTTCATTGATGTTAGCTCCAGCGCTCTTGGGCCGAATATTGATGCAGCCCCTCATTCACGGCACGGTATTTCCCTGTCCCTGATATAGGGGAAATAATGTCCGCATATGCAGAAAAGTTAATGCAAAAAACGACCGCAACCGACATACTGCTCTTTCCCGTCCAGAATGAAATGCACGGTTGTTCCATATGAGGCACTTGTCATGCTGTCATGACATTCCCTGGCCGTCAGGGTAAGGCTTAACGTGTGCTGGCTGTTATCAGTGGAATAGCTTGCGCTTCTTTCTTCCGTATCTGTAACAGGCGCAGTGGCGGGAAAATGCAGTTCGCTCTTACCATAACCAAGCTGGAGCACAATTTTCTGGCCTTTGGTGAACTGCAGAACCCAGGGCGGCTCATGGCCAACAGCGCGAAAGTCAATGCCATTGAGTTTCGCATGCTCCCAGATCGCGGCGCTTCTGTTGTTCGCGCATGCTGCATACTCAGTGTCGTGAAATCTCAGCCGCGCGTTATCTCCGTTAACTGCAAAGCGATTTTGGCCGTCACTGTAGACTGCTCCAGTGCCCCCGGCTGTTTCTGACAGGCGCAGCGTGCGTTCCGGTAAAAACAGCCAGGCATCTCCATGTTCGATACGGGCCACAAAATGATAGCCCTTTTCACATGTAAAAACGTAGGTTCGAGGCTCGGGGGTATTCGCGGCAATAAACGAAAGCAGTCGTTGATGATGAGCATCAAAAAAATCGAGATGGTTATCTTCGCGGCGGTAAAATCTGCTCTTTTCAAGTGCGGCGATGAAATTATGTTCGCTGTCTGCTGCGTCCGCACATACCTTCATGGTGGCGGCAATCTTTGAGAAATGGATATGTTCGGAGTCGGCCTGATAATGACCGCGCATTCGATTGCATCCTGCAAAGCCGCTCATGCGGTCCCCGGTCTGCAGTATAATGTGTATCCGGCCATGGCCGGTGGCAGCAACGGTGTTGCCATCCGGTGCAACAAGTTGCCATTCAATGTACCGGATATCTCCTGATTGCAGCTCACCACCGTACAGCAAAAACGGAAAAAGCAACAACGGGAATATCAGTGCCTTTCGCCAGCACAAACAAACCCCGCCGAACCCTGCCCTGGTCATCTGCCGGCTCAGGAGAGCGGATCCGGGGAAATCTCAATCATTCGCGCGTCAGGATCATCAGTAACATAATTCAGCGAAATATGTATGGCCTGCGGCGGTAACAGCTTCGCAGCTCGTTCCGACCATTCAATCAGACAAACCCATGGTGGCTGCATGTATTCGCGTACGCCGATGGCTTCCAGTTCATCAATCCCGTGCAGACGATACCAGTCCATATGCGCAAGACGACATCCCCTGCCCTCGTATTCCTGAATGATGGCGAAGGTCGGGCTGGGCAACGCCTGATCCCTGACCCCCAGTGCGCGCATGACCGCACGCGCAAAAACGCTCTTGCCGGCCCCCAGTTCACCATGCAGGGCAAGCACAGCGCCCGGAGAAAGCTCGGATGAGATTTTTTTAGCCACCTCAATAGTTTGTGACTCATTATGAACGTGATACTTCAACGGTTCAGGTGTTGGCCAGCGCCTTGATGACATCATGTTTGCTGATCAGGCCGACAACCTGCCCGTTTTCCAGCACCGGCAGATGGTGTACGGCATGATCGCTCATGATCGTGGCGATTTCGGCCAGGCTGGCATCGGCATCCACGGTTTTGACATTCAGTTGGACCAGATCCTCGGCCGTCATGGCCTGCATACGTTCCAGTTCCTTTTCGAAACGCGCCTCGCCCAGCGGGATGACCATATCGAAGACGGCCATCGCGGTAGGCAAATGCAGATTTCGCTGCTGGTCAATCAGGTCCGACTCCGTAATAACACCAAACAGTCGCTTGTCATCATCAACGACAAGCAGTCCGGTGATGCCCTCCTCGGCAAAACGGCGTGCAATCTCGCTCAGCGGCGTGTCCATTGCGCAGAACGGCGGGGTATCATTCATGATATCACGGGCAAAAATCCTGGAACGCGGCATATCAGACTCCTTTGCTGCCAGCATGCCTAAAGCACGCATCCATCATGACTTATGATAGATCTTTGAGCCGGTTTGTACAAACGTTTCTGCCTGTTCCTTCATGCCCTGCTCAATGGCCTGACGTGTTTCCAGTCCGTGCTCCCTGGCATATTCGCGCACATCCTGCGTGATTTTCATGGAACAGAATTTCGGTCCGCACATTGAACAGAAATGTGCCACCTTGGAACTTTCCTTGGGCAGTGTTTCATCGTGGAAAGCACGCGCGGTATCCGGATCGAGACTGAGGTTGAACTGGTCTTCCCAGCGGAATTCGAAACGTGCCTTGGAAAGTGCATCATCACGCTGCTGGGCACCGGGATGCCCCTTGGCCAGATCCGCTGCATGCGCGGCAATCTTGTAGGCTATCACGCCATCCTTCACGTCCTTTTTGTTGGGCAGGCCCAGATGCTCTTTCGGCGTGACATAGCACAGCATGGCACAACCGTACCAGCCGATCTGTGCCGCACCGATGGCACTGGTAATATGGTCATAGCCCGGTGCGATATCCGTGGTCAACGGGCCCAGGGTATAGAACGGCGCCTCATGGCAATGCTCCAGCTGCTCGTCCATATTGGCCTTGATCATCTGCATCGGTACATGGCCCGGCCCTTCAATCATGACCTGCACATCGTGCTGCCAGGCAATGCGGGTCAACTCACCCAGGGTGTGCAGCTCGGCAAACTGCGCCTCATCGTTGGCATCGGCAATGGCACCGGGCCGGAGGCCATCGCCCAGCGAGAAGGAAACATCATAGGCCTTCATGATTTCACAGATTTCCTCGAAATGGGTGTAGAGGAAATTCTCTTTATGATGCGCCAGACACCATTTGGCCATAATCGAACCACCGCGCGACACGATGCCGGCAAGCCGTTTGGCCGTCATTGGCACATAGCGCAGCAGTACACCGGCATGAATCGTGAAATAATCCACGCCCTGCTCAGCCTGCTCGATCAGCGTATCACGGAAAATCTCCCAGCTCAGATCTTCGGCGATGCCATCCACTTTCTCCAGCGCCTGATAGATTGGCACGGTGCCAATCGGCACCGCTGCATTGCGGATGATCCATTCGCGGGTTTCGTGGATGTTTTTGCCCGTGGACAGGTCCATGATCGTATCCGCGCCCCAGCGCGTCGCCCAGGTCATCTTCTCCACCTCTTCCTCAATCGACGAGGTGACGGCCGAGTTCCCGATGTTGCCGTTGATTTTGACCAGGAAATTGCGGCCGATAATCATCGGCTCCAGTTCCGGATGGTTGATATTGGCCGGAATGATGGCACGGCCGCGGGCAATTTCATCGCGCACAAATTCAGGCGTAATGACCGGCGGAATGGCGGCGCCAAAGCTTTGCCCGGCATGCTGACGGGTAATTTCCCGCAGGTGCTCGCGACGCTGGTTTTCACGAATGGCGACAAATTCCATTTCAGGTGTGACGATGCCCGCACGCGCATAATGCATTTGCGTTACATTCTTTCCTTTTCGCGCACGACGCGGCGTCCGTACATGGGCAAAACGCAGGGTTGAGAGTCGTTCGTCATCGCGCCGCCGGCGTCCGTAATCGGAACTCAGATCCGGCAATAACTCCGTATCACCGCGCTCTTCAATCCATGCCTGACGAATCGGCGGCAGCCCCTTGTTCAGGTCGATCCTGTATTCCGGATCCGAATATGGCCCTGATGTATCATAAACCAGCACCGGAGGATTCTCTTCTGCGCCAAATGAAGCATGCGTCGGTGACAGCGATATCTCCCGCATCGGCACACGGATATCCGCCCGTGAACCTTCAATATAGACCTTGCGGGAATTCGGGAATGACTGCCCGACAGCAAGGCCCTTCGTCATATCCGTCTCCGGTGTATCCGCCTGTGTCGTCATGCTACCTCCAGCTGTTGTTATGCACATTGAGAGGCGAACTATATCCGAGCGATGTACTCGGGTATAGAACCTGCGCATGCTTCTTTTAATCATCAGCATATCGGCCCTGCCGGACCCTGCCGGGCATGGTTTTCACATGCTGTCCGGGGTAGCGTGCGGCATATGAATTTACCCGCCCTGAGCGCCGGCACGGCCGAACATCTGCTGCATGATTATGTCATGAGCGAACGCAGTCGCTGGTGTGTATTAAAAGCCTCCGGTGACAGGCTGCGCGATTACCTGCAGGGACAAATCACTCAGGATATCAGGGGGCTGACAACGCAACAGGGAATTCATGCCTGCCTGCTCACACCGCAAGGCAAGGCTGTCAGCACCCTGTATCTGATCGATACGGGCGCAGCGCTTTTGATCCTGACACCGGCAACGCATGCCGCAGCCTGCGTCTCTCGTCTGCGCCGCTTTGCCCTGGGCTATGAGTTACGCGTTGGCGTGGTGGATACGCTGGGTATTTGTTCCATTCAGGGTGCCGATGCAGCCCAGGGGCTGGCCGCGTTTGGTTTGCCGCAGCCGGGGGATGAATGGCTGGCCACAAGTCATCATGCCGGCAGCGTGGCACTGGTCATGCCGGCAGAACCACGTGGTTTCTGGGTCATTACCGAAAAGCCTGCGATCAGGGCTCAATGTACAAACTCGCCTCATTATGTGGATGAAACCCAGATGGAGGCCATGCGCATTATCCGCGGCCTGCCGGATTTCGGCGTGGAATGGGACGAGAAAATCCACCCGCTCAATGCGAACCTCATTGAAATGCGTGGCGTCAGCTTCGACAAGGGCTGTTATGTCGGACAGGAAGTCACCAGCCGTATGCGCTGGCGCGGCGGTATTCGCAAAAAACTGTACCGCGTATTGCTAGCCGGTGTGCCCGAAGCCCTGCCCTGCCCGTTACTGAGCGCATCATCTGCGATTGGTGAACTGCGCTCTGCGGCAATGGATCACAGACAGCAATGCTATGGCATCGCCTGGTTGCCTGTCGAAATCGCCGAAAAACAGACCGCATTGGCGCTGGCCGATGGCAGTGCCGTGGAAATTCTCGAGCCCTGCCATGTCTGATCTGTTTGTCTGGTATCATGGCGATGCCGATATGGAGTCAGCATTGCGCCATTGGCTCCGGGAAAACGAACAGCAACTGGGGCTTGCTGCACAGTTGTATGTGCGGCATGCAGAGAAGCGGATCACCTTTATGGAGGTCTATCCGAATATTTCCGAGGCGCAATATCAGGAACTGCAACAGCGGGCGGCGGACGCACCGCTGTTCAGGAAGACCGAACGTCACAGCGAGGTGTTCCGGCGCCTGTTCTGAGGGTTCTGCCCGGCCGGCAAGCTCGATTTTGCCGGGTTTCCCGGCTAGGGTGCCGCCATGTCCGAAATTGTAAGCGATATTGCCGTCAAGCTGATCCGGCGCGAATCGGTAACGCCGGCAGATGGCGGTTGCCAGGATTATATGGAACGCTTGCTGGCGCCTCTGGGTTTCGTGCGCACCCGCGTGGATGCCGGTGGCGTGACCAACAGCATTTATACCCGTGCGGGCGAATTTCCGGGCACGCTGGCCTATGCCGGACATACCGATGTCGTACCGACCGGGCCGCTTGAGGCCTGGCCCCAGCCGCCGTTTGCCGGCGTGATTGAGCAGAACATCCTGCATGGCCGTGGCGCACAGGATATGAAAGGCAGTATTGCCTGCTGGATTGCCGCTGTTGCCGAATTATGCCAGCGTGCCGAGCCGTTGCCGACGCTGCAAATGCTGATTACTTCCGATGAAGAAGGTGAATCCATCGACGGCACGATTCGCCTGGTGGAATATCTGCAACAGCATAATGCCCTGCCCGATGCAGTCATTGTCGGCGAACCGTCCTCGCATACCCGTGTAGGTGATACGATTCGGCGCGGCCGGCGTGGCGTGGTACAGGTACGCGCCGTTTTCCATGGCAAACAGGGGCATTCGGCCTATCCCCGGGATGCCGATAATGCCATTCATCGTGCGGCGCCGGTACTGGCGCGCATTGCGGCCATCGACTGGGGTGTGCCGGCTGACGGATTTCCACCGACATCCTGCCAGATCACCAATCTCTCCGGAGGCACCGGGGCCAGCAATGTGATTCCCGGCCAGTGCGAGTGCTTTATCGATATCCGGTACAACCCGGCCAATGACTTCGATGCGATCCGCACCGCCATCGAGCAGGCGGCAGCAGGGACATCGGTGTCGTTCTCCTTTGATCATGTGGCCACGGCGTTTTCCACGCCTGACGGCCCCTTTCTTGATCTGATATGTGATTCGATTCATCGCGTAACCGGACTTGATACCATCCGCGATACCGGCGGCGGAACTTCCGACGGTCGCTTTCTGGCTGCCGCCGGTGTGCCGGTCGCCGAGCTGGGACTGACGAATTCGACCATCCATCAGGTTGGTGAATGCGTGGCCGTGGATGAATTGCATACACTGACGGATATCTACAAGGATATTATTACACATTTCGAGGTAACATCATGAGCGACAAGCTGGGCGCACAGCGTAACCGTCCATCCCGTGAGCTGGAAACTTTTGCCAATCCCAATCCGGAACGCGATTATCATATCCGCATCGATTCGCCGGAGTTTACCTGCCTGTGTCCGAAAACCGGCCAGCCGGACTTCGCCGAAATCAAGCTGGATTATGTGCCCGACCAGCGCTGCGTGGAACTGAAATCGCTGAAGCTCTATTACTGGAGTTTCCGCGATGAAGGGCATTTCCATGAAAAGGTCACCAATATGATAGCCGGTGACCTCATTGCGGCACTGGACCCGCGCTATCTGAAAGTGACGGCGATATTCAATGTGCGGGGCGGCATTTACACCACCATTGAAGTGGAGCATCGCAAACAGGCATGAGCCTGCCCTTCACCAAAATGCATGCGCAGGGTAACGATTTCGTGATCCTGGATAACCGCGATGCTTCCCTGCCCCCGCTGGATGAGGCCATCATCCGTCGCCTGACCGAGCGACGCTATGGCATCGGCTGCGACCAGCTGTTGTTGCTGGAGCCCTCCGATGTGGCCGATGCCTGGATGCGCATTTTCAATAATGACGGTTCGGAAGCCGCCAACTGCGGGAATGGTTTGCGCTGCGTTGCCGAGATCCTCATGCAGCAAATGCGGCGAAATGCCGTGCATATCGCACTGGCCGATCGCATCGTGCAGGCCGAGCGCCATGAATGCGGCATTGCGGTCGAGATGGGCAAGGCTGTCGTCGAGGATGAGACCGAAGCCCATGTCGATATTCATGTCGGAAACCGGCATCGGGTATTTTTCGAGGCCACGGAAACATTCCCGGAAGATCGCAATATTGAAATTATTACCGGCCAGGTCGCCGATCATATCTGGGTCGATATTATTGAACGGGGTGCAGGCCGTACATTGGCCTGCGGCTCCGGTGCCTGCGCCACGGCGGCGGCCGTCTGGCATCGGGAACAACATATACGTCCGCTGGCCATTGAAATGCCGGGCGGATGCGTGCATATCTCCGGCAATATGGAACAAATACGCCTGACAGGTCCGGTTGCACATGTGTTCGAGGGCCGGGTGCCACGTTTCTGAAATTCAGCGCCTGAGCCGCACATCCATCAATCCGAGATAACTGCCATCGGCGCGGGGAATAAAGCCGCTGATGCGCCGGCTGCTGACCGCCACGACAGGCTCATACCATAACGGAATATACACCTGATCCTGCTGCATCTGCCGCTGAATGCGCGCATACAGCAGGCGTCGCCGGGCCCTGTCCCCGGTTGCGGTGGCGGCATCCAGCCAGCGGTCCACGGTCGCATTGGCATAGCGCCCCCGGTTGGCGCCTTTGGGCGGCCACATCGACGAATGCAAAATCCAGCGATAAATATCCGGGTCCCGAATGCCGACCCAGGACAGTGCATACACCTGAAAATCTCCCTGCTTGATACGCGCATAAAAACCACCCCACTCCAGCGATTCAATATGCACAGCCACACCGATCCGCTGCCACATGGCAGCGATGGCCGTTGCCAGTTGCAGGCGTACCGGATCGGTGCTGGTGCGATAGTTCAGACTGAACCGCATGCCGTTCTCGCGGCGGGGGAAACCGGCTGCATCGAGCAATGCTTCGGCCTGCTGTGGATCAAATGTGGTCGGGGTCAGGCGGCTGCTTGCCCAGTGTGCGGGCGTCAGTACGGTTTCCGCCAGCTCCGGCAGGCCGCCGAACAATGATTGTTTCAGCAGTTCACGATCAATCGCCAGTGCCAGCGCCCGACGCACACGGACATCCTGCAAAATCGCATCCTGCAAATTCAGCCCCAGATAGGCGAAGGTTGTTGAACTGCGGCTGTCGATCTGCAATGCGGGCTGTTGTTGCAAATAAGGCAACAGATAAGGCGGCAAATCATTCTGGATCAGATCCAGCTCACCGCGCACGATTTTCAGTGCCCGCGTGACGGGATCCTTGACGCGCACAAAACGAATCGCCGGCCCGCTTGCACTGACAGGTTGCAGAATCAGCGCATGCTTTCGCCATTGTTGCAGACGGTAAGGCCCGCAGCCGGTGATATGCCTGGCCTGCTGTGATTGTGCCGCCAGCTCCGCCGGCAGAATACCGACATTCAAATGTGATAACAGTGAGGCATCGGGGCGGGAAAGCTCGATCCGCAGCGTATCGCGACCTTCGACCCGGATATGACGGATGGCAGCAAGTCCGCTTTGCAAGGGGCTGGCCATCTCCGGCCGCATGATACTGCGCAACGTGGCGGCGACATCCTCTGCCGTAACCTCCTGCCCGTCATGAAAATACACATGGCGACGCAGATGAAAAAGCCAGACCGTCGCTTGCGGATGTTCCCAGTCGCTTGCCAGATCGCCCTGTGGCAGAAAATGCTCGTCCGGCCGGACAAGGCTGCAGTGCACGAATTGCTGAATGCGTTCGGATGCGGCATCGGTCGCATAGCGCGGGTCCAGACTCAGCGGCATTTGCGCCAGCCCCACGGTGATTTGCGGGCTGGCAGAAGAAGGTGGTTCCTGCTGTTGCGAACAGGCAAGCAGCAATAACAGCAGCAGCCAGTTCAGCGCTGCCACAGACTCATGGTTTCGACATGGCCGGCAAACGGAAACAGATCCATGGCACGCAATGCCGTCAGGCGATAGCCCTGTTCGGCAAGCAGATGTGCATCGCGCGCACCGGCAGCCACATCGCAGGAAATCATAATAATACGTTTCGGCATCAGCATCTGCATCATGCTGCAAATCCGCCGCGCTCCCTTGCGCGGCGGATCGAGAATCAGTACGTCAGCCGCCACATAGTCCTCATAACGAAAGGACTCAAACAGGTTGAGGCTCTCAAAGTGCGCGTCCACCTGCACCCGTCCGGCATTCCGGGCAGCCAGACGGACACTGTCCGCATTGCCTTCGGCCCCCTGCACTCGCGCCCCGGTTAACACGGCAGCCGGCAGGGACAGATTCCCGGCCCCGCAAAACAGATCGACAATCAGGCGGCAGTCATCCGGCAGCCATTGCTGTACCTGCCGCACCATGGCCCGGTTACCTTTCCTGTTACCCTGAATGAAATCATTGGGACCGATGCGAATGGCCAGTTCCTTTTCCCCTGCCGGCAGATGGTCCTCCAGTTCCAGCACCGGCCGCGTCAGCGGCCTGAGTGAACGGCCATGACGCCACCACCATTGCACACGTTCAATATGCGGTAATTCAATATGCGCAGCAGCGGCTTTGTCGGCTTCCAGCACGAGATGCAGGCCGTTTGCCAGGCATATGCCCTGCACGGATATAACGCCGTCGGGCAGTGCTTCCTGCAAACGTTGTCGCGCACGGTCCAGCTCAGGCTCAATAACCATGCAACTCGCATGACGGACCGGCCGGTGACTGGCATGGGCATAGAAGCCGAGAAATGTGCCCTGCTCATCGTGACCGGTAAACCAGCGTACGCGCCGCCGCAACCCGCAACCAGCCTCACATGGCGTCCAGCGGGTATGTGCCATAATCAAATCGGCAAAGACATCGCGAACCCAGCCCGACTTGATGCCGGCATGTTGCTGCGGACTGATATGCTGCAGGGCGCAGCCACCACAGCGATCGGCAACCGGGCACACCGGTTCGATACGCGTGCGTGCCGGCTGCAGAACTTCGACAAGCCGGCCACGCAGCACGCCACGCCGTTTGTCCGTGATTTCAATGCGCAGCTGTTCGTCGGGAATCCCGTGCGGCACCAGCACGGCACCCTGTGCCGTGTGGACAAGACTTTCACCACCCGGCAGCAAGGCAACGACATTGCCATCAAGACAGCTCATGGATGACAACCGACAGGGGGTCAGGGCAACAGATCAATGGGGCCGATGGTGATCGGCTCGGGAGAACGAAAACGGAATTCCACCGACTTGATATCATATTGCATGGATGCAGGTATCTTCACAACAAGCGGGCGGTCGATATCGCGATCCCTGCGTTCGAAAATCTTGAAGAACTTGCCGCGATTGTTGACAATTCTCAGAGACAGGCTGCCGCCACTGAAATCATTTTTGCCGACGCTGGCGCGCCGGATAACAATCGTCGATATTGAAGTGGCGACATTGAACGACACCCGTATCCACCCCTGTTTGAACGTGCGCAGTTTGTCCTTCCAGGTATAATCTCTCAGATCCCTGAAATATTGCCTTGAGCCGCCGCGAAATTCATGTGTCTCGGCGGCAGTGCTTTGCGTGCCGTCAAAACGGCGAACCCAATGGGTTTGTGTATATGTGACCGAACGGGTTTTATCCGGCCGGCTTTCCTCCTGCTTTACGACAGGCGCCGGTTTGACCATTGTTTTGTTCACTTCAGGTGCTGCCGGCGGCACGGTTTTGGCCGGCACGGTCGGTGATGATGGCGCAGGCTCCGATGTTTGCTGCACTGTCTCCGACAGTTCCGTCTGCGGCTGTTGGTAATAGTACCAGCCACCGATCATCAGCAATACGAAGGCCAGTGTTGCCAGCCATTTGGGTGTACCGGACGAAGTCTTTCGTGTCTGCGCATAACGTGCGGGCATATCAACCGGCTTTGCCTCCTCGCGATCACGCGGCCTGGCCTTGATGTTTTTTTTCAAAGCCGCCGCCTCACGCGGAGAAGGCGCCTGTCTGATCTGTTTCAACGCAGCCCGGACTTCCGCGCAACTGGCCGGGCGATCGTTCGGATTCTTGCTCAGCAGGGACAGAATCAGATCGGACAGGGCTTTGGGCAGTGAACGGTTCAGCTTGCGGGGATCGACGGGTGCTTCCCGCACCTGTTTTTCCATGATTTCAAATTCGGCAGCACCACCACCGGCGGCATCGAAGGGAAGCTGGCCGGTACACATTTCATAAAGCACGATGCCGAAGGAATACAGATCCGTACGGATATCGACCTGCTGATTGAGAATCTGTTCCGGCGACATATAGCGAAACGAGCCTACGGTCGCCCCGCTCTTGGTCAGATCGTCCTCGCCGCCCTGCGGTTTGGCCAGACCGAAATCCATCAGCTTGATTTTCCCGTCATCGGTCAGCAATACATTGCTGGGCTTGATATCCCGATGGATCACATCCACCTGATGAGATGCCTCCAGCCCGACGAGAATTTCATCGGCAATATTAAGTACATCCAGCAGACTCAGCGCCGGCTTGCTGCGCAGAAACTGGCGCAGATTCTGGCCATGCACCATTTCCATCACCAGTGCCATGTGTTCACCGTCTTCATACAATGACAGCAGGGTAACGATATTGGGGTGATGTACCTTGCCATGCACGCGCGCCTCGCGGCGAAAACGTTCTTTCAGATTTTCCTGCTTGAGCAGATGCGGATGCAAGACCTTGATGGCTACTTCCCGGTCAAGACCTTCGTCACGGGCCTGATAGACGACGCCCATGCCGCCCTCCCCGATTTTTTTGAGCAGTACATACTGGCCCAGACGCGGATGGTGATTGTCGTCAATAAAGGCTGTGCCACAGCTTTTACAAAAGCCGTTTTTAATGGAATTCTGGATACCACAGGAGGCACAGCGCATACTGTTCTATTGTTGATAATGCATTGAAATTGTCAAGCCTGCGGCAACAGCTCAGCGGTATGATGAAAAGCCCGCAAAAAGTCGGGCGCCTGTTGCTCCGGCAGATTACCCTGAATCAACAGCTTGAATGTTTCCCCCATCCCGGAAGGCAGCATCAGGCGCTTGGCATGCGCCAGCATGGCCATACCGGCTTTTGAGCGCGCCATGCTCAGCTTCTCGACCAGGGTCTGTACCGCCGGACTCTGTGCCAGCCAGCCCCCCTGACTCATCCATATCAATGGCTGCAGCTGATGCCTGATACCCGCCTGCGCCAGGGCACTGAAGTCCACATGTGCGGTTATATCCTGCTGCCCGACATGCGCCAGAATATCCTCACTGACACGATGCTGATAATGGGCCAGAAGTGTGCCCTGTATTCTGCCCGGACGGTAATATTCCCTGGCTGCATAGCCATAATCCACGGTAAAAATCAGCCCTCGCGTGACCACGCGTGCCAGTTGCTGCTGCCATGGCTCAAGTTCAGGACACCATTCACTGATATAGCCCTCGGGCCAGCGGGCGCAGATACTTTCCGGCAGCCGGACATGGCAGGGTATCTCCGTATTCTGCCAGACAAAGCGTGAGTCCTCATAGCTCACCCGCCGTTCATGGCAACATCCTCGATGCCAGTGGAAACAGCGCACAGGAAAGGCATCAGGCAATTCATTGCTGATACAAAGCACATTCTCCATTGCTTCAAGTTCGTCCAGATGGCTGGCATGGCGGACAACATATCCGGCCCGGGCAAAACGATCTGCCTGCAGCGAACGCAGATGTTCGCTTGTTTCAATCTCGATGACATGTGTCGGCGCAGGCATATCGGCATCCTGCAGCAGATTCAGCAGCTGGCATAACAGACCGCCATGCCCTCCGCCCTGTTCAATCAGCGTCCACTGACGCGGCGAGCCCAGACTGCGCCAGCCCCAGTGCAAAAGATCGAAAAAACCGCAGGCCAGCCATGGCCCCATATCCGTCGCCGTGACATAATCCCCGCCGGCGCCGAAAACCGGTGCGGTTTCATAATAGCCAAGGCCGGGTTCATACAGGGCCATGCGCATAAAGTCGTCAAAGCCGATACTGCCGCCATGTGCATCAATATGCCGGCGAATATGCGTTTCAAGCGTGCGATGAGTGGACACGGGTTGACGCCCTCCTTGCTCAGCATTAACGTAACGGTAATTCCAACAGAAAAAGAGGAAACCGATGGCTTCTGAAACAATCATTCACGTCAGTGACGAAAGCTTCGAAAATGATGTGCTTAAGGCAACAGGCCCCGTACTTGTTGATTTCTGGGCGCCCTGGTGTGGTCCTTGCAAACAAATCGCGCCCATTCTGGATGAGGTGGCCGAAGAGAAGCAAGGTAAAATTACCATTGCCAAAATCAATATTGACGATAATCCGAACACACCGGGCAAGTACGGTGTGCGCGGCATTCCGACCTTGATGATCTTCAAGGATGGCAATGTTCAGGGCACCAAGGTTGGCGCCGTTAACAAGGCCAAGCTGTCTGAATTCATTGACGAACATATCAGCTGATTGCTGACTCATTGCATGGCGGGGCCTTTTGGCCCCGCCCTCTGTTTTCATGCCCGATAACAAAAAACTCGATCCCGCAGCCCTGCATATCGTGCTGGTTGAACCGGAAATTCCTCCCAATACCGGCAATATCGCCCGTCTGTGCGCCTGTACGGCATGTCATTTGCACCTGATTCATCCGCTGGGCTTTGAGATCAATGACCGGACCCTGCGTCGTGCCGGCCTGGATTACTGGCCGCATGTACATATTCGGGAATATTGCGACTGGCAGGACTTCCGCCACCAGGTTCCCGATCAGGCCACGCTGTTTGCTTTCAGTACGCATGCGCAGACATCGCTATGGGATTGCCGTTTCCGGCCGGGCGATGTGCTGGTATTCGGACCGGAGACACGTGGCCTGAACAAAGAGATTCTGCAGCAAAGCCAGGGGGTGCGCATTCCCATGCGCCATGATGCACCGGTGCGCTCGCTGAACCTTTCCAATGCCTGTTCAATTGCCGTTTATGAAGCCCTGCGGCAATGGGAAGACTGAAAAACACGCTGTTTATCCACTGCCGGCGCGGATCATGAACTTTTCTTAAGCTAACATAAATTGCCTGCACCTTCATTTCTGCTTGTCGTCATAACCTGTTGTTATTAAACGATATATGGTATTGCTTATTTTTTGTGCATTTCCCTCCGCCTGTTTATTTTCGCAGTAATTGCAGCGATTGTTCGAACTTATCCACATGGTTTTCCACAGATGCTGTGAGTATTATTTTATTTGCGCTCCCATGCCTTCTCCGTTACGTTGCTGCATCATGAAATGGACGATATCCAATCGCATGACGATGGCCCGGGTCGGGCTGATTCCGCTATTGATGATCGTCTTTTTCGTTCCCGGTGAAACCGGCTACTGGTTGTCGGCCATGATTTTCGCCATTGCCTCAGCCACCGACTGGCTGGACGGCTATCTGGCACGCAGGCGTAATGAAGTGACAGCGTTCGGTCGTTTTCTTGATCCGGTTGCCGATAAACTGCTGGTGGCAACGGCGCTGGTTCTGCTGGTGGCGACGGATCGCTGCCCTGCCGTGCTGGCCATTATTATCATCGGCCGGGAGATTACCATCGGCGCGCTGCGCGAATGGCTGGCGACGCGCTCAACCATTGTCCATGTCTCGATTCTGGCCAAGTGGAAAACCGCCGTGCAAATGCTGGCGATTACCGCCCTGCTTTTTCACAGCGAACTGTTTGGTATCGCCATGCACGATGCCGGCATCGTACTGCTATGGCTGGCCGCTGCCATTACCCTGTGGTCGGCCTATGAATATATTCGGGATGCCTGGCCTGAACTGATGGACCCTCATGAGGATGCAGGGCAGAAACCGACGATCAAACTGGTTGCCAACAAGGTGCCTGCAGGCGACCAGAGCCCTGTTAACAAACCCTGAGCAAAAGCTGTCCGATTTCCTCATCGGTCAGGCGCACAGGATTGGTTTGCATGCTGTTACCCCGGCTGTTGGCCACTATGCGCGCCACATCTGATTCGCCAATGCCGTAAGTTCCAAGGCGCGGCATGTTCAGACGCTCTTTCCAGTCGCGTAACAGCGCACATAATGCCTGCCGGGCACTGGCATCATCCGCCTGTTCATGCTGCGTCAGCAGGCGCCCGATCTGAGCATAACGAGACAGCGCCCGGTTTTCCGGTTCACGCTGTTCCATCACCCGGATATTCATTGCCACGGCTTCCGCCAGCAGGGTGCCGCATATGACGCCATGCGGCACGGGAAAAAACGCTCCCAGCGGCGAGGCAAGGCCATGCACCGAACCAAGCCCCGCACTGGCCAGTGTCAGGCCGGAAAGCGAGGATGCATAGAGCATGTCCGCCCGGGCAGACAAATCACTCCCCTTCTCTGCCACGCGCAACAGCGAACGTCGCACCTTGCGCAGGCCACTTAATGCCAGCGCATCGGTCAGCGGGCTGGCGCCGGTGGAAACATAGGACTCGATTAGCTGCGTCAGTGCATCCATGCCGCAGGCCGCCGATACAGAAGGCGGACACGGCAAGGTCAGCTCAGGGTCCAGCACGATATGGCGGGCTACCAGCAGTTCATGCCGGAATGACTTCTTGAAGCCCTGCTCACCGATCACCGACAGCACTGCATTCTTGCTTGTTTCTCCGCCTGTTCCGGCGGTTGTCGGCACGGCAATCAATGGCGTGGACGGCCCCTGATAGGTTTTGCCGCCGCCGACCCCTTCCAGATAATCCATGACAGAATCACCACTCGGCAGCAGGCCGGCAATCGCCTTGCCCGCATCCACGGCACTGCCACCGCCAATCGCCAGCACACAATCCGGCGCCCAGGCGTGATATTGTCGCACGGCATCATCGACCAGCCGTGGCGAAGGCTCATGGCAAACGCGCAGGCGCCGGACTTCCATTTGCTGCTGGAGCTGCTGCCATAATTCACGGCAATAAGGCGAGGCATCAAATGAATGATTACCGCTGACCAGCAACACCCGTTGTCCGAATGCACGCAGGAGTTCCGGCAAGCGCTTGCGCGCACCGGCACCAAAACAGATGTGCGGGGTGGAGGCGAAAGAAAAAGGCTCTATCATCGCAACGATCGTAGCCCATCTTGTTGCGGAGGGAAACCATCATGAACCTTGTGGAAGCCAGCGTTGAATTCTCTTTCAAGGGGAAGATTTATGCCCTGTCAGCCGTCATTGAGCTGGATCAGTGCATGCGCAGTGAGGACCCGCTGCCGGAAATCTACCGCAGACTGGCCGCTGAAAATGGTATCGGCGTTCATTCCTATGAATTTGATATGATGATTATGGAGCCGCTTTCTTTTCACCATGCCTCAGGCCTGGCCGAAGCGTTCGTGCATGACGGCAATTTCGATATCGAGGCTTTCCGGAAAGCCTGGCTTGAACAGCAGGTTATCGAAATCCTGAAGCCGATTGCCAAACAATATCTGGATATTGATGACCTGGATCAGCATCCGCGCATCAAGGCGGCGCTTATCGCCGCCTATCAGGCTTCATAAAATGTCAGAAATGAATAATGTGATCCCGGTCCGGCCCGGTCGAGAGCATGCTGATCGGACATTCGCATACCTCTTCAATGCGCTTTAGCAGCGTGCGGGCCGCCTGCGGCAACTGCGCCACCGAGGTCGCGCCAAAGGTCGAATCCGACCAGCCCGGCAGGGTTTCATAAACCGGCGTACACGATTCCAGCATGCGCGCATCGGCCGGAATCGACTCCAGGCGTTGTCCGTCCTTCTCATAGGCCACGCACAGCTTCACCTCCGGCAGACCATCGAGTACATCCAGCTTGGTGATTGCCAGCTCTGTCACACCGGCCACGCGCACGGCATGGCGGACCACAACCGCATCGAACCAGCCGGTACGCCGCGGACGCCCGGTCGTGGCGCCGAATTCATGCCCCTTCTCGGCCAGATGCTTGCCTGACGGATCATCCATCCCGTCTGCATTGTACAATTCGGTCGGAAACGGTCCTGCACCGACACGCGTCGTATAGGCTTTGCAGATGCCCAGCACGGATTGCACCATGCCCGGCCCCACACCCAATCCGGCCATGGCCGCGCCGGCCACGGTATTCGATGAAGTCACAAACGGATAGGTGCCGAAGTCCACATCGAGCATCGTGCCCTGCGCGCCCTCGAACAGAATCACATCACCGGCCTTGTGACGATCAAACAGAATCTGCGATACATCGGCCATCAATGGCAGCAGACGCGCCCTGGCCAGTTCGATCACCGCGTCAATCGATTCCCGTCCCACCGGCTCGACATGAAAGTATTCCGTGAGCTGAAAGTTGGTCCAGGCCAGATTCTCCTCGATCTTGCGATCCAGATCGTCGCAGACCAGATCAATCAGGCGAATACCGCGCCGCGCCGTCTTGTCTTCATAGGCCGGGCCGATGCCGCGCCCCGTGGTGCCGATCCTGCCCTTGCCCTTGGCAACCTCGCGCGCGGCGTCCAGCGCCCGGTGATAAGGCAGAATCAACTGACAACGGTCGGAAATGCGCAGCCGCTCGCCCACCGGGATGCCGGCCGCAAGCAGGGTGTCCATTTCCTCAACAATCGTTTCCGGAGCCACGACCGTGCCATTGCCGATCAGGCACAGCGTGCCTTCATGCAGAATGCCGGAGGGCACCAGATGCAGCACGGTTTTTTCATTGCCGATGACCAGCGTATGGCCGGCATTGGGGCCACCCTGAAAACGGGCGACGATATCCGCCTGCGGAGCCAGCAGATCGACGATCTTGCCTTTGCCTTCATCCCCCCACTGGATTCCCACTGCTACGGTGTTTTTCATGCCTTCACCTCTGCGCCGGCATCCAGCCAGCGCCATAAATCAAACGAAAAGCCCGTTGCGGGCATATCCCGGCCATGCGAGGCCATCATTGCGTCATAGCGCCCGCCATGCAGCAACGGTTGTGCCGCACCGCTGGCAAAGCCCTGAAAGACCATGCCGCTATGGTACAGAAAGCGCGGCAGAACAGCAGCCTCGGCCACGACTTCCACGCCCCGGCCAATATGCCCGCGCAGCGCGGCCACAAGCTGCAGTAATTCATCCACAGCGGCCGCAAACATTGGCGATACGGATTTCCGATGTTTCTGCAGCCAGGCCTCATCGCCCAGACCGCTGGCCAGATCCACCAGCAGGTGGCCACGATCCTCATCCAGCCGGTCATTGGCCAGCATCGCACGCACATCGTCCGGCGAACGATGATTGAGCAACTCAACCCAGTGTTCGAGATCATGCTGACTACCTTCGATCAACGCACGGATCAGCCCCATATGCCCCACCTGCAGCAGGGACTCGGAAAAGCCGGCCAGTGCCAGCGAGCGCACCGCCAGTTGCAGCACTTCCATATCGCCTTCCAGGCCGGCAATGCCCATGCATTCGATGCCCGTCTGCCATTGCTGACGCGATCCGGTGCGTCCGTCCACACGCGCCTGCACGACCGTGCCCGAATAATGCAGGCGCAATGTGTCACAATGCTGCAGATGAGTTGCCGCAATGCGCGCGATTTGCGGCGTCATATCCGAACGCAGGGCCAGAAGCCCCGCATCAGCCGGATCGGAAAAGACCAGCGTCTGATCGGCCAGAAAACGGCCGGCGCCGGCATTCAGTGTTTCCGGGCGCTCCACCACCGGCGGGATAACTTCCTCATAGCCCGCCTGTCCGTACAGATCCTGCAGGGCACGCTGCAACTGACGCAGGGTTGCTGCGCGAACGCCGAAGGCATCGCTCAGGCCGACAATCGGACGCGGGCTCATTGTCCCCCCAGTTCGGCATAGCGAACCATCAGCATATTCGGCAGCGCGGCCAGGCGCTCCAGTTCCTGCTGGCCGGGCGGTGTATCCACCTGCACCAGCGCAATCGCATTCTTCGTATCCTCACGGCGCCCGAGACGGAAGTCGCCGATATTGATGCCGGCTTCGGCCAGAATCGCGCCTACTGCAGCGATTACGCCGGGGCGATCCTCGTTCTGCAGAAAAATCAGATTGCCCTCCGGCGCCATCTCGACCTCGCAGGTATCGAAGCTGACCAGTCGCGGCCTCGTTTCATCGAACAGCGTACCCGACACGCAGCGCGTGCCCTCGTCGCCTTCCACCTGCAGGCGAATCAATGTGGAGAAATTGCCGGCCTGCTCGCTGGCCTGCTCAACAATCTCGATGCCGCGATCGCGCGCCAGCATGGCCGCGTTCACCGCATTGACCTCCTCAAAGCTCTGCGACAGCAATCCCTGCAGGATCGTATTGATCAGGGCCTTGCGGTTAATGCCGGCCGCCGTGCCCTGAAACGAAATCGTCACCCGCGAATAGCCCGGCCGCATGGTCTGTCCGATAAACTGCCCCATGCGCTCGCCCAGCAACATATAGGGAGCCAGCAGGCGCTGCTCCTCCTCGGACAATGAAGGCACATTCACCGCATTCATTACCGTGCCATGCAGCAGGTAATCGGACATCTGTTCGGCTACCTGCACGGCCACGTTTTCCTGCGCCTCGCTGGTGGAAGCGCCGATATGCGGCGTGCAGGTCACATTATCCAGCTCAAACAGGGGATTCTCCCGCGCCGGCTCCTGCTCATAAACATCCAGTGCCGCCGCGCGCAGATGACCGGAGGCACATGCCTCATACAATGCCTTTTCATCAACAATGCCGCCGCGCGCGCAATTGACCAGAATGGCGCCCTTTTTCATGCGGGAGAGAATATCCGCATCGATCAGATGCCGCGTCGCATCCAGCAGCGGTACATGAATGGTCAGCACATCGACCATCGCGGCAAGCTCGGCCACGCTGTCTACCTTGGTCACGCCCATGGCCGAGGCCCGCTCATCGGAAATGAACGGATCATACACATACACCGACATATGCAGGCCGCGCAGGCGATCGCAGACAATCGCGCCGATATTGCCCGCGCCGATCACGCCGGCCTTCTTGCCGGTCAGTTCCATGCCCATAAAGCGGGATTTTTCCCATTTGCCGGCCTTGGTCGAAGCCGATGCCTGAGCGATCATGCGCGCCGCGGCCACGATATGCGCCACGGCCAGTTCCGCCGTCGTAATCGTATTGCCGAACGGCGTATTCATCACCACGATACCGCGCCGCGAACACTGCGCCACATCGATATTGTCCACCCCGATGCCGGCCCGACCGATCACCTTCACGCGCGTGGCGGCATCCAGAAGATCGCCCTTCAGCGTCGTTGAGGAACGCACGGCAATAGCGTCGTAATCCCCGGCGATGGCGAGCTTTTCCTCATCCGACAGTCCCGGCTTGTAGTCCACCTCGATACCGCGAGCCTTGAACACCTCAATCGCGCGGCTACTCATTTTATCGGCAATCCAGACCTTAGGCATGCGCCCTCTCCTTCACCAAACCATTATTCACCACGGCATGCACAAAGAATAGCCGCAGCCGCGATGAATGAAACTCAACCCCTGGAAATCAGGCACTCAATCAGAGAATCGGGCCAGACTGCACCATGGCAGACCGGAGTGCGCTGGCACTCTATAGCCAGCAGCCAAGCGGTCAACGGTCAGGCCTCCAAACGAATATCGTTGAGCCGTCCTTACACCAGATATATCACAAGAAAAGGTGCAGCGTTGTCAGGGGCGAATAAAGTACACTGTCCCCTTTTTACATATTCAGGTAACGTTCGTTCCCCATTGCGTACCGGCAATATGCCGCAGGCGTGCCGCCAGACAGCATCAGGGCTGATTGGCCATCCGGGAACGCGGCCCCGATACCCCGCCGCAGCCACCTCTTTTTCCACCCACTCCCAGAACATTGTTGGCATGATCAGAAAAATGGGGAGACGCCAGCGATTTGCTGGTGTTGCAACGCCTCAAAACACGCTGAAGAACGTCATTCTTCGCCCAGCAGTTCATGCTTATATAAACTGAATCGCCCCGGGTTTGTCGGAGGCTAAAACTCTTGAGAGGATTAGCCGATGAACACACAAGCAAGATATTCCCCAGAAGTACGTGAGCGAGCGGTTCGCATGGTTCTGACCAGCGAGCATGAGTATCCGTCCCGCTGGGCTACGATCGT
>WFNX01000140.1 GCA_015488375.1 Mariprofundaceae bacterium | reverse complement strand
TGTCGGACCTGTTTCTCGACAAGGGCAATATCGTCAGTACCAAATCGCGTGTGGGCAAAAACCTGTCCTTCGATGCCACGCCCGGCGATATTCTGCATGGCAAGCCGCTGATTGTGCTGATTAATCAGGGTTCAGCCTCGGCCTCGGAAATTGTCAGTGGTGCGCTGCAGGATCACCACCGTGCGGTATTGCTCGGAGTCAAGAGCTTCGGCAAGGGTTCGGTGCAGTCGGTGGTGCCATTGCAGGATGGCACGGCAATCAAGGTGACGACGGCGCTGTATTATACGCCGAGTGGACGCTCGATTCAGGCGACCGGGATTGAACCGGATATTCGCGTGGAATTCGTGCCGCTGCCGCCGGCAGAAAAGAAAAAGAAAATTCCCGGCATTTCCGAACGCGATCTGAAGGGGCATTTGAGCAATGGTAACGGCAAGACGGCAAGGAAGAAGGCGGTTTCAAAGTCATTGGTCAGTGAAAAAATGAAACAGCGTCTGCAGCGCGACATCCAGTTGCAGCGGGCACTGGATCTGCTGCGGGGGTTGCATGCCCTGCAGGGCTAGCCCGGTTTTCATGATGAGCATGTATCGGACCAGGTGGCAATGAACCCTGTGATTGCGCTGCAGGCGCACATGCCGGGTAGCTGATGAGCGAACAGCGACATACGGCGGCCCGGTCATGGCGATTGATTTTGCCACTGGCGCTGGTGGTGGCTGGCGTGATCGCAGCCATTATCTTCCAGCCTGATGCCGGGCATCCGCCGCCTGAGTCACCGCAAGCAAAGACATCACCGGCCTTTGAGGATTTTGCCCGTGTGCCTGTTGTGCCGCCGCAACCGGTAGTACCGGAAGTTGAGGCGCCGGCAGAGGAAGCCGCATCCCCGCCGCCGGAAAACGGGCTGGCGCTGATCATGGATGATGTCGGCTATGACCGACAGGCCCTGCAGCGTCTGCTGGCGCTGAAGATTCCGGTGGCGATTTCAGTTTTGCCCGATGCGCCACTGGCCAGGCAAAGTGCGGAGATGGCGCATCAGGCCGGGCAACTGGTCATGTTGCATCTGCCCATGGAGCCGGAAAATGCGTACCTGAGCCATCATATGTCCGATGCCTTTCTCTATACGGGCATGGATGAACAACGGCTGCGGCAGGTGTTTGAGGACGATCTGGCGCAGGTGCCGTTTGTCGAGGGCGTCAACAATCATATGGGCTCGCGTCTGACACAGCAGCCTGAGCCCATGCAATGGGTGATGGATCTGTGCCGGGAGCATGGGTTATTTTTCGTGGATTCGCGCACCCACCGTGATTCGGTCGCGGCACAGGCGGCCAGGGATGCCGGCATTGCCTGGGCCTCGAGGCGCCTGTTTCTCGATCACCGTACCGATCCTCAGTCGTTGCAGGAGGCCTGGGAGAAGGCCGTGCTTTGTGCCGAGCATCAGCGCTGTATTCTTATTGCCCATCCGCATGCGGAAACGCTGCAGTTTCTGGAGTCCGTCTTTGGTGAGGGGAAGAAATATCCGATGGTTGAACTTAAACAGTTCCTGCATCCGGCGGCATCTTCATGATGGCTGCGCTGCGTAAATATCTGATTGCCGGCGTGGTGGCGTTGACGCCGCTGCTGGTGACGGTGGCCATTATCAACTGGCTGCTGGAGCTTTCCGACAAGGCCGTGGCCCTGCTGCCGCCGCAATATCGTCCGGATCTTCTGCTGGGCATTGATTTTCCCGGCTTGGGGGTCGTGATGGCCCTGGCATTCATCATTCTGGTCGGCGCGATAACCAGTCATTTTATCGGCAGCAGTATTATTCACATGGTTGACCGTCTGATGGAGCGCATTCCGCTGGTGCGTACGATTCACAAGGCCACACGCCAGTTGCTGGATGCCCTGTTCAGTGATACCTCGAAGGCGTTCAAGGAAGTGGTGATGGTGCAGTTTCCGCAACGCGGACGCTGGGTTATCGGCTTTGTTACCGGCGAGGGGAAGTTGCCGGCGCATGGCGGCGGTGATCACTATATTGCCGTGTTCATTCCGTCCACGCCGTTACCGACGACAGGCTGGCTATTGTTTGTCGAGCCATCGGAGATTGTGCCGATGGATGTGTCGGTTGAAGATGGCATGAAGCTGGTGCTGTCCGGCGGCGTGTTGCCGCTGGACGCATCCGCTCGCACAGCAGCGCAGGGCGCACAGAGAGGAGAGACATGACGGACAGGAAGCAGGCCAGGGGCGTGGAGGATATTTCCACGCGTCGGATGCAGAAACTGGCGGATGAAAATCGTGAATTGCGGCAATACGTGGCCGATGTCATGCAGCGTTTGCGTGCCAATGAACAGTTGTTTACGCGATTGTTTGCGCTGGAGTCGCAGGTACTGAAATCGACCGATCCGGAGGATATGTGTTTTTCCCTGTTACGTGGTCTGCGTTCGCAGTTCGATCTGGATTTTGTGCGTTTCTGGTTCGATCGCTCCAGCTTCATGGGAAACCGGTCACTGCAGGAGCTTTCCGAGCGTGACCTTGTCTGGGTTGAACAGGGCGAAATCGAGGCCATGGGCCTGCACCGGCGGCAGGTATGTTTGCTCCAGCGCAGCGGAGAGCACTGTTTTGACTGGCTGATGCCGCATGATGAACATATCGGGTCGGTGGCATTGTTGACGCTGGGGGATCTGACGCGTCCGTTCGGCGTGCTGGGACTTGGCTCGATCGACGGGGATCGCTTTGCGCCGGAGCAGAGTACGGATTTCCTGCATCACCTGGCCCAGGTAGTTGGCTTGTCACTGGAAAATGCCGTGGCACAGGAGCGACTGGCGCGCCATGCCATTCGCGATGCGCTGACCGGCACGCATAATCGTCGTTTCCTGCAGCACCAGAGCCTGCAGCCCTTATCGCAATGGTTCGGCAAGGACTGCCCGGTCAGTTGTCTTTATCTGGATATTGACGGCTTCAGACGCATTCAGGCCGATACCGATGATCAGGGCGAGGCTGTCCTGCAGGCCCTGTGCGCCTGTGTGCGGGAGCAAAGCCGTGTGCAGGACCCGCTGATTCGCGTGGCTGAGGATGAATTCGTTCTGTTGCTGCCCGGCTGTGCCGAGGACAAGGCCGGTGATATTGCATCGCGTTTGCTGGCACAGATTCGGCAGCAGCAGCCGGCGGGCATGTCTGTTTCAGTCAGTCTGGGACTGGCGCATTCCCCGGCTAATGAAGACCTGTCGGTCAAACAGCTTATCGATCGGGCGGATAAGGCCATGTATGTGGCCAAGGCGCTTGGCGGCGGGCGCGTGGAACATTTTCAGGATGACTAGGGCCGGCTGATGTCGCTGCAGGAGGCGATGGCTGCCTTTCTGAAGGAACTGGCGCAGATTCGTCTGGCTTCCGAACATACCGTGGCGGCCTATCGGCGTGATTTGCGTGATTTTGCCGAACATTGCGCTGAGCTGCCATTGTCACAGGTGCGGCGCACTCATGTGCAGGACTGGCTCGTGGCCTCCCATGCCAGAGGACTGGCCGCCAGTACGCTGGCGCGGCGCTTGTCGGCATTGTCCGGCTTCTTCGATTATTGTGAACGCGAAGGGCTGTGCGAAATGAATCCGTGTACCGGCGTGAAAGCACCGAAAAGACCCGGGCGTTTGCCGCGCGCCTTACCGCCGGAACAGACTTCTGCCTTGCTGCATGCAACCGATCGCAGCAGTGATGTGCGGGATCTGGCCCTGCTGGCCGTGATGTACGGTTGCGGTCTGCGTGTGTCCGAAGTGGTGGGGCTGAATCTGGACGATCTCGATTTGCAGCAGCTTGAACTGCGGGTGCTGGGCAAGGGGCGTAAGGAGCGCGTGGTGCCATTGCCGGAGAAGGCCGCGGTGTTTGTGCAGGATTATCTGGCGCAGCGTGTCGCGGCGGGCGATGAAATGGCGGTATTTCTCAATCAGCGCGGCAAACGATTATCTGCGCGCAGCGTGCAGCGCATGCTCAAGGATCGCGCCCTGCAGACCGGTGCGGATATGTCGGTGACGCCGCATCGCCTGCGCCATTCCTTTGCCACGCATCTGCTGGCCGGGGGCGTCGATCTGCGCGCCATTCAGGAACTGCTCGGCCATGCCTCGCTGGCCACGACCGAGCGTTACACGCATCTTGATATTGCCCGATTAACCGAGGCCTATGATCGGGCGCATCCCAGAGCAAAGAGACGCAAGTAGTCACAGGCGCAAGCTGTGTGTCACAGCACTGCTGTGGCTGTGAGCAGCGGAAAGGGCAGTAGTCAGTTCCGCCGCAATGCCGCTGCGCTTCGGTATGCCTGCACAATCTCAATCAGCTCTGCATTGGCCTGCGGCATGGGCAGGGCGGGCAATCGCTGCAGCGTGAACCAGCCATGTTCGGATTCGGGAGTCAGCGAGGACGTATGCGTGCACAGGCAGTGAAACAGCGTGAAATGCAGGCTGCACTCCGCATAGTCAAAAGCGTGCGTGCCGAGTTGTTGCCAGTTGCTGCCGGTGAGGCCTGTTTCCTCGCGCAGTTCGCGCCGGGCGGCCTGTTCGGCGGTTTCATGCGCTTCGACCTTGCCGCCGGGGAATGACCACAGCCCGGCACAATGCTGGTTATCGTGCCGCTTCAACAATAGCAGCCGTGCATGACGATCGAAGGCGGCGACCAGGGCGATGGCCGTCTGATGCGGTTGGTCAGGTACGGTATTCGGCGTTGATGGTGATGTATTCATGGGTCAGGTCGCCGGTCCAGACGGTGGCGTGCGCATCGCCCATGCCGAGGTCGAGCGTGATGGAGAATTCGTCACGGGCAAAGACGGCCATGCCGTCCGCATCGCGATAGTCCGGATGAAGGTTGCCGTTTTCCATCATGATCACATCGTTACAGCGCAGCGTAATGCAATCCGGATCGAATTCGACGCCGGCATTACCGGCTGCGGCAATGATGCGCCCCCAGTTGGCATCGGAACCGGCAAATGCGGTTTTAACCAGCGGTGAAACGGCAATTGTGCGACCGACATGGCGCGCTTCGGCCTCCGTGCGTGCGCCCCTGATATGGATGGTCACGAATTTGCTGACTCCTTCGCCATCGCGTACGATCATCTGGGCCAGTTCAATGCACAGCGTTTCCAGTGCTGTTGCAAAGGCCTGCGTATCGGCCAACGGTGCATGACCCAGTCCGATGCCGCTGGAAAGTAAATAGACCGTATCATTGGTGGAAGTGTCGCCGTCCACACTGATTGAATTGAATGACTGATCGACCGCACGTTTGAGTATTGGCTGCAATTGCGCCTGTGTCAGTGGTGCATCGGTAGCGATAAAGCCGAGCATTGTGGCCATGTTCGGGTGAATCATGCCGCTGCCCTTGGCGATGCCGGTGATGGTGTATTCACCGACCTTGCAGGAGGCCCACTTGGCAAAGGTATCGGTTGTCCGAATGGCTTCGGCAGCCAGACGCCAGTCAGCATTGCAGCTGGCGGCCTCACGGATACCGGCCTCGATGCGTTCAATGGGGAACGGTGTGCCGATGACGCCGGTGGAGGCGGACAGCACCTGTTTGCTGTCAACGCCCAGCGCCTCGGCTGCGGCATCAATCATCATTTGCGCCCAGGCCTCCTCACGGATTCCCGTTCCCGCATTGGCATTGCCGCTGTTGGCAACAATGCCGCGAATATGCTCGCCATGTTCACGGATCGCCGCTTCGCCCAGATCGACACAGGCGGCACGCAGGCGGTTTTGCGTGAATGTTCCGGCTGCCCGGCAATCGACATCGGTGGCAATCATCGTCAGATCCATGCGCTTGCCGCGCAGATCCGCCGATTTGACGCCGCAGGATGCCGTGCCGATACGAAAACCGGCGACGGGCAATGGTGGTGACAGCTCGGGCGGATTAACCGGCATCAGCGACGTTTGCCATGGCACTGCTTGTATTTCTTGCCGGAGCCGCAGGGGCAGGGATCGTTGCGACCAACCTTCGGCTGGCTGCGTTTGAATGTCTGTTGCGGCTCGGACTCTTCGGCCGTTTCGCCATGGCTGTAGGAAACCCGCTGGGTGATTTCTTCCTGCGGCGGCGGAGCCACGGCTTCCGGCTGCTCGATCTGCACATTATGCAGGGTTCTCATCGTTTCCTCGCGGATGCGGTCAAGCATGGCCGAGAACAGCTCAAACGATTCACGTTTGTATTCCTGAATCGGCTGCTTCTGGGCATAGCCGCGCAGGCCCACGCTCTGGCGCAGGTGATCCATGGCCAGCA
>WFNX01000139.1 GCA_015488375.1 Mariprofundaceae bacterium | reverse complement strand
GTAGCTGAGCCAGCAGCCGGCGCAGTCGGGGAGCAGGGCAACGGCACGTTGCGCGTGCGTCAGCGCCGGTTCTGTCCTGCCCTGTGCGGCGAGAAAGCGGGCATAGTAAAGATGCGCGAAGCCATTGCTTTGATCGGCCTGCAATGCGGCCAGAAATGCTTGCTCAGCCTGTTTGTTGTGATGTTGTTGCTGTTCGAGCAGGCCCAGCATGTACTGCGGTATGGCTTCATGGGGAAAGGCACGGGCAGCCTGTTGCAACACGCGCTGTGCCTGTTCCGGCTGCCTGGTATCACGATAGTATGCCGCGAGGTTGATGGCGGACGGAAGGTGCGGAGCGAGGCGCAGGTTTTGCCGGTAAAGCTCGGCCGCATGATCACGATGCTGGTTGCGCTCCAGCAGCAGGGCAAGATTGTAGCGGGCATCCTGATGTTGCGGGTGTTGCCGGATTTCTTTTTCCAGCAGCCGTCGCGCGGTGGTCCAGTCACCCTGCTGCATATGCTCCTGTGCCAGCTGGAAGGTCGGCTTCATGGGGGTAGTGCCGGCGCATGCGGCAAGCAGGAAGGCGATTGCCAGCGCAGGCAGGAATCTGCCGGCCAGATGCATGGGTTAGCGCTCCTCTGTGACAGGCCCCATGCGGCCTGTTGTCAGAATCATTTCTTCCATCTTCTTTTGTTGTGCATGATGGTCCCGTTTAACTTCAGGTTTTTCGACCAGCAGTTTCCAAGGATTGTAGCGCAGGTCATCGGATAATGCCTCAAGATTTTCCGAAGCCTTTCTCAATTCAAACAGGGTGCGATAAAGGTTTTCCCGGTTATCGGTAAGAATGGCGCGGGCCTCACGTAAAGTGGCCGCGCCCTCATCAAAGAAGCGCCGGCCGGAGCGGGTGGCTTCGGGAAGGGCCCTGAAAAACTGTTCCATATCCTGGTGATGCTGATCGATCAGGCTGGCAATGCCGGTGGCGCTCTCCTCAAAGCCTTCCAGACCATGCCGCAGGGGGCTGCGGTTTTCCTGTAGAATCTGGGAGATGCTCTGTGTGATGGCCTCGACCTTGTTGAACACGCGATGCACATCTTCGGTGATGGTCGCGGTTTTTTGCAGGATTTCGGTGACATTGCCGCTGCTGTCGGTCGGAATACGCGCCCCCTCCAGGGGGGTGGTATCGCCCGGCGTGGCGCTGAGGGCAATAAACTTTTCACCGATCAGGCCACCGCCTTCAATGCGGGCCCGGGTGGAGCGGGGCAGACTGATGCCCGGTTGGATACGCATTTTTACCAGGGCCTCGTTGGCTTCCAGCTGGATGCCTTCGACCAGGCCGACTTTGACCCCGGCCATCAATACCGGGGTTTGTTCGACCACGCCGGAGGCATCGGGGAACACCGCTTCCACGCTTTGCCCTTCTTCCTCAACCCAGTGAAAGCGGCCGATTTTGCTGCTGAACATGCCCAGCACCAGCAGTGCCAGAATAAAAAAAGCGCCCAGTCTTGCCTGTGCATTCATGGCTGATTCCTCCCGTTGTGTTCGGTTCCCTGAATATGCATGGGGCCCACCGCGGTTCCTTCGACGAATTGTCGGAATACAGGGTCCGTGCAGGTATCGATTTCATCGCGGCGTAACTGCTGATGAATTCTGCCTTCATAAAGCATGCTGACACGATCCGAGAACTTTCTGACCAGATTCATGTTATGGGAAATGGTCAGGGAGGTCACCTTAAGTTCCTCATGTAATCGTTTCATCAGGGTCAGGATGATATCGGACATGACCGGATCAAGGCCGGTGAGCGGTTCATCATAGAGAATGATTTCCGGCTGATGGCAGATGGCCCGCGCCAGGCCGACCCGTTTTTTCATGCCGCCCGATAATTCTGCCGGCATTTTATTGCCGATGCCGGGCAGACCCACCCAGTCCAGCACTTCCTCGGCACGTGCGCGAGCCTCTTGCGGGGAGGTGCCTTGTCGCAACAGTACAAACGCAACGTTTTGCCAGACCGGCAGCGAATCAAACAGGGCGGCACCCTGGAAAACAACGCCGATGCAACGCATACGCTCCAGCTTTTCATCCTCGGACAGGGCACACCAGTCTTCGCCGTTGACGAGAATCGAGCCGGCATCCGGCTGAATGAGGCCGAGGATGGATTTCAGCAATACGCTTTTGCCGGTGCCGGACATGCCGATCACCACATGGGATTCACCGGCCATGATATCCAGGTCCACATGCTCCAGAATAACACGGTGGTCAAAGACCTTGCGCAGGCCGCGAGTGGATATTTTGATGTCCGGGTTCATTGGAATATCCATGCGGTGAGAATGTAGTCGCCGACCAGAATGCTCATGGCACTGAGCACGACAGCGCGCGTGGTGGCCTCACCGACACCGACCGCACCACCCTCGCAATAAAAACCTTCGGTGCATCCGATCAGGCCGATAATGCCACCGAAAACCAGTGCTTTTAACAGGCCGGACCAAAAGTCGATCTGTTTGAGATAGAGAAAGGAATTGGTCCAGTAAACGGAAGGGTTCTGATCCAGCATCCAGACGCTGATGCCGTATCCGCCCAGAATGCCGATACCATCCGCCAGCACGACCAGCAGAGGCATCATCAGCAATGCAGCCAGGAATCGCGGAATGACCAGATAGCGGACGGGGTCGGTGGATAAGGTCCACAGAGCATCGATTTGTTCGGTGACACGCATCGTGCCCAGTTCGGCCGCAAACGAGGCGCCGATTCTGCCGGCAACCATGAGGCCGACGAGTACCGGCCCCAGTTCACGCAGGATGGACATGGATACGACAGTCGCCGTCATACTCTCGGCGCCAAAGCGATGAAAGGCGATAAAGCTTTGCAGGGCAAGCACCATGCCGGTGAATACGGCGGTTAACAAGACCACCGGCAGCGATTGCACGCCGACTTCTTCGCATTGCAGGAAAATCTGGCGGAAAAAAAAGGGGCGTTTGGCCAGCCGGCGAATAATTTTTCCGAACAGCATCGGATACAGGCCCGACTGCAGACAAAGTCGCTGCAGCATGGCGCCGATGGATTCCAGCAGGGCGATCATGGCCGGGGCCGGCGCGGCACGCGACTGGCGATGCCGGTAAACAGTTCATAGGCAATGGTGTTTGCCATGCCGGCCACTTCTGAAGCATGAAGGTGTGGTCCCCAGAACTCGACAGTGTCCCCTACGGTGGCCTCGTGTGCGCCAATATCCAGCATTGTATAGTCCATGCATACCCTGCCTACGATGCTCAGCCGTTGTCCGTTGAGCATGGCCTGGCCTTTGCCGGAGAGGAGGCGGGGGATGCCGTCGGCATAGCCAAGGGCCACGATGCCGATGCGCATATCATGCGGTGCCTGGAAGGATGCGGCATAGGAAACATATTCACCCCGTCGGACGTTCCGGATATGAATGATTTGTCCGCTTAACTGCATGACCGGCTTCAGCCCCAGCGGTTGTTGCGGGACAGGTTCGGCGCCATACAGGGCAATGCCGGGGCGCACCATATCACCGCGATGCTGCGGCAGGGTGATCATGCCGGCACTGTTGAGCAGGGATGCCGGCAGGCACAGCTCCCGGCGAATGTTCTCAAAGCGATCGGCCTGTTGTCGGTTCAGTGGATGTTCAGGCATATCCGCACAGGATAAATGACTCATCACGCCGGCGATGCTGATACCATGTTGCCGACACTGCTCAATGAGGCGAGGCGGATCGTCGGCGCCGAGCCGGTTCATGCCGGTATCGACCTTGATCCAGACGCTGCCGTCAAATCCGGCCTGCTTCAGAAGGGCCAGCTGCATATCGCTGAAAATGGCCGGTGTCAGGCGATGAGCGATGGCTGCATGGGCATCCTGCAGGTCGAAAACACCGGAAAGCAGGGCAATCATGCAATCGGTATCGGTGATGGTTTGACGAAGCTCGGCGCCTTCGCGGGCGTCAGTGACGCCAAAATGGCGACAGCCATCATTATAGAGGGCGTTGCTGATCAGTGCCATGCCATGGCCATAGGCATTGGCTTTGACAATGGCCATCAGTTCAGCCTCTCCGGCCAGTCGGGTCAGCAGCCGGTAATTATGTTGCAGATGCTCAAGGTTGATCCAGGCACAAACAGGGCGTGTCATACACCCAGTTTGAACGAAAAAAGTCTAGTCGTCAAAACCTGTGGCGGAGGTAAAGTTTTCGAAACGGGTGAATTTATTCAGGAAAGCCAGCTTGACCGTACCGGTGGGGCCGTTTCGCTGTTTGCCGATGATGATCTCTGCAATACCCTCGTTTTCCGGTTTTTTGTTATAGACCTCGTCGCGGTAGATGAACATGATGATGTCCGCATCCTGTTCGATTGCACCGGATTCGCGCAGATCGGACATCATCGGACGTTTGTCCGCACGTGATTCCAGTGACCGGTTCAGCTGGGAGAGGGCGATCACCGGCACATCCAGTTCTTTGGCCAGACCCTTGAGCGCACGCGTGATTTCCGAGATTTCCTGTTCGCGACGCTCAGAATCGGCGCGGCCGGACATCAGCTGCAAATAGTCGATGATGACCAGGTCCAGCCCCTTGGCCTCGCGCTTCAGGCGGCGGCACTTGGAGCGCAGCTCCAGCACGGAAATGGCCGGTGTGTCATCAATATACATGGCCGATTCAGCCAGAGCGCCGCTGGCCGTGGCCAGCTTGCGCCAGTCTTCGGTCGAGAAGCGACCGGTACGCAGGTTTTTCATATCGACCCGGGCCTCACAGGCGAGCATGCGCAGGGCGATTTGCTGGGAAGACATTTCCAGTGAAAACACCCCGACAACGCCCGGTTCATCATTACGAATGGATGCGTTCTGGGCCAGATTCATGGCAAAGGCCGTCTTGCCCATGCTGGGTCGGCCGGCAATGATAATCAGATCGCCACGCTGCAGGCCGGAGGTCATTTCATCCAGATCATCGAAGCCGGTTGCGACACCGGTAATGGCTTTCTTTTCGGCATAGCGGGCTTCAAGTTCCCTGTAGCTTTGCACCATCAGTGCATCCATTTTGGCAAACGTCGGGCGGGCACGGTTGAAATTTTCGGCAATGGCCAGAATTTTCTGTTCCGCCGAGTCCAGATGCTCATTGACGTCACGTGACGTTTCTTCGTAAACATCGCGCGATACCCGTGAACATACGGACAGCAGTTCCCGCAAGACGGCCCGTTCGCGCACAATGTCCGCATAGTGTTTGACATTGGCCGAGGTCGGGATGGCGCTGACCAGGTCGGCCAGATAGGCCTCTCCGCCACAGGCGTCCAGCTCCCGGTTCTGTTCCAGGTAGTCCTTGACGGTCAGGCCGTCAACAGGCTGGCTTTTTCCGTGCAGGGCCAGAATGGCCGAGAAAATTTTGGCATTGGCCTCAACATAGAAATGCTCCGGCTGGAGCGTCCCTTCAAGACGCTCCAGTGCTTCCGGATCCAGCATGATTCCGCCCAGCACTGCGCGTTCCGCATCATAGGCGTGCGGAGGCGTATGCTCTCGCAGGCTGTCAGCGGCGCGCAGCGGGACAGGCGTGTTCAATGGTTCTCTGATTCCACCTTGATGGTCAGGGACGCCGTTACATCCGGGTGCAGGCGGATGCGGAACGAATGCTCGCCAACGGTTTTAATCTGAGTATCAAGCAGAATATTCCGGCGCGCAATGTCAAAGCCGTTGGCATTGATCAGTTCCGCCAGATCAGCCGTGCTGACCGAACCGTAAAGATGGGTGCCATCGGATGTGGCGCGAACCATGGACAGCTCCAGTGCGGCCAGTTTTTCGGCGACGGCCTGGGCCTGTTCCAGCTCATTCTGCTGTTTGGCCAGCAGCTGCGCCTTGCGGCGTTCAAAAACCTTGCGGTTGGCCTCGGTGGCTTCGGCAGCCTTGCCCTGGGGAATCAGGAAGTTGCGGCCGTAACCTGCACGAACGGAAACCTCGTCACCGACGTTGCCGAGTCCTTCAACACGTTCCAATAAAATCAATTGCATCATTGTCCTCCATGTGCCGGACCAATGTTCCGGCGAAAATCAAACCAAATATCCATCAGGCCTACAATGACGAACGGAACGATCATTGCAGACCATACAAATAACATCAAATACATCAAGCTGATCAGCAACTGCATTTGCCTGGCCTTGAACCAGCTGTGCACGACCACAATGCCTTGCACGGCGAGCAGGCCGCCGATCAGCAGGGCTGCGTTGACACCCAGAAAGCGGATGTCGCCACCGCCGAAATTGGCGGCCGTCAGCACCAGGATAAACAGGTAGGCCAACGGTTTGCCAAAGCTCAGGCTCAAAACATCATGTTTTGCCCCCTGATAAAAGCCATAACGAAGCGCGATCGTTCTGGCCAGTACGATATTGCCCCACCAGGCGGCCCACATGCCCCAGGCCAGCAGGCCCGGCAGAATATGGGCGACCATGGTTTGCGAACGGGTCAGCATGGCATGCATTTCAGCGTTATTCTCCGGCAATTGCAGGCCGGAAAAAAACGGCGCAACCAGCTTTTCCGCATACGCCTGCATGGAAATCCCTTCCACCGCCGCGCTGGCCGCAAGGCCGATGCCGACACATGCCGCCAGCATCAGGGCAATGGTCGCAGCGCTTTTGCGAATGCCGTCAGTCGTCATGAACATGCTGGCACCGGCAATCGTGGTCAGCCCGTAGACAACAAAGACCCAGAGGCCCGGCTGCCACGAGAAACCGGCCAGCGCACTGATGCCCAGTGCCGCGATGCCTGTGACCTTCAGGGCAAAGCCCATGCCACCACCAAATGTGATCAGTGCGATCAGCGCCGGTGCCAGCATGTTCAGGGCAATGGCCAGCAATGAGGCGAGCAGACCGATCAGCGGCACCTCATGCAGCAGGCCTGCAAAAACGACAAAGCCACCCAGCATGCATAGCAGAAGAATGGCGCATGGCAGTTCCCGCGAAAGCATGTACGCCATTGCAGGGTGCATGCGGGCGACATTGCCGTGATGCTCAGCCATCGGTGTCCACGGTATCCTTTATCGAGCCTCAGTCCTTATGCAGAGGCGTGAACGCCAGCAGGGCCAGCACGCGTGCACGCTTGATGGCGGATGTCAGCTGGCGCTGATGAAAGGCACAGGTGCCGGTTACGCGTGCCGGCAGAATCTTGAAGCGCTCGGTGATATAGTGGCTCAGCAGTTCCGGATCCTTGTGGTCGATGGTCAGACTCTTGTCTGCACAGAATTTACAGAACTTCCTGCGGCGCTGAAACCGACCGGCCGGCCGGCGCGGGCGACGTTCGCGCTCCTGGTTCTCACTTGCTGCCGGTGCAGCGGTTTTTGTTTCTTTTACTTCTTCGCTCATGGTTTATCTCCTCATTCCAGTGACTCAGGGTTACCCTCGGATGCCATCCGGCATTGTTGCGCCCAGATTTCCATCTGCCCCCACTGGGGTTCCTGATTGCGGCGGTAGAATCGGCGTCTGAGAGTCCCTTCAATAACAATAAAACTGTGTTCTGCCTGAATCAGTTGTTCGGCAACCTGTCCTGTAGCGCGAACGGGCAGAGGCTGTCGCTCTTCAGCTGTGGCCCGTACCGGTCCCAGTTGCGGTCGTTTTGTCGATAACTCGGCAATGACTGCAAGGCTGCCATCGGGTGTCCAGCGCTGGCGCAAATTCAGCAGCCAGCCGGATACCCGTATCTGATTATATTCAGGCTGCTGCTTCTCCACCGGCCTCTTCTGCCTTGTTTGCAGTATCAGCGGACGTATCTGCAGCGGCCTCTTCCGCTTTGGCCGACTTGCGGCGCAGCAGCGGAGAAGGGGCATCGGAAAGTTCATCCAGTCTGGTCGTCAGCGAGCGAATCACACGCTCTTCCAGGCTGATGGCACGTTCCAGTGCCTGCAGGGCAGCCGGCTCACCATCGGTGACAAGCAATACATAGTGACCGCGTTTGCGCTTGGCAATGGAATATGCCAGCGGGCGGATGCCCCAGTATTCACGCTTGACGATACGACCGCTGGCCTTTTCGACCTTGGCGACGAAGTCATCTGTCAGTTTTTCAGTATTTTCCTGGGAAATATCGGGATTAACGATAAAAATGGTTTCGTAATACACGGCGCTCCTCTCGGTGTACCTTCCAGTACGCCCCGGATGTTTTGCGCTTCCGGAGCAAGGTATGTCTGTTTCTTTTTATATTCACGCTTTCGCGCGGCGCGGACTTTAGTGATTTTACCCATGCTTGGCAATTTTTTATTTTGCGACATTTTTTATTTTGCGACAGTATCTGACGCTGGCCCAGCTGGCCGCCGCGCATGGCGGGCAGCCTGTGGTGATGATGTTGCAGAAGCGTCCTGATTTGATTTCAAAGCTTTCACCTGGCCAGATCAGTAGCATCAGTCCGCCCTGGTGGTACAGCCAGATCCCGACCAATGTATTGCAATCCATGAGCCAGGCGCAAATCCAGGCGATTCCTGCTGCTGATTGTGCGGCGCTGAAGTCGAAATTGTCCGCATCGCAGCAGTCATGGTGTGCGCCCTGAGCTGAAACGGATTGATATTGTACGCTCGTTGAGTCATGGCTTTTATTATAGGCTGCCGGCATGAAGTGGCAGCAACACCTGACCCTGGCCTTGCCGGAAGCGAAACCGGATAGCATCTGGATTCATGCATGTTCGGTCGGTGAGGTGGGTTCGGTGGTGCCGCTGGTGCATGCATTGCTGGCCCGCGGCCATGGCTTGCATGTCACTGTCGTGACCCGGACGGGATATGCGCATGCCAGGCGTTTGCTGGGTGAAGAGGTGTCGGTTTCCTATCTGCCTTGGGATATTCCCGGTCTGATGGCGCGATTTGTTTCCCGTTTGCGGCCACGTGCATTATTACTGACGGAGACCGAATTCTGGCCCGGCATGTTGCGTGCCTGTGCGCGGCGACATATACCGGTGATCGGCATTAATACCCGCATTTCCGATCGTTCCTTTCCGCGATATCTGGCGACACGATGGCTATGGCGTCGTGTGCTGGCTGCTGTCGAAGTGTTTTTGCCGCAGGGGAATGTCGATGCCGAACGGTTGCGGCAACTCGGTGTGGCGGCCACGCAAATCGGGCCGGTCGGCAACCTGAAATATGCCGTGATGGCCCCGAAAGTGGATGCTTCGGCATTGCGGTGGCGCCTGGATGGCACGATGCAGCGACCGGTTTTGTTGCTGGCGAGCACGCATGAGGATGAAGAGCGACGGCTGCTGAAGATGTTGCCGCGATGGTTGCAGCATTGTCCGGGTCTGCTGCCGGTTCTGGTGCCGCGTCATCCCGAACGCTTTGATCAGGTTGCTGCTGAAGTATGCCGGCAGGGATTTTCCCTGCACCGCTGGAGCCAGGGGGACGTCATAACGGCGCCGGATGTGTTGCTGGTTGATGCCATGGGCGTGTTGACCTCACTGTATGCAGTGGCGGATATGGTGTTTATCGGCGGCAGCCTGGTAAATATCGGCGGACATAACCCGCTGGAGGCCGCAGTATGTGGTCGCGGTGTGATCACCGGGCCGCATATACAAAACTTCCGTGAAGTGATGCAATGCCTGCAGCATGATGAGGCGGCGGTGGTCGTTGCCGACGATGATGAACTTTGTCAGGCCATTAAGCGTTTTTTACAGCATCCCGCTGAACTTGAGCGCCTGCATGCCGCTGCCGCCGGCTTTATGCAGCGGCAGCAGGGGGTGCTTGAGCAGGTGCTGGCAGTGATGGATGAATATCTGGAGCATTCCGCATGACATTGCAGCAGCGGATTGAACGTATGTGGTGGTCGCCGGCAAGGCCTCCGGCCTGGCTCATTGCGGTCAGCCGGCTGTATGCCGGCATCAGTCGCATGCATTTGCGTCAGCGTCAGCGGCATGTGCATGCGCTTTCGGTGCCATTGATTTCTGTCGGCAATATCACGGTTGGCGGCAGCGGCAAGACACCGTTCGTGCTTTGGCTGGTGCAGGCGCTGCAGCGCAAGGGATTCTCGCCGGTGATTCTGTGTCGGGGTGATGGCGGGCGTCAGCGGGGTGTCTGTCAGGTCGGCCCGGACAGCCATCCGCTGGAGGTGGGGGACGAAGCCTGTGTGCTGGCCCGGATGAGCCGGTGCCCGGTGGTTTCCGCACGCGATCGGGTGGCCGGTGCCAGGCTGGCGGAGGGTCTGGGGGATATTGTGGTCCTGGATGACGGCTTTCAGTATCGGCAACTGGCCCGTGACTGTGATATTGTGCTGGTTCCCTCCTGCGGGATTGGCAATGGTCAGCTGATTCCTGCCGGGCCGATGCGGGAGCCTGTATCACAGCTTGCCCGGGCGGATATTGTCGTGCGCTCAGGCTCCGGCGCGGTGGCGCCTGTCCGGACGGAAGGCAGGCAATGGCGCTGGCAGGCGGAGGCGGGGGCATTGCTGGATATCATGCAACAACAGTTGTTGTGGACGGGCCATCAGGCATGTGTGTTGGCCGGCATTGCGCGCCCCGAACGTTTTCTGGAAGATGTGCGGGCACGGGGGATCGAGATTGGGCAAACGCTGTTGTTCCCGGACCACTATCGCTTTGCGCGAAAGGATCTTCGCTCCCTGCTGGATACGGAGTTGCCGGTGATCACGACCATGAAGGATGCGGTGAAACTCGTCGCAATCTGGCCGGAGGACAGGCCGTTGTGGGTGTTGATGCAGCGCTACCGGGCGGAACCGGGGCTGCTGGAAGCAATCATCCGCCATTTTCGACATTGATTGCCGAATGCTCATCAGGCTTTTAGTCTGAGCCCATTTTTCCGTATGGAGTGAAATATGATTGACCAGTCGTTGCTGGAAATCCTTGCCTGTCCCAAATGCAAGGGCAAGGTGCATTACAATAAAGACGAAGATACGCTGGTATGTGATGCCTGTGCGCTTGCGTATCCGATTCGTGATGACATTCCTGTCATGCTGGTGGATGAGGCGCAGCCCGTCAGCGAATAAACGCCATGGACCGATTATTGACATGGCTGGTCAAGGCGCTGTTTTATATGTTGCGCTGGCTGCCGGTGCGCTGGTGCGGGGCTCTGGGAGCCGGTGCAGGGCGCCTGGCCTATCTGCTCGACCGGCGTCATCGGGAGATTGCGCAGCGCAATTTGCGACGCGTCTATTCCGCACGGGATAACGCCTGGCATTGCCGGATGGCCCGGGAGTCCTTTGCCGAGCTTGGGCGCACCATCTTTGAATTGCCGCATGTGTTTTTGCGTTCCGCGTCCTTCCTTCGGTCACGTGTTGAGATCGTGGGCGAAGATGTTCTGCAGCAGGCCCTGCAGCAGGGCAAGGGAGTGCTTGTTAATGCCTGCCATCATTCCAACTGGGAATTGGGTGCATTGATGCTGCCATTGTCGGGGTATCCTGCGGTGATGGTTTATCGGCCGCTTCGGCAGCCGGGGCTGGATCGCTTTCTCAGGGCATGCCGGCAACGCTTCGGTGGCAAATTGCACAGCCGTTATGAAGGATTGCGCTGGCTGTCCGGGGCGCTGCGCAGGGGTGAGGCTGTTGGTCTGATGATTGATCAGCACATATCCAGCGGTACGCCGGTTGATTTTCTCGGTCTGCCCGCGAATACCACGCTGATACCGGCCGCCTATGCGATCAAGTATCGGGCGCCGATGCTGGGCGTGGCCCTGCATCGTATCGGGCGCGATTTTCGTTTTCGCTTTGAATTCTGGTCGATCCCCCTGCCCGAGTTGACGGGCGATACCGCGCAGGATCAGCAACGTACCATGGCGGCGGTGAATGCGAGTTTTCAGCCGGTCATTGATGCCCGGCCGGAATTATGGCTATGGACACATCGGCGCTGGCGCATTCTTGATGAGCGGCAGGATGCCGCGATGGCGGAGGCAGTCTGATGGCGCATCACAAGGTGGTTTCACGGCATCGCTGGCAATTATCCCAGCGACATGAGCTGAAGAAATGGAGCGGCCAGCGGGCGCTGGGCGAGGCATTGTCACATATTCATGAATCCTACGTGCCGTACATGCTCAAATATACATCGCATCTCGGCGATGATGCGCAGATTCTCGAAATAGGCAGTGGCCCGGCCTGTATCAGTAAGCTGATTGAAAAAGGCGAGAAAACATTCCTTGATCCCTTGCTGGATGATTTTCGCCGGGCCTATCCGGGTAAATTGCCGGAAGGGCGATATCTGACCTGTATGGCCGAAAATGTGCCGTGCGAAGATGCCAGCTTTGACTGCATTGTTTGTATCAATGTGCTGGGTTATGTGATGAACCCGGAGCTGGTGCTTAATGAGATGGAGCGCCTGCTGAAACCGGACGGGGTTATTATTATCGGCATGACCGTGTTTTCAGGACTTGAAGCCAGGCTGCACTATTTTATCAGCCGGTGTCTGCCTTCCCTTGGGCCTGAGGGAAGACCGTATTGTTACTCGTATATTGGCATCAGGCGAAGCCTGGAACGTCATTTTGATATTCATGTCGATGTCGGCATCAAACTGAAGGGGGGGCTGTTGTCCGGCCTGGATCGTCGGGGGCGTTTGTTCGTGTGTTCGCATAAGGGCGTCAGGCCGCCACTGGCCGAATGAACAGGAATATCCGACATCTTTTGCTTATGCCGCCGAACTGGCTGGGCGACGTGATCATGGCCCAGCCGGCCATGCATTCGCTGGTTCGTTATTATGCACAGGCGCAGACACAGCTGTTTGGTCGCGGCTGGCTGAAGGATCTGGTGCCCTATCTTGGTCTGGGCGAGGTGCAGGTCGTCAGTGAACAGGTGCCGGAAGCAGATGCTGCGTTTCTGTTTCCCAACAGCTTTCGCTCGGCATGGCAGGCATGGCGCGGCGGCATCCCTGAGCGGATCGGTTATCGGGGTCAGTGGCGCAGATGCCTGCTGTCACGGGCGCTGCCGCGGCGCCTTGATCTGTTGCATGAGCATCACCGCCTGTATTATCTGGATATCCTCCGGCAACTGGATATTCCGGTGCTGGCTGAAGATGTGCGCCTGCAGGTGCCGGCGGAGGATTTGTCGGCCGCACAGGCGATGCTGGCTGAACATGGTATGGATGTTCAGCGGCTGGTATGTGTGGCGCCGGGGGCACAGTTCGGTGGTGCCAAGCGCTATCCTGCAGATGCCTATGCGTTTGTGTTGCGTGAGCTGGCGGCCAGGGGGTGGCATGTATTGATACTGGGGACGGAGGCGGAATCCGATATCGGGGCGCAGGTGCTGGCTGGAGTGCGGGGCATGCAATGGAATGCCTGCGGTCAGACGAGTCTGCGCCAGGCCCTGCAGCTGGTCTCCCAGTGTCGGCTGATGCTGTGTAACGATTCAGGGCTGATGCATGTGGCGGCAGGGCTTGGCCGCGCCACGGTATGCATGTTTGGTGCGACGGACCCGGCACGTACGTCACCTTCCGGGGCGCGGGTGCGATTATTCTATGAGCCGGCAGGCTGCAGTCCCTGTCTGGCTCGCGAATGTACGGTGGAAGGTCAGCCCTGTATGCGCAATATCAGTCCGGCCAGAGTTGTTGATGCCTGTCTGGAGGCACTGGAATGATGAAGATCCTGATGGTGCGGCTTTCGGCCTTTGGCGACATGATTCATTGTCTCCCCGCCATGGAGGATTTGCTGGCCAGTCCGCAGGTGAAGGAGGTGCACTGGCTGGTGGATCACCGCTATGCCTTTGTCAGCGAGTTGTTTCCTGCAGCCGTGCAGGTGCATTGGGTTGATATGAAGGGCAGGGGCGGCATGCGCACTACGCTGGAAACAGTGCATGCCCTGAGAAAACTGGATTTTGACTGTGTGCTGGATTTGCAGGGGTTGATGAAATCCGCCCTGCTGGCGCGAGCAATCGGGGCGCAGGTGTACGGGATTGACAGACAGCATGTGCGTGAAAAACCGGCCGCCATGTTGCAGCACAGCGTGCCTTTTTGCGAAGAGGAGCGCCATGTGGTGCAGCAATACCGTAAAGTTGCGCGCGCCGGCATCATGATGAGCCCTGATGTGGCATGTCCGGTGGATTATGTGTTGCCGCAGGTGCGTCGCGAGGTCTTGCAGGGCATGCAGCCATCGGCCGGGGTGGTTGCGCTGGTCGATCAGCTGGGAGCGTTCATTGTCTTACACCCGGCCGGTGGCTGGCAGACCAAACAGTTGCCGATGGAGACCTGGGTTGAACTGGCGCGAAGCATTCAGTCGCAGGGCAAACAGGTGGTCTTCAGCTGGGGCAGTGAGCAGGAACGACAGCGTGCCGAACAACTGGCGGCGCAATCCGGCGCACGGAGCTTGCCGGAGTGCCTGAACATGTCAGCATTGTGCCATCTGCTGGATCATGCTGATGCGGTGGTCGGGGCTGACACCGGGCTGTTGCATCTGGCAGCGGCATTGGGTCGATGTACGGTAACATTCTGGGGGCCATCTGCATCGTGGCGCTCAGGGCCGATAGGAGAACAGCATTGGCATATCGAATCGAATCCGGCCTGCGGACCATGTTTCAAACGAACATGCGAGCATTTTATCTGCATGGACAATATTCGCGTTTCTGCGATCATGGAGGCATTGCATGAATCAGCAAGTATCTGAACGTCCGCCGGCATCTGGCTGGCGACGCATTGTTGAACAGCACCGAATCAAGCTCAGTGCCACGTTTGCCCTGGTGGCGTTGTACTTTGCCGCACCGAGCTGGTCCAGCATTGCATGGGGGTTGCCATTGATTGTGCTCGGAGAGGGCATTCGCATCTGGGCATCCGGGCATATTCAGAAAATGGCCGAAGTGACCCGAACCGGCCCGTATTCACTGTGTCGACATCCGTTGTATCTGGGGCATGCCTTTATTACGGCAGGTTTTTTGCTGGCCGCGGCCAATGGCTGGCTGCTGATTTTCGGCATGATCGTGTTTCTGTTGATCTTCCTGCCGACCATGGATCGGGAGGAAGGTGATCTGGTACGGCATTTCGGTGATGAATATCGGCGTTATATGCAAAAGGTTCCGCGTTTTTTTCCGCGGATATCCGCGGACATAATGCGCGGGAGTTTCGACTGGTCACTGGTGGTTCGGCATCGCGAAGGCAACAATGTGCTGGGGCTGATAGGGGGCTTGGTCGGCATGGTGTTGCTGGGATGGTTGCGGGGAAGCCTTTGATTCGGCGCGGCCTGTTGCTGCTTTGTCTGATATTGCCTCTGTCGGGGCATGCCATGGCCTGCCAGCCGTTTATCGGAGAAAAAATGACCTTTGATGTGGGCTGGGAATTTATCAATGCCGGCTCGGCCACAATGGAGATTGTCAAAAGCCGGCAGGGATGGCGCACGCAGACCTTTGCAAGAACGAACAGGGTGCTGGATATGTTCAAAAAGGTGCGTGATACGATTACGGCCGAGGGCATGTGCGTGCATGGCCGGATGCAGAGCCTGAGTTTTGACGTTGAGCAGCATGAAAATCGCTATCATTCGACCAAGCAGACCCGTTTTTTCTGGCGTAAGGACAAGGTGCGTTACACCCAGAAAGGGACTTCGACATGGTACAGGGTGCCTGCCGGTCATTTAAGTGTGGTGGATGCCTTTTTGCTTACGCGCACCATGCCGCTCAAGCCGGGAGACACTTTCAGTATTCCGGTTTTTGATTCACGTAAACGTTATGAAGTGGTGGTGCATGTGGGCGAGAAACGGGAAATGCTCAGTGCGCCCTGGGGCGGCAGGGTGTCCTGTGTGGTGCTGGAGCCCAAACTGCTGACAGAGGGGATCTTTTCCAGCAAGGGGACGATGAAAATATGGGTGACCGATGATGTCCGGCATATCCCGCTCAGACTGGTGGCCAAAATAAAGTTTGGTCATATCGTTGGCACACTGGAACAATATCGCGCACCGCAGCAAGCGCGGTAGCGGCTATGTCCGTTCAGGCGAAAAGTCTGCCGGCGGCAAGGGCATTTTGAGGAGTAACAGGCGTATGATCATTCTCGGTATCAATGATGGCAGGCACCATAACACGGCAGCCAGCGTGGTGGTGGATGGCAAGCTTGTGGCTTCCATTGAAGAGGAACGTCTGTCGCGTATTAAAATGGATAATGCCTATCCGCATCAGGCCATTGACGAAGCCTTGCATATTGCCGGCATCGGGCCGGATGATGTGGATATTATCGCCCTGGCAAACCTGTCGCGCCGGGATCAGCGCCCCTATCTGAACCGGCTGTTCCGGCATATTGCCGAGGCGGGCAAGCAGGAGCCCTTGATTCGGAAATTTTACTGGAAGCACCAGTATGATCGTATCGCCCGTCTGTTCCGGCCACGCAAGAAACCGCATGGCGTGCTGGCGGACAAGCCGGCGGAGACCGTTGAACATCATCTGGCGCATGCGGCCTCCGCCTATTATGCCTCGCCGTTTGCCGATGAGCGCATCGGTGTGATTACGCTGGATGGCTCCGGCGATTTTTCCTGGGGTTCGGTATGGCTGGGGGAAAACGGGCGTCTGCAGCCAGTCGAGTATCTGCATGCCTTAAACAGTATCGGACTGGTGTACTCGGCGGTGACCGTTTATCTGGGCTTCAAGGCCACGCGGCATGAAGGCAAGGTGCTGGGGCTGGCGGCCTACGGCAATCCCGAGCCATTGTGTTCCCGCCTGCTGGCCCATGTGCGGCGTGAAGACTGGGATCATCTGTTTGATGCCCGGCTGGCCCGGGTCACCTTGCGCCAGTTTACCGAAATGGGACAGGGCGTGATTCGCGAGCTGTGCGAGGGTCTCTGCCGTGAGGATGTGGCTGCCGGCATTCAGGCGTTTACCGAAACGCTGATTACCGAATGGGTGCAGCGGCAGGCGCGCAAACTGCAGGTGAACAAGCTGGCCGTCGCCGGCGGTGTGTTTGCCAATGTCAAACTGAACCAGCGTCTGCTGACCCTGCCGGAAATCGAGAATCTGTATGTTCATCCGAATATGGGAGATGGCGGGCTGGCCACAGGCGCCGCATTCGAGGTCTATGCGCGGCATGCCGGAGCACTGCAGCCGTCCCTGCTGGAGCATGTCTATCTGGGCACGAAGATCGATCGCGACAATGCCCGGCTGGCTCTGCGTGATGCCGGTCTGGATTATGATGAACCGGAGGATCTGGCTGCCGAGGTGGCGGCATTGCTGGCCGCCGGCAAGGTGGTGGCCCGTGCCGACGGCGGCATGGAATACGGTCCGCGCGCGCTGGGTAACCGGACGGTGATGGCGGCCTGCAATGATCCGTCGATCAATCAGTGGCTGAACAAGAAATTCGAGCGTACGGAATTCATGCCGTTTGCGCCGGTGATTCTTGAGGAGCATGCCGCGGCATATTTTCCCGACTGGCGGGAGGATCATGTTGCCGCCCGTTTCATGACCATCACCTACGATGCCTCCGAGCTGGCCAAACAGCATATTCCGGCGGCCATCCATGTCGATGGTACGGCGCGCCCCCAGGTGATCCGGCGTCAGGACAATCCGGGATACTACGACATTATCCGCGCCTACCATGCGCAAACCGGTGTACCCAGTGTGATCAATACCAGCTTCAATATGCATGAAGAGCCGATTGTGCGCACGGCGGATGAGGCGATTCGCGCCTTTCTGGCAGCTGAGCTCGATGCCCTGATTCTCGGGCCGTATCTGGTGCAGAGGCCATCGCCTTGATGCAACGCGGGAGGACTCCCGTATCGGCGGTGATCATTACGCTGAATGAGGAAGATCAAATCGCCGACTGCCTGCGCTCGCTTACGTGGGCCGATGAATGTGTTGTGGTGGATTCCGGCAGTCAGGATGCGACCTGCGACATCGCCCGCTCACTGGGGGCCAGGGTGATAACGCATGCATGGGAAGGATTCGGGCGACAAAAGCAGTTTGCTACCGAGCAGGCGCGCTTTGACTGGGTGATCAATATCGATGCGGATGAACGCGTCAGCCCCGAACTGGCCCGGGCCATCGAGCGGGCGCTGGCATCCTCGCCGCAGGTGGCGGCTTATCGCTGCAATTTCCGCCACCGCATCATGGGCCGCTGGTTGCGTCATGGTGAGGCCTGGCCCGACCCGCATGTGCGTCTGTATGACCGTCGCCGCGCAGCATGGAATGCGCGCGATATCCATGAGACGGTCGAGGTGGACGGGGAGATTGGCCGACTGGATGGCTGCATCGAACATTGCACGGCGGATTCCATTGCCGACATCTTTGACAAAATCAATCGCTATACGGATATCCAGGCAAGGCAGCTGGTGGAGGCCGGCCGACCAATCGGATTGCCGCAGGTGTTGGGTCGCCCGCTCTGGCGCTTCTGGCGCAATTATGTGCTGCGCCTGGGGATGCTCGATGGTGTTCCCGGCCTGGTGCATGCAGTGCAGGCGGCGATGACCTCGTTCCTTAAATACGCCAAGGCCGTGGAATTGCAGCGCCATCGCCAATGACACTGCGGGTGTTGCAGGTTGTCCGGCGCTATGGGCCGGTGGGCGGCATGGAGGCATATGTCTGGGAGCTGAGCCGGGCGCTGAATCAGCTGGACTGCCGGGTGGATATCCTCTGTGAGGAGGTTTGCGGCGCGGTGGCGGAAGGCATCCGTGTCCATACGCTGGGGACCATGGCGCGCAAGCCACGCTGGCTGGCGGCCTGGCGGTTTTCCTTCCGGGTGTCGCGCTGGGTTCACGCACATCCCGTCGAAGGGTATGTGATCCATAGCCACGAGGCGACGGCCGTGCATCAGGTGACAACGTTTCATGGTCCGCCATTTGCCCGTATACGCGAGGGCGCTGTTTTCAGGCGCCTGTCGCTGCGCGCATGGGCCAGTTTGCGTCTGGAGCAGCGAGAAGTATGTGCGCCGCAGGTGCGTTGTGTGATTCCCAATTCCGTGCTGATTCGGGAGATGCTTCATCATTATTATCCCTGCATCGGTGCGCGCATGGGGCCGGTGATAGCGCCGGGCGTGTGCGTGTTTCCGCGTGCAGCGCGAAGCATGGAAAGCAGGCCGGTGATTGGTTTTGTCGGGCGCGAATGGAAGCGCAAGGGGCTGGATATTGCGGTGAAGATTGTGGCGGCATTAAGGCAGCGCATGCCGGGGCTGGAGTTTTATGTTGCCGGACCGGAGCCTGCAGCAATACAGCATCTGTTTGCCGGCTGGTCCGGCGGTTATCGCCTGTTCGGTGATATCGCGCTGGATACATTTTATCAGCAACTGGATGTGCTGTTGCATCCGGCACGCATGGAACCATTCGGCATGGTGATTACCGAGGCAATGTCGGCCGGGGTTCCGGCAGTGATATCAGATCAGTGCGGTGCCCGATCAGAGGTGGATGCTCGCTTCGTGCTGCCCCTGGAGTCCTCGCTGGCTCAATGGTGTGATGCCTGCGAACAGGCGATACAACTGGAGGAGCCGGTTCATTATCAGCGCTCCTGGCATGATGTGGCTCTGGAGCACCTGCAGCTTTATCAGGACTGTGTTCTCCCGGCGGTCAGGGGGTAGGTTCAGGCAGCCGCCGCCCAAGCTTATGCATGACCCATTCATGCAGCAGGTAAAAGGATTCGCCACTCTGGGTGATAAAGGACGGCAGCGTATCTGATTCGGCCCGCCGCCACAGATACATGGCGAAGGCAAGCTGGATGCCCTGGCTTAGCCACATGCTCCAGCCGCCCAGTTCGCCCTGGCTGACCTGTCTGTGCAGCATCAGTTGAATGTTGTACAACACAATCAGCAGGCCGATGCCGATCAGCAATGAGCCAGCCTTGCCGGAACGTTTCGGCGACAGCGACAGGGGCAGAGCAAAAAAGAACAGTGACAGCAGCAACATGGGCAGGGTCAGGCGCCGGTTCCACTCGGCAATGGCTACGGGGTCATTCTGCGTGTGCATATAACGCCAGAGCTGGGCAGGCAACATCATGGTGGGATAATCACCGGATTGAAGGTTTTTTTTCATATGCACTGTATGCAGGGGGATGCTGACCTTGTATTCGTCAAACCTGAGCATGCGCTGGGTTTCGTTTTTGCCTTCCAGTCGGGTGCCGTTGCGCAGTAATAATTGCAATTGCGTGCCGGCTGAACGGAATTCCGCTTCCTCGGCAAGATAGAATACGGGAACTGACTGACGTTGGTCTTCCAAGAGTAATCCCTGATAGATGCCGTCTTCCTTTTCGCCATCCACATAAATGGTGATCGGGCCATTATTTTGCGAAAAACGTTGGGGTGAGAAGCTGATGGCTCCCTTGAGCTGGTAAACCTTGAGCAGCAGGTTATTAAAGTTAAGCTGGCTTTGCGGCATCCAGTTCATGGCGACCCAGCTCAGCGCCAGCCACAGCAGGACGGCCGCAGCAAGCAGGCTGCGGAACATTCTGAAGTATGAGATGCCGGAGGCACGCAGGGCATCCATTTCGCTGTTTTGTTGCAGAGAACTGATGGTATTTTGCATGGAAAGAAAAAAAGCCATCGGCACCGTCAGCAGCAGGAAATAAGGCATGGTAAACAGCAGCAGATCGGCCATGATGGCCCATGCCTGCATGGATTCACCGATTTCACCGAGTAATTTCAGGGCGCGCCCGAGTAACAGGATGGCCAGTACAATGCCCAGACCACCCAGAAAGGGGCCAAGCCAGAGGCGGAGAATATAGCGATCGAGTATCATGCTGCGTTGCCTGTTTTTGGATTCACCATCCGTGCCATGCTAGCATTTACCGATTATTTGATAAGAGCGCAGTATTTCCGGCTGCGATTGAGGTGTGCTGATTTTATCACAGGAAGAACAAACGCAACTGCGTATTCGTCTGGATCAGTTTCTGGAGGCGCTGCCCGTTGCCGATATTGCGCATGAGGTATCGGCTGTGTCGGGTCTGGATTGCAATAACCTTTTGGCCATGCTTGATACCTACGCCAATGAAAGCCGGGTAACGCTGTCGTTGATCAGTGGGCATTTGCAGCCGGATAACGCCATGCTGGAAGTGGGGGCGGGCTTGTGTCTGACCAGTCTTTTTCTGAGGGCTGAAGGCTATCATGTCACTGCGCTGGAGCCGGCGCTGGGCGGCTTCGGTATTTTTGAGCAGCTGAAGGAGGCCGTGCTTGCGCGCTATCAGTCACTGGGGCTGCGGGTGATTCCTGAGTCGGCGCAGCAATTAAACGCGGTGCAGCATGGGTCGTTTGATCTGATTTTCAGCAATAATGTCATCGAGCATATTCCCGACTGGCGCGCGGCATTGACGGCCATGCTGTCCGTGCTGGACAGGCAGGGGATGATGCTTCATGCCTGTCCGAATTACTCGGTTCCTTATGAGCCGCATTATGGAGTACCGGTTCTGCGGCGCTTGCCCGGCCTGAGCCGGCGGCTGTTCTTGCCGGCCGCCAGTGATCCGGAAATCTGGGAATCACTGAATTTTATTTCCGCTCGCGAGGTGCGCGTTTTTTGTCGCCAGCATGGGTTGCATTGCCGCTTTGAAAAGGCGCTGCTCTACAAGGCGATGAAACGTCTCAATGATGATCCTCTGTTTCGGCAACGGCATCAGGGACTGGCCATGAAAGTGGCGGCATGGGTGATGGCCAGTGGACTGGGGGAATGCCTGCGCTATCTGCTTCCGGCCATGTCCACGCCGATGATTTTTGCAATCCGTAAGGGAGAGGTGTGATATGGCGCAGATTACCTCGGGTATCAGGGCGATTTTCTCTCATCCGGTGATCTATAACCTGGCGCAGCGCATGGTTGGGGCGGAAAAGGCCCGGCGTATCCTAGTCCGCGATTATTTCCCCCCCATGGCCGGGTTGCGCATGCTGGATATTGGTTGCGGGACAGCCGAGATCCTGCGCCATTTGCCTGATTCGATGCATTATTACGGCTTTGATGCTTCACCGGCCTATATCCGCGAAGCGGAAAAACGTTTCGGCCAGCGGGGGGTGTTTCGTGCAGAAATGGTGCGCGAGGCCACGCTGGAAGATATGGGCCGGTTTGATCTGGTGCTTGCCTTTGGTTTGTTGCATCACCTGGATGATGAAGAAGCGGATATGCTCTTTGCGTTGGCAGCATCGGCATTGAAGCCGGGAGGCATGTTGTTGACGGTAGATCCGACATATGCACCATCGCAGTCGAAGCTGGCACGGTGGATCATTGCCAGGGACCGGGGGCAGAATGTTCGGAAGCCGGAGGGTTACCAGATATTGGCAGAGGCATCTTTTTCGCAGGCGCTGTTGTCGGTTCGTTCCGATTTGCTGAATATTCCGTACGCTCATGCCATTCTGCAATGCCGGCTGACATGACGCGCATTCGACTGGAGGGCGCAAGTGATGGCCGGGACGTGTTTTCGTCACGATAACAGTGTACCATTTGCCCCATGGTGCACCTGTCGGTTGTGATCCCGGTTTATAAGGCAGAAGACTGTCTGGACGAGTTGTATCGGCGTCTGAAGGCCGCACTGGAGAGCATTACGGAAGACTTTGAATGCATTCTCGTTGAGGATTGCGGCGGTGATGCATCCTGGCAAATCATACAGGAACTGGCCGCACAGGATCCACGTATCAAGGGAATCCAGTTGTCGCGTAACTTTGGCCAGCATCATGCGATTACGGCAGGTATCGATTATGCCCGAGGTGACTGGGTCGTGGTCATGGATTGCGATTTGCAGGACCAGCCCGAGGAGATTCCCCGTTTGTACGCCAGGGCTCAACAGGGAGCCGATGTTGTGTTGGCGCGTCGTATGGGTCGTCAGGATGTGATGGAAAAGCGGTTGTCATCACTGCTGTTCTATCGACTATTCAACTACTTGACGGATATGGACTACGATCCGAAGGTGGGAAATTTCAGAATTATGTCCGCCAAGGTGGCTGAAAATGTGCGCCAGCTTCGGGAAGGGTTGCGCTTTTTGCCGGGGATGATGGAATGGCTGGGATTTCCTGTTGCCACGATCGATGTGGCGCATGCAGCCCGTTATAGCGGTGAATCAACGTACACATTTCGTAAATTGCTCAGCCTGGCGGCAGACACGATTATCGCTTATTCAGACAAGCCGTTGCGGATGTCGATCAAACTGGGTTTTACGATTGCCGGGCTCTCCTTTCTGGCGGGAGTTGCGTTGCTCGTGTATGCCGGATTGTATGATATTCCGGTTATGGGCTGGAGCAGTTTGATGATATCGCTGTATTTTCTTGGCGGCATGATTATTGCCAATCTGGGGATTATCGGTATTTATCTGGGCAAGACGTTCGATGAAACCAAGAAACGTCCGCTGTACGTTATTAACCACAAGACTTTCTAGGATATGCAAGCCGATTTCATAACGCCGGTGCCCTGGGATAGCGAAACGTTTGGCGTTGACTGCTATGAGATCGTTTCCGTATCAGAGCAGGCCTTGCGTCAGGCAGAAAAACAGCCCGGGCACTATACGCTTAAGATTGATCCTCTGGCAGATAAGGCATTGTTGCATCGTTTTGGCTTTTATTATGTTGACACGTTGCTTACGCCGGTTTGTCGTGAGAACGACTTGCATTTTTATGAACATCCTGATTGCCATGTGGCGCCAGCCGATTCTCTGGATACATTGCTGAATATGTGTGATGGCAGTTTTGTTTATGGGCGTTTTCATCGTGATTTCAATCTTGCCGATGCTGCTGCAGACCAACGCTATCGAAAATGGTTGCAACAGTTGTATGTGCATGAAGGCGATGTATTTACGCTGATTTATCGGGGTGAGGCAGCCGGTTTTATTGCGCACAAGGATTGTGTGCTGGTATTGCATGCGATGCATGCGAGTGTGCGCGGGCATGGATTGGCGCGTTATTTCTGGTCGGCTGTTTGCAGACAGCTGTTTCAACAGGGTGCCGATGAGCTGCGCAGTTCGATTTCGGCAGCAAATCTGGCAGCGCTGAATCTCTATGCATCACTGGGCTTTCGCGTTCGGGGGGCTGTGGATGTGTATCACAGGCTGACACGTTGATGATATCCGGTTCATCATGCCGAAATCTGGCGCTGCTGGCCGCTGTTCTGATGCTGTTGCCATTGCCGATGATGCAGTATGTCGGCGAAGAAGGACTGATGGCAATCAAGTCTTATGAGATGTTCGTACGTAATGACTGGCTGCATCCGTCGATTTTCGGCGGCGTCTGGCCGCATTCACCCTTGTGGCACTGGCCGGTCATGAGCATTAGCATGTTGATTGGCTGGGAGCATGTGGATATCGCCATCCGCCTGGTTTCTGTGTTTGCGACATGGTTGAGTGCGGCAATGGCGGCATGGTTTGCGGTTTGGCTGTATCGGGACAGGCCGGGTATCGGCTGGCTGGCGGCGCTGGTCTATCTGTCCATGGGAGAAGTGGCGTTCTGGTACGGCTGGCTGGGCTATGTCGATGCCTTGTTTGGCTGTTTTATTTTCTCATCCATCGTGCTGCTGTGGCGAGCCATGGCGGAGGAGCATGCGGGCTGGCTGCTGCTGTCACTGGTGGCGATTTCCCTGGCTTTCATGACCAAAAATATCACGGCCTATGCCTTGTATGGCATTGCCGGCCTAGTGTTAATGTGGCGTCTGCAGCGCTGGCGGCTGTTGAAGCGCCCCTTGTTTGTTTTGCCTGCATTGCTGGCATTGGCGGTGCCCGTGCTGTGGCAGGCCTGGATCGTGCCCGCAGGTGAGAATACCGCGACGACAACCGTTCGCGACGCCTTGCGTAATTTTGCCGGCTTCAGTCTGCTTGATTATCTGTGGCACTGGCTGAGTTATCCGCTGGTCTTTGTTTTTCGTGCGCTGCCTGTATCCCTGTTGCTGTTATGGTGGTGGCTGCAGCGAAAGCAGCGCTTTGCCCTGACGGAAGATGGACAAACGCTGGCGTGGATTGTGCTGGCCTGTCTGTTGCCTTTCTGGCTTTCGGCCGGGGCCACGCCGCGTTATCTGGTGCCATTGTATGGCTTAATGGCCCTGTTGCTGAGCGGGTTGCTCCTGCAGGTGGATGCAACTCGCCTGCGGCAGGCGCTGATGGTGATTGCTCTGGTGGTGCTGATCAAGATTCCCTACAGCGTGGGGATTTTACCCTATATCAAGGACTGGCGCCCTGAACGCGATGTGAAGGCCGTGGCCGAAGAGATCATGCATATGACGGACAATGCACCGCTGCGTACACAGAATGATGTGGCGACAGGTCTGGCCATTGCGGCCTATATTGATGTCTGGCGGCAGGATCGCGAGCCGATATGGTGGTATCGTGGCCGGGAAAAGGGAGTCTACATACTGGCGGAAGCACCAACGCCGGGCCTGGGGCAGTTGCTCAAGAGCTGGCGTTTGCGCGGTGATCATGTCTATCTGTACTGGCGGGGAAACGAATGACGACCTTGTCCATCCCGTTTAATAAGCCGTATATGACCGGCGATGAGCTGCGCTATATCCAGCAGGCACATCGCCATGGCCAGTTGGCCGGGGACGGGCCGTTCACGCGCCGCTGCCAGCAATGGCTGGAGACACATACCGG
>WFNX01000138.1 GCA_015488375.1 Mariprofundaceae bacterium | reverse complement strand
GGATGCTGGCCGTTATCGGAACAGGAAACGATATCTTTCGTTGTTTTGATGGTCGTCTGTGACATGATTAGTTCTCCGAAATCCCCTACAAAAAAGCGGGCGAATTTTGGTGTAATATGCGGTGCTGTCAAGAATGGCCGCTTTTTGGCCATCAAAGGGAGGAGTTAATGCAGGGTGGCGACAGGGTATTGATCGAGGGCCTGGAAGTGCGCACGGTGATCGGCATTTATGACTGGGAGCGCGAAATTCGGCAAACTGTCCGGCTGGACCTTGAGATGGCCTGGGATATTTCGCGAGCTGCCAAAAGCGACGATATTGCCGATACGCTGGATTATAAGGCCGTGTCCAAACGGCTGATTGCGTTTATTGAATCTTCCAGTTTCGGCCTGATCGAGGCGCTGGCCGAGCAGTGTGCGCAGATCGTGCTGCAGGAGTTCTCCGTGCCGTGGCTGCGTTTGAAATTATCCAAGCCGGGTGCCGTGCGCGGCAGTGAGAATGTTGCTGTGCTGATTGAACGCAGTCGCCAGCCATCATGAAGGCCGTATTGCTGGGGCTGGGTTCCAATATTGAGCCGGAAAGTCATTTGCAATGGGCGGCGCAGCAGTTGCGCAGGCAATTCGGCGAGGTGCGTTTTTCCGCCGTGTATCGCTCGCCGGCCGTAGGCATGGACGGCGATGACTTTCTCAATGCCTGCTGTCTGCTGCACAGCGACCGGCCGTTGCATGAGCTGAAGGCCCTGTTCAAGCAATGGGAGGATGCACGGGGGCGGGATCGCAGTCAGGGTTCCTGGAGGCCGCGCACGCTGGATATTGATGTGCTGATGTATGATGGCGCGATCATGGATGACGGGCTGGTGACCTATGCCCATGCCTATTTGCCGGCCAGTGAGCTGGTCGTGTTGGCGGCGGTTTCTCCGGATGTGTCAATGATGCAGAAAACCGACCTGAACTTGTAAATCCGGGCATGCCTTTTACAATGCTGCACGTCGAATGGACGAGCCATTCACTTCAGGGAGACGTACGACGATGCTAATCGCCATTCCAGCCGAAACCTATGCCAATGAAAAACGCGTTGCCGCCACGCCGGAGACAGTGAAGAAACTGGTTGCCGCCGGTTGCGAGGTGCGCGTGCAAACACAGGCGGGGCAGGCATCTGCCATTGCCGACAGCGATTATGAGGCGGTCGGTGCAACGATGGCTCAGGACTTTGCGGCCACCTGTGCGGAGGCGGACCTGGTGCTCAAGGTGCGGGCGCCTGATGCTGAGGAACTGGCCATGCTCAAATCCGGTGCCGTGGTGGCGGCCATGTTCTCCCCGTTTACAAATCCGCTGCTGCAGGACTATGCCGATCATGGCCTGACCTGTTTCGCCATGGAAATGATTCCGCGTATTTCGCGGGCGCAGAGTATGGATGTGCTCTCCAGTCAGGCCAATATTGCCGGCTACAAGGCGGTATTGCTGGCCACACAGTATTATCCGAAATTTTTCCCCATGCTGATGACGGCCGCCGGCACCGTACAGCCGGCGCAGGTGCTGATTATGGGCGCCGGCGTTGCCGGCCTTCAGGCTATTGCCACGGCCCGTCGCCTGGGGGCGAAGGTCGAGGCCTTTGATGTGCGTGCGGCCGCCAGGGAACAAGTGGAAAGCCTGGGTGCGAAGTTTGTCGAGGTGGAGGCCGATGCCGATGCCGAAGATGAGGGCGGCTATGCCCGCGAAATGAGCGAGGAATACAGGCGGCGTCAGCAGGCGCTGGTGGCCGAGCATGCGGCGAAGGCCGATGTGATTATTACCACGGCGCTGATTCCCGGTCGCCCGGCGCCGGAACTGATTACCGAGGCCATGGTGCAGTCGATGAAGCAGGGTTCGGTGATTGTCGATCTGGCCGTGGAGTCCGGCGGCAATTGCTCGTTATCGGAAAAGGATGCCGTGGTGGTTAAACATGGCGTCACGCTGGTGGGCGTGAGCAACATCCCGTCGCTGATGGCCGCCGATGCCAGCAGCCTGTATGCGCGCAATATGCTGAATTTCGTGCAACTGATGCTGGATAAGGATCAGGATCAACTGGTGATCAATCGCGAGGACGAAATTATCGAGGCATCGATGTTGTGCCGCGACGGGGAGTTTCTGAAGCCGCAATTGTTGCAGCAGGGAGGTAAGTGATGGATACATCGGCGATGGAGGCTGCCCAGACTGCGGCCCAGTCGGCGCACGGTGCGGCGGTGGACCCGTTTGTCTTTTCATTCACGGTGTTCGTGCTGGCCGTGTTTGTCGGTTATCACGTGGTCTGGAATGTGACGCCGGCGTTGCACACGCCGCTGATGAGCGTAACCAATGCGATTTCCAGCATCATTATCGTCGGTGCGCTGCTGGCCTCCGGCCCGCTGGAGATGAATCTGGCAACGGTGCTGGGGCTCGTGGCCGTGGGGCTTGTTTCGGTCAATATTTTTGGTGGTTTTATGGTCACGCAGCGCATGCTGGCCATGTTCCGCAAGCGTAAATAAAGGGGAATTATCGTGCTATCCGCAAATGTTGTCGCGCTGGCGTATCTGGCAGCCTCGGTACTGCTG
>WFNX01000137.1 GCA_015488375.1 Mariprofundaceae bacterium | reverse complement strand
GCGGTGAGCTGATTGTTGCGGAGTAATTCCCCGGGGGCTGTTGCATGAAGGTCAGTCTGGCTCTGCCGGAGCTGGATACGGCGGCGTTGCAGCGTTTGTGCGGGGCGGATAATTATGTGCTCAGGCAGGTGGAGGATTTCTTTCAGGTGCGATTCCTTGGTTCGCCCGGCCAGTGGACGGTCGAGGGCGAACGTGCCGATGAGGCGGCGAGCCTGATGCGGCGACTGGCGGCAGGCGGACGGGATGTCAGCCGGGCGGCGCTGGCCGGCATGCTCAAGGACAGCCATGCCCGGAGTGCGACCACTGAACATGCCGATGATGTGTTACTGGCCGGGCGCCGGCATATTCGCGGCAAAACCGCCAATCAGCGGCGATATGTGGCGATGATGAATGACAATGTGTTGACCCTGGCTGTAGGGCCGGCCGGGTCGGGCAAGACGTATCTGGCCGTGGCGGCTGCCGTGCAGGCCATGTTGAATAATCAGGTTGAGCGTATCGTGCTGACGCGGCCGGCGGTAGAGGCCGGCGAACGGCTGGGTTTTTTGCCCGGCGACATGCAGCAGAAGGTGGACCCGTATCTTCGCCCGTTGTTCGATGCGCTGACCGATATGCTCGGACTGGAAAAAATGAATGCCTTGCTGGAAAGCGGGCGTATCGAGATTGCGCCGCTGGCCTACATGCGCGGGCGCACGCTCAATGATGCCTTTATTATTCTTGATGAAGCGCAGAATACGACACGCGAGCAAATGAAAATGTTCCTGACCCGGCTGGGCTTCGGCTCAAAAATGGTGGTAACCGGCGATATCACCCAGATCGATTTGCCCAATCATCGGGGCAGTGGCTTGTCCCATGCCTTGCAGGTGCTCGATGGCCTGCCGGATGTGGCGATTTGCCGGCTCAGCGGGCGTGATGTTGTACGTCACCGCCTGGTTGAATCGATCGTGAATGCCTACGAACGTCAGAACAGCCCGGACAACAATGATTGATATCCTTGTGGACGAAGGGGTGGAGGCGGAAGCGCTGCCTTCCTGTGCCCTGTTGCGGCAGACGGTGCAGCAGACACTGCAATGCGCCGGCTTCGACAATGCCGAAGCGGCACAGTTATGCCTGCGTTTTACTACGGATGCGCGCATCCGCGAGCTGAACCGGCACTGGCGGGGGCAGGATTGCGCTACCGATGTCCTGTCGTTTCCGTTACAGACAGGGCCGGCGTTTACGCTGGATGAATATCTCGGCGATATTGCGCTGGCGTTGCCCTATGTATTGCATGAGGCGGAGCGCCTGGGGCTGTCGCCGGCCGATCATGTGCGACATCTGGTGGTGCATGGAACCCTGCACCTGATTGGTTATGATCATGCCGCGGCGGAAGACAGGCGGCGTATGCAGACGCTGGAGAAGCAGGTGATGCAGGCGCTGGGGTTGCATGATCCGTTTCCGCTATGGGCCACACAGGAGAATGCTTCATGCAATTGACGCATGCATTGATCGACCGCTGGCGCAAACGTCTGCTGTACTGGCTGCGGCCGGGGCGGACCGTGGAAGAATTGCTGGAAGTTATCAGCCGAGCCGAAGCCGTGCGTTCGGATGAGCAGCGCAATATGTTGCAAGGCATGGTGGAGTTTCATGAAACCCGTGTGCGGGAGGTCATGATTCCGCGTTCGGATATTCATGCCGTGACGCTTGATGCGGATTTTGCCGAAGTCGAGCGGCGCATGGTGGGGAGCGGCGTCAATCGCCTGCCGGTGATGGATGGTGATATTGATCATGTGCTGGGAGCGATTCACGCCTCCGATCTGGTGGCCTGGCATGTGCAGGGCGGGACGGGTGAATTAAAGGATTTTGTGCGCCGTTGTCTGCGTGTATCGGAACTGGAGAAGGTGTCCGGTCTGCTCACCGAAATGAAACGCGAATCGGTGCACATGGCCATCGTGCATGATGAATACGGCGGAACGGCCGGGCTGGTAACGTTATCCGATCTGCTGACCGAGATTGTCGGTGAAATTGATGAAGCGCGTGATGTGACCGAAATCGAATGCGTAGCGCAGAATGACGGCAGTTATATTGTCATGGGTCGCATGCTGGTCGAGGAACTGGCCGATGAACTGGGGGTGACGTTGCCGGAGGGAGATTTCGATACCGTGGCCGGGCTGATCACAACCGAACTCGGACGTATTCCGCGTCGCGGAGAAAGCATCCGCCTGTATGGCCTGCAGTTTGTCGTGCTGCAGTCCGATGCCCGTCGCATCCTGAAGTTACGCGTTTCCCGCCACGGTTGATACGCATGATCGCTGTCCGTCTGCAACAGCGATGGCCGAATGCAATGCTGGCGTTCGTGGCCGGGGCCATGATGCCGTTTGCCTTTTCTCCTTACGACCAGCTCTGGCTGGGGTTGTTCGGCATGACGTTATGGGCCTGGCTGCTGCAGTGCGGTGGCGGTTTTGTCAGTGGCCTGGCCTTTG
>WFNX01000136.1 GCA_015488375.1 Mariprofundaceae bacterium | reverse complement strand
TGGCATGAACGAATAATGCGAATTGCACATTCCCCGCGATTGGCAATGAGGATGCTTTTAAACAAATACCACTCCTTTCATTCCCTAAAAAGGACGGGCATGATAGCGTCACTTCAGCCTTGTTACAATGCAGGGCTCGGTATTCCGGGGCTTGCTTCGGCAGGGTAAAACCCTATCGTGCTGGCCCTTGTGACAGGATTTGTCGGGGAGAAAGGAGTTGAGACAATGGGTTTGGGAACAACGGAACTGATTCTGATTCTGGTCATCGTGCTGGTACTGTTCGGGGCAAGAAAGCTGCCGGAGATTGGTGCCGGGCTGGCCAAGGGGATTAAAAGCTTTCGCCAGAATATGGGGGATGATGAAAAGAAAGATGCGAAGTCATCCGGGACGGACAGTTCGTCGTAAGGCCACACTGTGATGCCTGATATTGGCCTGTTTGAATTAATACTGATTGCAGCGATTGCCTTTCTCGTGCTGGGGCCGGAGCGCATGCCCGAATTTTTTGCCCAGATCGGCCGTTTTGTGCGGCGCGCCCGACAATGGGGGGAGGACATCAGGCATCAGATTGACATGGAAACCCGGCCTGTTCGACAACCGGCCGAGGAGATTCGGGATGCCTTGTCGGTGGATGCATTGACGGATGAGGGCGATGCAGGGAAGAAGGAGCAGCATTGAATTCTGCTGAAAGCGCGCCGGCTACGGGTATCCTGCCGCATTTGCGTGAATTGCGTCGCCGCCTGATATGGGCCGCCGTGGTTTATATCCTGGGCGTTGTTGTGCTGATGAATGTCTCGGATGTGATTTTCGAGTTGATCTCGCAGCCTATTCGGGATGCCCTGCCGGCGGGAACGCCATTGGTGTTCCTGAATGCACCGGATGTGTTTTTCACCTATCTGAAAATCGCCTTTGTGCTGAGCCTGTTTGTTACCGCACCGTTTACGTTTTATCAGCTCTGGGCCTTTGTTGCACCGGGATTGTATCGGCATGAACGGCGGGCGTTTCTGGGTTATTTCCTGTCCAGCGTGGCACTGTTTTTTGCCGGCGGGGCCTTTGCCTTTTTTGTCGTGTTTCCGCTGGTGTTCCAGTTTTTTCTCGGCTTCTCGACCGAACATATCGTGGCCATGCCGGCGGTGCGTGAATATCTGTCGCTGGTAATTAAATTACTGTTTGCCTTCGGTCTGAGTTTTCAGATTCCCATTGTGATGATGATGCTGATCCGTCTGGATCTGGTAACTGCGGAAGCCATGGCTTCAAAGCGCCGTTATATGGTGGTGTGGGCCTTTATTTTCGCCGCCATCCTGACGCCGCCGGATATTATTTCACAAACCTTCCTGGCTGTGCCGATGCTGCTGTTATATGAGCTGGGGCTATGGCTGGCGAAAGCAAGCGCCAGGCCCTTGCCCGCGGAGGCGGAAGCAGGGGGCTCAGGTGGTGAAGCTGGGGAGTAGCTCCGAGGTGTGCTCCAGTACATAGTCGTGGAAGGCTTGGCTGACCGGAGAGAAATGACGATCCTTGCGATAAACCAGTCGCCAGTGGCGCATGATCGGGAAATCCTCGACATTGAGTACGATCAGGCGTTTCAGCGTCAGTTCCATTTCCAGGGTGTGCATGGATACGACGCCGAGCCCGAGGCCTGCCTGTACGGCCTGTTTGATGGCTTCGGATGAATTCATTTCAATGCTTTGCGGTCGTTCCAGATCGTGTGTGCTTAAAAAACGTTCCACGGCCGCGCGTGTGCCCGAGCCGATTTCACGGATGATAAAGTGTTCGCGGGCGACTTCTTTCAGGGTGATGTTCTTCTTTCCTGCCAGTCTGTGTCCGGGCGGGGCGACAATGACCAGCGGGTTTTCCATAAATATTTCAGCCGCCAGCGGCATGGTTGTCGGTGGCTCGCCCATGATGACCATGTCGGTGGTATTCTGCTCAAGCGCCTGCAGCAGGCCGGCACGATTGGCCACACTCAGGCTGATTTGAATGTCGGGATATTCGCGACAGAATCCGGCCAGCAGTCGGGGCGTGAAATAGTTGGCCGTGGAGGCCATGGTCAGGTGCAGTCGCCCGCGTTTGATGCCGCGCAGCTCTTCCATGCTTTGCTGTGCCTCTTCCAGCTGAATATGAATATTACGTGCATGTTGCAGCAGTTCGCGGCCGGCATCGGTAAGCTGGATTTTTTTGCCGATGCGATCGAAGACGGGCATGCCGACTTCTTCTTCCAGTTGTTTGATCTGCATGGAAACGGCAGGCTGCGTCAGGTAAAGTTGTCTGGCTGCCTGGGTATAGCTTTGTAATTCGGCGACAGTGCGAAAAATCTGTAATTGCTTCAGGGTGATATGCATCGGCTCATCCTATAAGGTGAATTTATGGGTGACATCATAAGCTTTGATTTTACATGATGGAAGCATCTGTGCAGACTTCCCATCGTGGCGCAGGAGGTGTATCGTCCTCTGCCGCGGAGGGGGGTCTGCCCGGCAGGCTGCTACTCGAACATTTTAATTTTGGAGGGATCTTACTATGGATCAATCGAATCGTTATGCTGATCTGAGCCTCAAGGAAGAGGATCTGATCGCCGGCGGCAAGCACCTGCTTGTTGCTTATAAGCTCATTCCGGCCCCTGGCTATGGCTTTCTGGAAGTGGCTGCGCATGTTGCAGCAGAATCTTCAACCGGTACCAATGTAGAAGTTTCTACAACGGATGACTTTACCCGCGGTGTTGACGCGCTGGTATATGAAGTGGATGAAACCGCATTTGGTGATGATCCGGTTACCGGCGGCGGTTTGATGAAGATCGCTTATCCTGTTGATCTGTTTGATCCGAATTTGACGGATGGTCATTACAATGTATCGCACATGTGGTCGCTGATTCTGGGTAACAACCAGGGCATGGGCGATCATAACGGCCTGCGTATGCTCGACTTCATGGTGCCGGAATGCATGATCAAGAAATTTGACGGACCAAGCGCAGGCATTAAAGACCTGTGGAAGGTGCTGGGTCGTCCGGAAGTAGATGGTGGTTATATCGCCGGTACGATCATCAAGCCGAAGCTTGGCCTGCGCCCTGAGCCGTTCGCCAAAGCCTGCTATGATTTCTGGCTGGGTGGCGACTTCATCAAGAATGATGAGCCGCAGGCAAATCAGCCGTTCTGCCCGATGAAGGAAGTGATTCCGCTGGTTGCCGAAGCCATGGATCGCGCACAGCAGGAAACAGGTCAGGCGAAGCTGTTTTCAGCTAACGCAACGGCCGACTTCCATGGTGAGTGCATTGCGCGTGGCGAATACATTCTCGAGCAGTTCGCCAAGTATGGCAATGAGAAGCATGTTGCCTTCCTGATCGATGGTTTTGTGACCGGTCCTGCCGGTGTTACGACGGCGCGTCGCGCCTTCCCGGACACGTTCCTGCACTTCCATCGTGCCGGTCATGGTGCAGTGACGTCCTACAAGTCGCCGATGGGCATGGACCCGCTGTGCTACATGAAGCTGGCTCGCCTGCAGGGTGCTTCCGGTATCCATACCGGCACCATGGGCTACGGCAAGATGGAAGGTCATTCCAACGAAACCGTACTGGCTTATATGCTGGAGCGCGATGAGTGCATGGGTCACTACTTCAACCAGAAGTGGTATGGCATGAAGCCGACGGCTCCGATCATCTCCGGCGGTATGAACGCACTGCGTCTGCCAGGCTTCTTCGAGAACCTGGGTCATGGCAATGTGATCAATACCTGCGGTGGCGGTTCTTTCGGTCATATCGACAGCCCGGCTGCCGGTGGTATTTCTCTGGGTCAGGCTTATGAGTGCTGGAAGAATGGCGAAGATCCGATCGAATTCGCCAAGACGCACAAGGAATTCGCGCGTGCGTTCGAGTCCTTCCCGCATGATGCTGACAAGCTTTATCCGGGCTGGCGCGAAAAGCTGGGCGTACACAAGTAAGTACGGCTTTCAGTCCTGAAGCGAAAAAGGCTCTTACTTCGGTAAGGGCCTTTTTTTATCAGGCGGGTAATCTCATAAGTTAATCTTATTTGTATTATAATTTATGCGAACATGATTTATTGCTGCATCGAGGCTAGTATCAATGCATCAGTTTTCTGGAGGAAATGCGATGAGCACGGACAAGGAACAATATAAAATTGCCGAGGAGCCTTTCTACCAGGCGCAGGGCAATGAAGTGGCGTTGTATGAGGCAGCCTATGCCGCGCGTTTGCCGGTCATGGTCAAGGGGCCGACAGGTTGTGGCAAATCCCGTTTTATTGAATATATGGCCTGGAAACTCGGCAGGCCCCTGATCACCGTGGCTTGTAATGAAGATATGACCGCTTCGGACCTGGTCGGAAGATACCTGCTGGATGCCAATGGCACACGCTGGCTGGATGGTCCGCTGACAACGGCGGCGCGCATCGGTGCGATCTGTTATCTCGATGAAGTGGTCGAGGCGCGTCAGGACACGACAGTCGTGATTCACCCGCTGACCGATCATCGCCGCACACTACCTCTGGATAAGAAAGGGGAGCTTGTCGAGGCACATCCGGATTTCCAGCTCGTGATTTCCTATAATCCGGGCTATCAGAGCCTGATGAAGGACCTGAAGCAGTCCACCAAGCAGCGTTTTGCGGCATTTGAATTCGATTATCCCGAAGCAGCCGTGGAAACTGATATTGTGGCAAAGGAAACCGGCATTGATACGGAACTGGCTGCCAAGCTGGTGACGATCGGCGGCACGGCCAGGAATCTCAAGGGACATGGTCTGGATGAAGGAATTTCCACCCGTCTGTTGACCTATGCGGCAGCTTTGATCAAGGGCGGCATTGAGCCGAAGGCGGCTTGTCGGATGGCACTGGTGCGTCCGATCACCGATGATGTGGATATCCGCGATACCCTGGATCATGCTATTGATGCGACTTTCGGCTGAATCAGCCATGATCTTCTATAATGACCGGGTGCAATGAGTCCGATGACTGACAAACAACCCAGAAACATGGAACTTGAGATGTACTGGCAGCGCCTGGGCTGTAATTTTGCCCAGGTTGACCGGGTCTTTGATGAGTGCATGACCGAGGCCAAGGCCCTGCTTACGGAGGAGGGCCTGACCAGCTACATCGAAAATGCCCGTTTTCTCGGCAAGATGGGGCGCGGCCCCGAACCTTTGCTGGTCTACCTTGAGGAGGCTCCGGTTGTGGCTTCACTGGTAGGTGAGGCAGCACTGGATGAACTGCGGGAATTTGCGCACTACATGTCCACACATACGAACTTCAAGGCGATGGTGCCCTTTTTGCAGAGTATTGCGGCGGTAGCACGCCGTTTGCAGTCCTGGGAATTGCTGAAACAGTATATGGAAATCATACGCGATATGATGCTGCGCACCTCAGGCTCGGTGCATGGGCATCATACGACGTTTCCGAGTCCGGGGTTGCCGGAGTTGCTGAAGCAGGCACCGCGTCTGCTGAGTGAATTGTCGCTGGAAGGGTTCAAAAACTGGGTTGAATATGGTATCCAGTATTACAATAACCATCCCGAACGACAGATTGATTATTTCAGTGTCCAGTCGGCCGATGCGCATGCCGTTATGCAGCGTGAACGTCATGGCACGTTGTTGATTGATCACGAGCGAAAGCTTGATCTTTATTTGCGTGGCCTGTGGCAGGATCATGACTATCTGGTTCCGTATTCGCTGGCTTTTGATGAATTGCGCAAGCCGATGCCATATTTTGATGATATGGGCATCCGTCTGCCCGATGTCTATGATGATGATCGCGGTGTGCGCGGTATCGACCGTTATCGGGCGGCGCTGGCGCATATGGCGGCGCACCGGCGCTGGAGTCAGAAGATGGTTGTGGACAACTGGAGTCCCTTTCAGCGTGTCGGTGTTGAGGTGTTTGAGGATTCACGGGTTGATTACCTGGCCTGTAAACGCTATCCGGGCCTGAAAAAGTTGTTTCTGGCCCTGCATCCTGTTCCCAAAGAGGAGGACCTCAAGCTGGAAGAGGAGGGAATATCGATCTTCCGCCTCCGCCTTGCCATGGTCTCGCGTGCCATTCTTGATCCGGATTATGAGTACGAAAACAAGGATGTACGGGAGTTTGTCGAGCGCTTTTTTGCCGAGATGGAGAAAGGCGAGTCGAGTAGTGCGGAGATGGCCTCGCTGGGGCTGTCATTTATCGCCCGGACTCGCCAGCAGAGGGATCTTTCACCCAAGATATATTTCGACAATACCGAGGTGGATTATCGTGATGATAATCGCCATTTGTGGATTTATATCGAACAGGGCGATGATGAAGAAACAACATTTGAGCATCTTGATAAACGCAAGAAAAACGAGGAAGAACTCAATGGCCTGCCTCCCCGTCATTATCATGAATGGGACTACAACACCCAGCAGTATCGTCCGGACTGGGTGAGTGTGTATGAGGCGTTGCACCCGAGTTCGGCGGCGGTAAAGATCGATAACCTGCTGGCCAAGCACAGCGCCCTGGCCAAACGATTGAAAGCTATTCTCGATATGCTTAAACCGCAGGACAAGGTGCGGATTCGTTATCAGGAAGAGGGTTCGGAGCTGGATCTGGATGTGGCCATCCGCTCATTGATTGATTTCAAGGGCGGGGCGGCGCCCGATCCGCGCATTAATATGTCGCATCGTGCAGATGGACGAGATGTCGCCGTGACCCTGTTGCTTGATCTCTCCCAGTCGCTTGAGGAGAAGGCGCCGGGTAGCAATCAGACCATTCTTGAATTGTCCCAGGAAGCCGTCTCGCTGCTGGCCTGGACGATTGAACAGGTGGGAGATCCGTTTGCTATCGGGGGCTTTCATTCGAATACCCGCCATGATGTGCGTTATTATCATATCAAGGGTTTTTCTGAGCGCTGGAATGATGAAGTGAAAGCACGTCTGGCGGCCATGGAGGCCGGCTATTCGACACGCATGGGAGCGGCCATGCGGCATGCGGCACATTATCTGAAGGCGCAAAAGGCCGAGAAAAAACTGATGCTTATTCTGACCGATGGTGAGCCGGCCGATATCGATATGCAGGATGAACAGTTGCTGATTGCCGATGCGCACAAGGCCGTTCAGGAACTGGACCGGGATGGTATCTACACCTACTGCATCAATCTCGATCCAAAGGCCGATGAATACGTGGCGGATATCTTCGGCAAGCAGTATACGATTATTGATCATGTCGATCGCTTGCCGGAAAAACTTCCGGAAGTGTTTATTTCGCTGACGAAGTAGGGAACGGCGACGGATCGTTGTCCGGATCCAGGGCCTGTTTTGTGGCCGGTGTGTATGCGTTGGCTGGTATTCACTGCAATAGCGTTTACAGTTTCGTTTGATGAAGGAAGAGCAGCGCAAGCGCATTATTGACCGCCATCGGGACAGTCTGACACGGCATGGTTATCATCCCCATGCCCTGTACTGGAGTTCCCGCGAGATTCAGGAAATCCGTTTTGCCGTGCTGGCGGAGATTGGTATCCGGGCAGGTGATTCGGTGCTCGATGTCGGTTGCGGTTTTGGCGATTTTATGGGCTGGTTTGAACGGCAGCATGGAACGATTCGCTATACCGGCATCGATTTGTCTCCCGACCTGTTGCGCGAGGCTCGCCGGCGTCATGCCGAAGGGCGTTTTTTGCAGGGGGAGTTATTCGATGTGGCGTTCGCGGAGCATTCGTTTGACTGGGTAATATTATCCGGTGCCCTCAATGAGCCGTTGCATGATCAGGGGGCCTATATGCGGCGCGTGGTTACCCGGATGTTTGCCCTGTGTCGGCATGGCGTGGCGTTTAATCTGCTGGATGCACGAACGCTTCGCGCGCATGATTTGCAAAGCCATCAACCGCAGGAGGTTTGGCGCTGGTGCAGTACGTTGTGTCCGGATTGCCATATGCGCGATGATTATCTGGCGAACGATTTCACCATTTATATGTACAGGGGGTCATCAAAGTAAAGGCTCAGCCGAAAGCACAATGCCGTCTTCATCGGCGTATAGGTAGTAGCCGGGGCAGAAGGTCACATTGGCAAAATGGACAGGGATATCCATGATTCCCTGATTTCGTTTGACGGTTTTGCGCGGGATGGTCGCCAATGCCTTGACGCCGATATCGACCCTGGCGACATCAGCGGAATCACGAATACAGCCGTGAATGACAACGCCTTCCCAGCCGTTGGATGCGCCCAGCGCAGCCATGACATCGCCCATCATGGCGCAGTGCAGGGAACCGGCAGCATCGACCACGAGCACCTTGCCATGTCCCGGGGTTTCAAAGGCAGCTTTCAGGTAGGTGTTATCATCGACAGCCTTCAGGGTCACGATTTTGCCGTGAAAGCGCTGTCTGCCGCCGAAATCGCGGAATATCGGTGCGGCAACCTGTAATTGTTCCAGATGCACATCATATAGATCCGTGGTTTTAAATGTCATGGGTTGCTCCGTGAGTCTGACTGCGCCTGATCGCACGCCGATTATGGCGGAATTGCTTGTGATTGTCTGCCGATACTGTACAGTGCAGCCACTTCAAGCGATCGTTTTCTGATCGGCATCGCTTTTTCACATCGAACTGATGCGAATGAATATACATCTGACCCAGATCAGTCCGGATTCTTCCGGCGGGCAGATACTGGAAATACATATAATGACATTTGAACAAATTGATCTCCCGCAGGAGATACTTCGCGCGGTGCGCGAACAGGGCTATAGCAGCCCGACACCGATTCAGGCGCAAGCCATCCCGGTGGTGCTCGAGGGGCATGATATTATGGCTGCGGCCCAGACAGGCACAGGCAAGACAGCAGGCTTTACGCTTCCCATGCTGGCCCTGCTGCAAAAGAAACCGGTTAGTTCCGGCAAACGCCCTATCCGCGTATTGGTGTTGACGCCGACGCGCGAGCTGGCTGCCCAGGTGAGCGAAAGTATCACTATCTATGGTCAATATCTCCCCGTGCGCTCTGCCGTTGTTTTCGGTGGTGTCGGCATTCAGCCGCAGATCAAAACCCTGCGTCGCGGGGTGGATATCCTGGTGGCGACGCCCGGACGATTGCTGGATCTGGCCGGGCAGGGCGTTGCCGATTTATCCCAGGTTGACATGCTGGTGCTTGATGAGGCGGACCGCATGCTCGATATGGGATTCATTCACGATATTCGCAAGGTATTGGCGCTGTTACCGAAGAAACGGCAGAACCTGTTATTTTCGGCGACGTTTTCCAATGACATCAAGCGGCTGGCCGCAGGGATCCTGCGTGATCCCGTGTTGGTCGAAGTGGCCCGGAACGAAACGGCCGGGCAGGTCAGGCAGGTCGTACACAGGGTGGAAAAGGCAGGCAAGCGAACCATGCTGTCGCATCTGATTTCCAGCCAGAACTGGCGACAGGTGCTGGTGTTTACGCGCACCAAACACGGCGCCAACCGGCTGACCGAACAACTGGGCAAGGATGGCATTCATGCGGCGGCCATCCATGGCAATAAAAGTCAGACAGCGCGTACGAAAGCGCTGGCTGGTTTTAAAAAAGGCGAGGTGCGGGTGCTGGTCGCGACCGATATTGCCGCGCGCGGACTGGATATCGATCAGTTGCCGCATGTGGTCAATTATGAGTTGCCGAATGTGCCGGAAGATTATGTACATCGTATCGGACGTACCGGGCGGGCCGGCCGTTCAGGTGAGGCGATGTCTCTGGTCAGTGGCGAGGAAATGAAACTGCTGGCAGGCATCGAGAAACTGATTCGCAAGAAAATTCCGGTTGTTGATGTGCCTGGATTTTCAACGGCATGCTTCACTTCCGGCAGTCAGCAGCGGGAAACGGCAGGACGCGGCGGGCAAAAGGCAGGGCATACGCACAATGCGAAACGTTCACCGCGCCGGCGGAGACGCACGCAAAGAGTCGCTGCCTGAGCTGCGTCAGATTGAGAAACGCCCGGCAGGATGCATTCCTTGCCGGGCGTTTTTTGTTGAATGTTCAGGGTTTATTCAATGGCCTTGTCGCGTAGCGGTTCAGACATCAGCACACCGGTCACGCGCCATTGCACCAGTGATTCATCTTTCTGGATGGTCAGCATCAGCCATAGTTCCGGGTGTTGTTTGTTGACAGCCTTGACGCTGATACGTGAATAAGCCATGGAATCGAGAGATGTCTCCACATCATCATAGGACAGGCTGCCATCCGGATTTTTGCTGATCAGGCCGCTTTTGACCAGTATTTCGGCAATATTTTCCGGGGATATCTGCAGCAGCGGACCTTCATATTTGATATCGGCAGATGCCAGATACTTGGTTTCTTCTTCGTTCGGTTTGGCTTCCTGCAGAATGCCCGGCATCTGCGATTTCAGCGTGCGATTGACGCGTGTGAAGTTGATGGCTTTTTCCAGGGTGGCTGCATCACCACTGGCAATGCCTTCTTTCAGATTGGCCTTGGTGAAAAATAATCCGCCATAGGATACGAGAATAACCAGTAGTCCACATGTGATATAGAACAACACCATGCGTAATACGTTATTCTGTTTCTTGTAAGATGTTCCTTCCAGTTGATCATTGCGTACGTGGATATTCCGTACGATTTTGGGTTCCTGTGTATTATTATCGGCCATTCGTTTCCCCCTGTCACCTGTTTTGAGTGTGGCTGTCTTTATCCTGGCTACGGTTAATGTGCGATATAATACACGTCTGAAATACATCTTCAAAAGAATTCTGTTACACCTTTTGCACGGAGATCAGCCGGTTATTGCCGGAGTGTTGACCATCCGTTTTCTCCGTTCCACAATCGTGAAATGCCAGCAGGGAACACGTTATGAATGATTTTCGCATAAATAATTTTGATTTGTTGAGAATGCTGCTGGCCCTGATTGTTGTGTTTGCGCACTTCGGGGCGCTGACAGGACTTCCTGCAATTCGGGCGGTTAGCCATTATTTTAATGCCAGTCTGGCAGTGGATGGTTTTTTTGTTGTCAGCGGATTCCTTGTCTATATGAGCCTGGATAAGGCGAAAAGCCTGGGCGATTATTTTCAGAAACGCATTCGTCGCATTTTTCCCGCTTATGTGGCCGTTGTTGTGCTGTGCGCGATATTATTCGTCTCGCTTTCTACATTGACGTGGCACGAATATTTTTGTGTGGCATGGCTCAAGTACCTTTTATCCAACCTGCTGCTGCTGAATTTTCTGCATCCGGAATTACCCGGCGTATTTGCTGATCATCGCATTACTGCTGTTAACGGCGCTTTGTGGACGATCAAGATCGAATTCATGTTTTATATCTTTTTGCCTTTCCTGCTCTGGTTGATGCGTCGATTTGGTGCGCTGAAGGTTATGCTGGTGGTTTATGCTTTGGCGATCAGCTACTCGATGCTAATGCAATATCTGGGCAGGAGTCATGCCTTTTATCTGGTTCTGGAGCGGCAATTGCCAGGCCAGCTGGCTTTTTTTGTTTCGGGCATGTGCTGTTATCATTATTTCGAATATTTCAAAAAGCATGCGCATTATTTGTTGATGGCAGCCATCCCTGTATTGTTGTTCAGCTATGATCATGACGCCCTCTATCCCCTTTATCCGTTATCGCTGGCCGTGAATGTGATTTATTTCGCCATGGTGCTGGTGTATCTGGGTAACTGGGGGAAATTTGGTGATTTTTCCTATGGCTTATATATCTGGCATTTTCCGCTGATTCAAAGCTTTATCAGTCTGGGGGTTTTTGATGTGTCGCCATGGCTGGGGACAGGATTGACGTTGCTGTGTCTGTTTGCTTTCGCTTATCTCTCATGGCACTGGGTTGAAAAACCTTTTTTACAGCGCAGATCGCATTATCGCATGGTGGAAACACAAGTGCAGCGAGTTTGACAGCATGGCCTGAACGGGGTTAACTGCGAATCTTTTGCAGGAGGGTCATGTGGCTGAGGTTTATGCCTTTATCAACACACCAACTGTCATTTATATTTTTGCGGGAACCTTTGCGCTGGTAGCCATCGGTCGGCTGGTCGCATTTACGCGGGAGTTGCGCGCGGAATTGCTGCTGACATCCATTGTGACGCTGGTCTCGGCAATCATGGCCTATACATCGATGGATTTAATGCCGCTGGCGGTTGGTTTAATCATTAACTGGTTGCTGACGGCTTTTCTCAACCGGAATCTGTAGCCGTCTTAAGCAGGCCTGGATTTATGCTAGAATTGATTCCTGTGAATATGCTCCATACCAGTCGTGCCCTGATGATTCGTCTGCCATTGATGGCGGAATTGTTGCTATTGTTTCTGCTGGCATGGTTGCTGGTCGATCTCTGGCAGGGCGTGCCTGAGTATGCAGGGCCATCGGCCGGAGATGAGCCTGTGCGGGTGATGCAGTTACCCGAACTGGCAGAACTGACGGCTGTTTCCCTGTTCGGCAAGAAACAATCGGAGCATGTGGCAGAGCCTAAAACCACATCAGTGGCTGACAGCCCGCTTCATATTCAGTTGCTGGGGCTGGTGCAGGCAGGTGATCAGTCGGCAGCCATTATCAAACGTGACGGACAGCAACATGTTTATTTCGTTGGGGAGCAGATTCAGGCCGGTGTGATTTTGCATGCCGTGGACAGTGATGCGATTATCATCAAACGCAACGGGAGAATGGAAAAAGTCACGATGCAGAAAAAACCTGCTCTGGCGACGATGCATACACCACCTGCGATAACGAGGAGCGCTCCGTGAGCCCGGTGTGTTACCAGTCAAATAAATTACATTAACCGGACTGAACTAAGTCATTGAAAATAATTAAAAGAATTTTATTGTGTCAGAATCAGGAACCGGAATGAAAGTGAGATGTAGCATGAGAAAGTTGATAATGATCGTTACCTTGCTGGGCGTATTGCTTGGTATGGCGACTAGCGGATGGGCCAGAGACGTTACCCTGAATTTCAAGAATGCCGATATTCGTGCATTGATTGAATTCGTGGCCGGGTTCTCCGGCAAAAACTTTCTGGTCGATAACAGGGTCAAGGGGAATGTGACCATTATTTCACCTTCACCGATTTCTGAAGAAGAGGCTTACGAAGTGTTCCTCTCAGTACTGGAAATTAATGGTTTTGCGACTGTGCCGAGTGGCTCGGTCATCAAAATCGTACCACGGGCGGAAAGCAAACAAATGCCAGTGCCGCTGTTTACCAGGGGGCATGGACAAAAAGAGGACGACGCCATGGTAACCCGTGTGGTGCGTCTTAAGTATGCCGATGCGCAGCAATTATCGGCACTGATTCGCCCGTTGATTCCGCCCAATGGACACCTGGTCGCCTATCCTCGTGGCAATATGCTGCTGGTGACGGACAGTGCCCGGAATATTTCCCGCATTGAAAAGATTCTTTCGATCATGGATCGCAAGGATGCGGTTGGCGTGCAACTGTTTCATCTGAAACATGCTTCTGCTGATAAGCTGGCAACGACGCTGAATAATCTTTATTCGGCGCAGGGGGGAGCTCCGGCTCAGGGCATCACGCAATTGCGTGCCTTTGCCCAGCAGCCAGGCAATATGCTGATCGTGATTGGTGCGCCGCAAACGATCAATGAAGTGGCGACCGTGATCGAAAAGCTTGATGTCGCGCCTGAGGCGGACAGCGGACGCCTGCGCGTTATTTATCTGCAGCATGCCAAGGCGGAAGATATGGCCAAGGTGCTGAACGAACTTGTTGGCGGACAATCTGCAGCAACAGCGCAGGCCGGCGCAGCAGTGGCAGCCAAACCGCTGTTTACCGGCGATGTAAAGATTGTCCCCGATCCGGCAACCAATGCATTGCTGATTACGGCCGGTCCCAGTGATATGACTGCGGTCTCCCGTATTATCGACAGGCTGGACATCCGGCGCCGCCAGGTACTGATTGAGGCGCTGCTGGTGGAAGTTTCGGGCAACGCACTCGAGCGCTTTGGCGTGGAGTGGATGGGCAAGACGGGGCAATTTTTTGGTGTGCAGGGGTTCGGCAATCTGCAGGGAGTTGGCAAGGCACTGGCTGACAATGCGGCCCAGGCAAATCCGGTCAGTCGTCCGCTGGTACTGGCCCAGACCGCATCGGCAGGTGCGACGGTCGGTTGGGTGAACAGTGCGTTGTCCATTGGCGCGATGGCCCAGGCGCTTGAAGCCGATGCCGATGCCAATGTGCTGTCCACGCCCAATATTCTGACCATGGATAATGAAGAAGCGGAAATTATTGTCGGTCAGAATGTGCCTTTTATTACCGGGGTCAGTGCATCCACAGGCAACGCAAACCCCAATCCTTTCCAGACCATTGAGCGCAAGGATATCGGTCTGACATTGCGGGTGAAACCGCAGATATCCGGTGGTGATACGGTGCGTCTGGAGTTATATCAGGAAGTTTCCAGTATCGACAATGCCGCCAGTGCCAATACCAACAGCAGCGATCTGATTACCAAGAAGCGCTCAATCAAAACCGTAGTGCTGGCCAATAACAGCCAGATGATTGTGCTCGGTGGCCTGATGCGGGAGGATAATACCGCCAGTGTGCAGAAAGTTCCGTGCATCGGTGCGATTCCGCTGCTGGGCGAGCCCTTCAAGTTTACCGAGAACCAGCATCGGAAAACCAATCTGATGGTGTTTCTCAAGCCCAGCATTATCAAGAATACGGGTGATATCGAAGAGATTACGGACCGCAAGTATTTTGATATTCGCCAGTTATATGAGCGACCGATTGAGGGTGGAACGATTTTATTCCCGCAGAAAACCAATACCATGCCGGAAACACTGAAGCCTGCAGGAAAAGCGAAAAAAACGGACGTTGCGCCGGCGCCGAAACAGATGCCGTGAAAGAACTGAGTCGCCTATCGCTGGAGCAGGTCGATGCGGATCGCGTGTTGCGTTTTTCCCTGCCGGTGTTGCGTTCCGGGCCGGTGCTGCCGTTAAAGGCAAGTGCCGCTGCTGCCAATCCGGTTGCCATCAGTGCCGAAGACCCATGGCCATGGGAATTACTTGATGATTGCCGGCGTGTGTTTGATTCCGAAGTGCAGGTCGTTCAGGCACCGCGCGAGGATATCCTGCTGCTGCTGAACCAGGTGTTCGACATGGCCTCCGCATCGGCTGAACAGATGCTGGAGGATCTGGCGGAAGAAGATGATCTGGTGCGCGAGATCGAGGAAGTCGGCGATCTGCTTGAGTCGGACGATGATGCGCCGGTAATCCGGCTGGTGAATACGCTGATTTCCCAGGCATTGAAGGATCGCGCCAGTGATATCCATATCGAGCCGTTTGAACAAAGGGTAAAGGTGCGTTTCCGTATCGATGGTGTGCTGCATACCATTGTGCATCCCCCCAAGGGCGTGCAGGCCGCGCTGACCAGTCGCATCAAGGTTATGGCAGGGCTGGATATTGCCGAGAAGCGACAGCCGCAGGATGGTCGTTTCCGCGTGAAAATTGCCGGCCGCGATGTCGATGTGCGGGTTTCGGTCCTGCCGACGGCCTTCGGCGAGCGCGTCGTCATGCGTTTGCTGGATAAGGGTGCGCAGATGCTGACATTGTCTGAACTGGGTATGAGCGAGTCCCAGTTGCACATGATTCGGAATGTCGTACGTGCACCGCACGGGATCGCTCTGGTTACAGGGCCGACCGGCTCGGGCAAAAGCACAACATTGTATGCGGCACTGATGGAAGTTGACCGTGCCAATCGCAATGTGATGACCATTGAAGATCCGATTGAATATCAGCTTGAAGGGGTCGGGCAGATGCAGGTGCAGCCCAAGATCGGTGTGGATTTTGCCGCTGGCCTGCGTTCAATTCTGCGTCAGGATCCGGATATCATCATGATTGGCGAAATTCGCGATCTGGAAACGGCAGAGATTGCCATCCAGGCATCACTGACAGGGCATCTGGTGTTTGCTACCCTGCATACCAATGATGCACTGTCGTCAATCGCACGGCTGCAGGATATGGGCGTGGAGCCCTATCTGGTGGCTTCATCGTTGCTGATGGTGCAGGCCCAGCGTCTGGTGCGACGATTGTGTCCGCATTGTAAACAGGCACGGTCGGTTCGCCCGGATGACTGGAAGATGCTCGAGGCCGATGCCGGGGAATGGCAGCATGTGCAGCAGGTCTATGATGCCGCTGGTTGCGAGTATTGCATGCACACCGGTTATCTCGGGCGGATTGCCATTTATGAAATGACGATGGTTTCAGAGCGCATGCGTGATCTCATTCATGAGGGCAAGGGCCTGCTTGCGCTGCGTCAGCAATCCCGGCGTGAAGGCATGCGCAGCCTGCGTGAAGATGGTGCGCGTCATGTGGCTGCAGGCATTACGACGGTGGATGAGGTGCTGCGCGTGGCGCGGGAAGAAGCGGTTGTGGTTGAGGCATGAGCCTGTTCGTTTACGAAGCACTGGATCGCAAGGGTAAAAAGCAGAAAGGGGAAATTGAGGCGGCTTCAGAACGGGCGGCCCGACAATTACTGAAAAAAAGGGATCTGGTGGTCCGGCGCATGACGGTGGTGACGGAAAAGTCCCGTCGGGCCGAAAGAACATCAGGCTCATTGAAGCTGAATGCATCGGAAACATCGATTTTTCTCGAACAACTGGCAACCCTGACAGCAGCCGGTATGACTCTGACCGAGGCCCTGGGCTCCATTGCCGAAAGCATGGAAGGCAAGCGGGGACGACGCGTTGTGGCTGCCATTCGCCAAAGTGTGCTGGAAGGAAGCTCTCTGGCGCAGGCGTTGCAACAGCAGCAATTCGAGGAAGTGATATGCAATATGGTTGCAGCCGGTGAAGAAACGGGGCAACTGGAAGCTGTCGCCGTGCGTTTGTCCGAACTGCTGACCCAGCGACAGCAGCTGCAGCAGGATCTGCTGTCGGCAACGCTCTATCCGGCGATTATTCTCGGCTTTGGTATTGTGGTGATGCTCTTTTTGCTGGCGGTCGTTGTTCCGCAGGTTGTCAGTGTGTTTGAACATACCGGTGGCGAACTGCCATGGCTGACGAAGATGGTGATTGCCCTGTCCGAATTTCTCAGGGATAAAAGCATTTATTTGTTTCTGGCTCTGGTTGTGCTGGTCGCCGGCTGGCGTTTTGCGCTGCGCATGGAACATATTCGCTGGTGGCGTGATCAGCTGTATCTGTCAATGCCGTTGCTCGGGCCGCTGCTGGCGAAAATCGAGATGGCGCGCTTTGCGCGAACGCTGGGCATGTTGATGGCCGGTAATGTGCCCGTACTGGCCGCGTTACATATCGCCAATCAGAACTGGAACCTTTTACCCTTGCGCAAGGTTGGACTTGCGGCGGGAGAAAGCGTACGTGAAGGCGGTAGCCTGGCACAGGCACTGAATGTACATCCACGGATGCCGCATCTGGCGTACAGCATGATGGATGTTGGCGAAAAGAGCGGCTCGCTGGATAAAATGCTGGTGCGTGTGGCGGATCATTTTGAGCGTGATGTGTCACGGGTGTTAAAACGTTTTCTGACAGTTGCTGAACCGGTACTGGTGTTATTTATGGCCTTGTGTGTGGGTACGCTGGCGCTGGCTATTCTGTTGCCGATTGCCGAAATGAATGAACTGGTTCGCTAGTATGCGCCTGTTGATGGTCCTCATATTGTGTTCCCTGTGCCTTGTGCTGCCCGGTCGGAGTTATGCAGATGCGCAACAGCAGTATGCGGAGCAATTGCAGCAGGCCGCGGCAGGGCATTCGGCACAGGCGGCTGAGTCGTTGCGTCGGCTGGCCTCCGACCTGTTGCCGGATGATCCGTGGCGCGCACGGATGCTGACTGCGGCGGGCTTGCTGGAGATGCGCGCGCAACGGCAGTCTCATCTGCCCGAAATGGCAGTGCCGACGTTACAGCAGCAACTGGCTGCCCGGTTTATTGCCCGGCATCCGCTGCCTGAAACAAGGGCAACATGGCTGGTGACAACATTTGCCGTATTGCTGCCAGGCGGCGGGCATGCCCTGCTTGGACGCTGGCATGATGTCGGCGTTGTGGCCATGCTGGTCTGGCCGATGCTGGGCTTGACGCTGTGGGCGGCCAGACGGCGTATGGGGCCGGTCACGGTGTTTTTCGGCCTGATCACGCTATGGCTTTGGTCTGGCAGTGTTTATTCGGCCATTTCCCTGCATGAACGAAGCATGCTGGAGCAATATTTTTCCTGGTGGCAGGGCG
>WFNX01000135.1 GCA_015488375.1 Mariprofundaceae bacterium | reverse complement strand
GCATCTTCCAGCAGGGCCAGTTCGATCAGTCGCAGTGTATCCGGACTTACAGCAACCATAAGGTGACTCCCATGGCAAAAATGGCGGCAGCCTGATTGAGGCCGCCAGGGATGATGGCCCGGCATATGGACGCGACAATACCGGCGATCAGCGTGGCAATCAGGGCGGGTTGCCAGTCGATGCCGTGAAAGACGTGAATACTCCAGGACAGGGCAATCGCACACAGCATGATCAGCAGCAGGTGGCCGGGCAGCGTCTGCTCCGGATGGGTCGGAAAACCGAGCGGCATGCGTCGCAGGCGATCCAGCATTTCCGCGCCCGGGAAGCCGAGGCACAAACACAGGCCCAAGCCCAGGCCAAATTCCGGAATGTTCGTAAAGAAAGCCGCGGCAATCACCAGCGCCACGAAAAAGTAAAACATCGGCAGCATATGCATGGGTTGCGGCAGGCTGCCGCGCTGATGGGGCGGAACGCTCCAGGCACTGCGCAGGGCCAGCCAGAACGGTGCTTCCAGGTTCGAACCCAGCATCAATGGCGAGGCCAGGATCAGCAGGCCGAACCATATCCAGTGCACATCGATATACACCGGCCACATCAGCACCCAGATGGCGACCATCGGCCGGATAACCTGCTGAATGACTGCCGGACGCTGTCCCTTGCGGACAAGGAAGACGGAGAGCCAGGCCATTTGAAAGATGCCGACAGCAGTCAACCCGGTGAGAATCAGATCTGTCGTATGGAACGCGATTGCCATGCGGCGAGACTAGCAGTCTGTCAGACGTATGAGAAACCCGCCGCGCGGTACAGCCTCGATCTGATGTGTTGCGGTCTTTTGCGCTTTGCCGAACAGGCTTATGCAGCTATCATCAGCGTTTACAGAAAAACCGTTGACGGAGGGGATCATGACACAGGATGAAATGAAGCGGAAAGTTGCGGCTGCAGCACTGGATTATGTGCAGGACGGCACCATTGTCGGGGTGGGCACCGGCTCAACGGCGAATATGTTTATTGATGCACTGGCTTCGCGCAAGGACGAGATTCTCGGCACTGTTGCCAGCTCCGAGGTTACGGCCGAGCGCTTGCGCGGGCATGGCATCAGGGTGCTGGATCTGAACGAAGCATTGACGCAGGTGCGTGCATTGTCCGTTTATATCGATGGCGCGGATGAATTCGATGGCGACAAGAATCTGACCAAAGGCGGCGGCGGCGCGCTGACGCGTGAGAAAATCGTGGCCGAAGCCTCCGATTCATTTGTGTGCATTGTTGATCAAACCAAGCAGGTTGAGCATCTGGGCGCATTTCCCTTGCCGATTGAAGTCATTCCGATGGCCCGCGAACTGGTTATGGGCGTGGCGCGGGATTTGGGCGGCGAGCCGGTTGTGCGCGAAGGGTTCACCACGGATAACGGTAATATCATTATTGATGTGCACGGCCTGCTGATCACCCGTCCGCGTGAACTGGAAGACGAACTGAACAGTGTGCCGGGGGTCGTGACCAACGGGATCTTTTCGCATCAGGGGGCTGATGTGGTATTGATGGGGGCGCCGGATGGTGTTCGCGTAATCGATTAGGGACTGCCCTGATGTGTGAATGTCGGGGAAGGGTGCTCGTGGCCGACGATGAGCCGGTCCTGCGCGAGATGATGACCATGGTGCTGGAGGACATGGGGCTGGATGTTGTCACGGCCGTGGATGGCCGGCATTGCATTGAGCTGTTTCGCGAGCAGGCCGAATCCATTGCGCTGGCCATTATCGATGTGACCATGCCCGGCATGGATGGTCTGGCATGCCTGCGCCAGTTGCGACGCATGCGGCCGGATGTGCGGGTGATCCTGAGCAGTGGCTACAGTGCCGGGGAGATTGAGTCCGCTGGCGCGGCCGATGGTTTTTTGCGTAAACCCTATATGCCGGACGCCTTGCGGCAGGCCGTGCGCGCATTGTTGTAACGCCCTGCCGGATTCTGCATAAGACTGCCGCATGCATTGGCATGGTCGCCATCATTCCTATCGGGCCATCAAACGCCTAGCATGGCGCGATGCAGCTTGCGGATTTTGATTTTGAACTTCCCGAACATCTGATTGCCAAGCGTCCCCTGCCGCAGCGCGATGCCTCGCGGCTGCTGGTGCTGGGGGAGCAACCGGAGGATCGCGAAATTGCGGATCTGACCATGCTGGTGCAGCCGGGCGATATCTGGGTGATCAATGATACGAAGGTTATCCCGGCGCGTTTGCAGGGGCACAAGGCCAGTGGCGGCAGGGTGGAAATCCTGTTGCTCGAACCCGTCGGTGAAGATCATTGCTGGCGGGCATGGGGACGAGCCAACAAGCCGCTGAAGGCCGGGCAGATGATTCATATTGCGCAAGGCTTTTGTGTGGAGATTCTCGCCCGCGATGGCAAGGAGTTGCAGGTGCGATTGCATGCCGACGATGTGGCGCAGGCCATTGAAACCTTCGGTCATATGCCGTTGCCGCCCTATATTGATCGTCCGGACAGCGAAGAAGACAAACAGCGTTACCAGACGGTGTTTGCCAGGCATGCCGGTGCCGTGGCGGCACCGACAGCCGGCCTGCATTTGACCACGGCCCTGATGGAGGCCATGCAGGCGCAGGGCGCACGTTTTGCCCGTGTGACCCTGCATGTCGGGCCGGGCACGTTTCAGCCGGTACAGGTGGCATCAGTGCATGAACACCGCATGCATGAAGAGGCATATCATGTGCCGCAGGAAACAGCAGCACTGGTTAATCAGGCACGGCGTGACGGGCGGCGTGTCGTCGCGGTGGGTACGACCAGCCTGCGCACGCTGGAGGCGGCCGGGCCGCATGGTGAACTGCAGGCCGGTCACGGCCGCACCGATATTTTCATTTATCCCGGCTATCGTTTTCGCATGACCGATGCCTTGCTGACCAATTTTCATCTGCCCAGATCGACATTATTGATGCTGGTGTCGGCGCTGGCCGGTCGCGAACGCGTGTTGCAGGCCTATGCCCATGCCATCCGGAAAGGTTATCGCTTTTATTCCTATGGCGATGCCATGTTTGTGGACAGGCACGGGCATTCGCCGGTACCATCGAGTTGATTTCAGAGACTCCGGCATAAAAAGGATATTCGGATGCGCATCTATATTTCGCAGATGGAACAACGGGTTGGCGACCTGACCGGCAATGTGGCGAAAATCATCGCGGGGTTGCAGCAGGCCAGGGCGCAGCGTTGTGATCTGGCGCTGTTCCCTGAACTGGCCGTCACCGGCTATCCGCCGGAGGATTTGTTGCTGCGGCCGGCATTCCGGCAAGCCACTGCGCGCGCAGTGCAGGATGTCGTGGCGGCAAGCGATTGCGTGTGTGCCGTGTTCGGTGCGCCGAGAGAAGATGGCGCACTGCTGTATAACAGCGCATTGATGGCACAGCATGGTCGGCTGATCGGTCATTATGATAAACAATATTTGCCGAATTACGGCGTGTTTGACGAGCGCCGCTATTTCGAGCCGGGGGCGGATGGCACCGGCATTGTGCATCTTTCAGGCTGGAAGGTCGGCATCGGCATTTGTGAGGACCTGTGGCATGATGAACTGGCCGCGCGTCAGGCGTCGCAGCCCTGCGATGTCTGGCTGAATCTCAATGCTTCGCCGTTCCATGCCGGCAAGCAGGCCGTGCGTGAGGAACTGGTGCAGCGGCGCGCACGCCAGTTCGCGGCGCCGCTGGTGTATGTCAATCCTGTCGGCGGGCAGGATGAGGTGGTTTTCGATGGCGGTTCCCATGCCGTGGATGGCGGGGGGCATCTGTTATTGCGCGCCCCGATGTTCCGCGCATGGGAAGGATGCCTTGATCTGGCGGCCAGCGGAACGGAAGCGATTGTGCCGATGCCCGATGAAATGGAACAAGTCTGGCAGGCACTGGTGCTGGGAGTGCGGGACTATGTCCGTCGCAACGGTTGCCGACAGGTGGTGATCGGCTTGTCCGGCGGCATCGATTCAGCGCTGACGGCAGCCATTGCCGTGGAGGCACTGGGGGCCGGGCAGGTGCTGGGGGTTCTGTTGCCTTCGCAATATTCCAGCGAACATTCGCTGACTGATGCGCATACCCTGGCGGAAAACCTGGGCATTGAAACGATTACCCTGCCGATTCAGCCGGGCGTGGATGCCGCTGAACATATCCTCGCACCGACATTTCGCGCCTGGGGCATGACCACCCCTGATGTCACCGAGGAGAACATTCAGGCGCGCATGCGCGGGCTGTTGCTCATGGCCATTTCCAACAAGACCGGCCGCATGCTGCTGACAACGGGCAACAAGTCGGAAATGGCGGTTGGTTATGCCACGCTGTATGGCGATATGGCCGGCGGCTTTGCCGTACTCAAGGATGTGTACAAGACCGAGGTCTTTGCCCTGAGCCGCTGGCTGAACCGGCATGGCGAGGTGATTCCGGAAAACACGATTCGCAAGCCGCCGTCGGCGGAATTGCGTCCGGAACAGAAAGACAGTGATTCCTTGCCCGATTATGAGGTGCTGGATGCGATACTCAGGGCGCACATTGAGCAGCGCCTCGGGGTGGATGAGATTGCCGCACTGGGCTATAATCGCGACGAGGTGTTGCGCGTGGTGCGCATGTTGCAGCGCGCGGAGTACAAACGCAGACAGGCGCCGCCGGGGGTGAAGATTACCGTGCGTGCATTTGGTCGGGATCGGCGTTATCCGATCACGCATGCGTTCTGCGACTGATTCCATGGCCGGACTACAAGCAGGGGGGAGTATATGAAGAAGATTGAGGCGATTATCAAGCCATTCAGGCTGGATGATGTGAAGGATGCGCTGGCTGAAAAGGGTATTGATGGTATGACCGTCACCGAGGTTAAGGGGTACGGTCGCCAGAAAGGTCATACCGAGCTGTATCGGGGCGCGGAATATGTCGTGGATTTTCTGCCCAAGGTCAAGCTGGAAGTGGTGATTGCCGAGGATCGTGTCGATGAGGCCGTGGAAACCATTCGCGCAGCAGCACATACGGGCAAGGTGGGTGATGGCAAGATTTTTGTTTCGGCCATCGAGCAAACGATTCGCATTCGTACCGGCGAACGCGATGAGGATGCCATCTAGCCCGGATTTTTCATGAGAACTGACTCGTTGTGTATGAAACCCGAATAATTTCATGAACTTACGTTATTTTTCGCGTAATTTTCCCCATGACGATTTGTCATTTGCGGCACCTGGCTTGTTCATGTGCGCCGAATACGCTCCTTCGGCTGCAAACCATAGCTACAGCTATGCTTTTTGCCTGCAGGAGCGCCCCGGCATCACCTGTCCTGCGCCAGCTGTCCGCAACCTCATGAAAAATCCGGGCTAGCGGCTGTTGCCGCTTATGCATCTTGCGGCGGATTGGCATTGCCAAATAATTCATCTTGTGACAAAGTCGCGATTCCTATTTACCGGGTGGGATTTCTGTAGTACTACATGAGAGGAGAACACTGTGAGTGACGCAATTAAAAAGGTTTTTGACCTGATCAAAGAAAATGAATGCGAATTTGTCGATGTGCGTTTTACCGATACGCGCGGCAAGTGGCAGCATGTGACATTTCCGATTCACGAGCTGAATGAAGACTGTTTTGAAGACGGCTTCGCGTTTGACGGTTCATCCGTTGCCGGCTGGTGTGATATCAACAATTCCGATATGGCGCTGATTCCGGATGCGGAAAGCGCGCGGATTGATCCGTTTTTTGAAGCATCGACGCTGGTGCTGGTGGCCCAGGTTATCGATCCGCTGACCGGCCAGGACTACAACCGTTGTCCGCGTCAGGTGGCCCAGCGCGCGCTGAACTATATTCGCTCGGCCGGCATTGCCGATACGGCCTACTTCGGTCCTGAGCTGGAATTCTTCATCTTCGACGGCGTGACCTGGAACAACGAGATGGGCGGCAGCGGCTACCAGATCGAATCCGAGGAAGCGGCCTGGAACTCGAAGAAGAACTATGCCGACGCCTCTGAAGGCCTGATTCGCAACTATGGCCATCGTCCGAAGGTCAAGGGCGGCTATTTCCCGGTTCCGCCGGTTGATTCGCTGCACGAGATCCGCAACGACATGAGCCTGGTGATGTCCGATCTGGGCATCCATATGGAATGCCACCATCATGAGGTGGCCACGGCCGGTCAGTGTGAACTGGCCATGCGCTTCGGTGAAATGATCGATATCGCCGACCGCGCGCAGTGGTACAAGTATGTGGTGCATAATGTGGCTCATGCGCATGGCAAGACGGCCACCTTCATGCCCAAGCCGATCTATAACGATAACGGTACGGCCATGCATGTGCATCAGTCTCTGTGGAAGGACGGCAAGAACCTGTTTGCCGGCGATAAATACGCCAACCTGTCGCAGGAAGCGCTGTACTACATCGGCGGTATTATCAAGCACGCGCGTGCGCTGAATGCGTTCACCAACGCTTCGACAAACTCCTACAAGCGTCTGGTGCCGGGCTTTGAAGCGCCGGTAATGCTGGCCTACTCCAACCGTAACCGTTCGGCCTCGATTCGTATTCCGGTGGTGAATTCCGATCCAGCGCGTCGTATCGAAGTGCGTTTCCCGGATTCCAGCTCCAATCCGTACCTGGCCTTTACGGCCATGATGATGGCGGGTCTGGACGGCATCGCCAACAAGATCGATCCGGGCGAAGCGGCGGACAAGAATCTGTACGACCTGCCGCCTGAGGAAGAGGCCAGGATCCCGACCGTATGCAGCAGCCTGGAGCAGGCGCTGGATGCGCTCGATAAGGATCGTGACTTCCTGAAGGTCGGTGGCGTCATGGACGACGATATGATCGACGCCTACATCGCGCTGAAGATGGAAGAAGTCAACGAGGTGCGCATGCGTCCGCATCCGATGGAACTGGAGCTGTACTACTCCGTGTAATGCGGCTTGCTTCGATGTACAAGGCCATCCCGGACGGGGTGGCCTTGTTTATTTCGGCTCGGCAAGATCGATATGCAGATGGCGGGAAAATGCCTGCCCGACATAATCGGCGAGCTTGAGTACGGCCCAGCGCTCAAGCAGCAGGTCGCCCTTGCCTTCAGGGTGCAGGGTGATGTGCTCATCGCTGATTTCCACGGCAACATGCTGCACCCGGTCACGCCGGTCCTTGTTCAGGGCAATGGCCAGCCGGAGCAGGGCGCTGAGCTGCCAGACCTTGCGCCGGCTTGCCTGATCAAGTTCACGGAAGGCTTCATGT
>WFNX01000134.1 GCA_015488375.1 Mariprofundaceae bacterium | reverse complement strand
TATTCAGGTAATCGGCGCTGGTTTTGCCGCCCAGCAGATTCAGCGGCACCATGGCAAACTGCGATGAGGCGCCGCCCTGCAGAAACAGCACCTTGTAATGATCGGGAATGTTCATGACATCCCGCAAATCCTGTTCCGCCTTGCTGGCAATGGACATGTATTCCTTGCCGCGGTGACTCATTTCCATGACCGACATGCCCGAATGGTTCCATTCCGGCATCTCGGCCTGCGCGCGCTCGATCACGGCGGTCGGCAGCATCGCCGGACCAGCACTGAAATTAAATTTTCTAGCCATGCTTGTTCATCCTCTGTCAGGTTTATTTGAAGGACGGCATATTCCGCTTCCTTTCGCCATACGTCAACGCGGGGGAAGATAATCCGGCAATATGAATGGCTCAACCGACAGCATACGATATCGTTTGGCGCGATCCGGCTGCAGGATTCCGCCACATGGTCTTCCGGGGATTTCCGGGCTAGGCTGCGCGCATGTCCGCTTTCACCTATATTGATCAGGCTGCCGCCCTGCAGCAGGCCTGCACTGAAATGAAACGCTGCAAGGTTCTCTGCGTGGATACCGAGTTTCATCGCGAAAACACGTATTATCCCGAATTTGCATTGTTACAGATTTATGGAAACCACCAGTGCTGGATTATCGATCCGATTGTGATTGATGATATGCGGCCGGTATGGGATGTACTGTGCGATCCGGCAATCCTCAAGGTCTTTCATGCCGGCCGCCAGGATATCGAAATTATCGTGAATGCCTGCGACACGGTGCCGGCACCCCTGTTTGATACACAGATTGCCGCAGCCCTGCTCGGCTTCGGCCAGCAAATCGGCTTCGGTAATCTGGTACAGCGTATCACCAAAAAGGCCCTGGCCAAACAGGAATCATTCAGTGACTGGAAAGCCCGCCCGCTGACAAAGAAGCAACTGGAATATGCTGCCGATGATGTTATCTGGCTGATGCCCTGCTATCAGGCATTGCGCGATCAGCTACAGGCACGCGGACGCCTGGACTGGCTGGCGGAAGAGCAGGAATCGCTGTGTGATCCGGCCACCTATCGGGAAAACGATGAGATGCTGTTCTGGCGCGTCAAGGGCGCGAACAAGCTCAAGGGCGCACATCTGGCAGCCTTGCGTGAACTTGCCGCCTGGCGTGAACGGGAAGCCCGTCGCCGTAATATCCCCCGTCGTCGCATTCTGGCCGATGAACCGCTGCTGGAAATTGCCCGCCGGAAACAGCTTGATCTGGCCACGCTGCGTCGCATTCGCGGCCTGAATGAGGGCATGATCAAGCGCTTTGGGGAAGTGATCATGCTGGCCTGGCAAAGCGGCATGAACAGCGATGAGGCTGACTGGCCCCAGGGTGAACGTCGCCGGCAGCACACCGCTGGCACCGACCTGCGCTGTGAAATGCTGGATACGCTGGTACGCCTGAAAGCCGAAACCGGCGCCATCGCCCCGGCCATCCTGGCCGCCAGGTCTGAACTGATGACGCTGGCCTCCTGGGGACATCGCTGCCATGGCCAGCCGCCAGCCCTGTCCTGTCTGCAAGGCTGGCGCTATCAACTGGTTGGGCGGGAATTATTGCAATTGTTGCGTGGTGAAATTTGTTTATCCCTGAATCCCCGTACCGGACTGCCGGTGATCCATCGCTTTGATCATGGAGCCGATACATGAAACTGTGCTATTCGATTGATGCCCTCTCCCCTTCCGGCAGCAAGGCGTGGCGCCTGCAACAGGATGGCAGCTGGCGCCCCTGCACCTATGCCGAGCCCCTGCAGGATCATGATGCCTGCATTACCGATAAGGAAACTGCCGAATACTGGTCGGGACAACGGCTGAAAAAAGATCGCAAACAGGGACTCAAACCTGTCGGCAAGGCCGGACGATTTGACTTCTGGATGCGCGATGTGTTTGCCCACGCCGTCACCCATCATCTGACCGCACCGGCGATTCCTGATCTTGAGGAAATGACCGAACTCATTGCCTCCCTGCCACCGGGGCGCCCGTGGCTGGTTTATCTTGATGTCCATGGCCATTTTCGCGCCCTGGACAGCGAACATGAACCCATTATCGGCAATGTCGATATCGCCGTACGTGGTGAAATCGCTTCCAGCGCCGATTATGTCGGCCCTGCAGCCGTCGAAAATGCACATCTGATTAATGAAACCTATCGCCAGTTTCTCGCCGGCTGGCTGGAGCATCTGAACACCGCCAATACCGGCATCTTTGTCCCGGATGCCAGCAAACTGGAAGATACGGCGCATTATATTGAGCGCATTATACAATGGCAGCCGCGCCGGTGAGAATCATCAACTGCAACGTGAACGGCATCCGCTCCGCTGCCGACAAGGGTTTCTTCGACTGGTTTGCCACGACCGATGCCGACGTGCTGTGTCTGCAGGAAATCAAGGCCCAGCTCAATCAGATTCCCGCTGCGGCCAGGCCTGACGGCTATAAGGCGTTTTTTCATCCGGCCGAGCGCCCCGGTTATGCCGGTGTCGCGCTGTATACACGCCGCGAACCGGATCATGTGTATCAAGGCTTCGCCGCTGTCGATGCAGACCACGGCTGGGCCGCTTTTGATCGGGAAGGGCGCTATCTGCAGGCGGATTTCGGACGCCTCTCGATTATCAGTGTCTATTTCCCGTCCGGTTCCAGTTCGGCAGAACGACAGGCGAGGAAAATGATTTTTCTGGAACGTTTCCTGCCTTTTATTCAGACACTGCAGGCGCAGGGACGCGAGCTGATTATATGCGGGGACATGAATATTGCACATCAGCGAATTGACCTGAAAAACTGGCGCGGCAATCAGAAAAATTCCGGCTTCCTGCCGGAAGAACGCGCATGGTTCAGCCGCTGGCTGGCGGCTGGTTTTGTCGATGTGTTCCGTCAGTTGCATCCGCAACAGGAGGCCTATTCATGGTGGTCCAATCGTGGACAGGCACGCGCCAATAATGTCGGCTGGCGTATTGATTATCACATCTGCACCCCGGCTATCGCAGCAAGGGCACAGGCCGCAGGCATCCATGATCGCATGCAGCGATTTTCCGATCATGCCCCCCTGCTGGCGGATTTTGATTTGTCGGCAGGTTTCTGACAGGTCCGACAACGCACGCTGGCGACAATACGAAAGCGCCGTTTTTTGCGAATTTTCGCCAGCGTCATGGAGCCACCCCAGACACAACCCGAATCCAGCCCCAGCACATGCGGCTGATCGGTGACCAGCCCCCTGGCGGCCCAGTGTCCGAAAACGATATTGCAGTCCTGCCGCCAGGCCAGTTCCCGATGCGCATACCATGGTTTGTCTTTCTGATCGGAGCTTTCACCGATACGCACCTTCCAGTTAAACCGGCCATCCTGCGTACAGTAGCGCGTGCGCGTCATCACGGCCGCATCAAACAGGGAACGTGTCGGGTCCTTCCTGGCTGGCTGCATGATGGGAAACTTGACATGATGTAAATGCGTACAGAATTCCTGCCAGTGCTCGCCGCGCAGTTCCTTTTCGACGGCATGCGCGCGCTGCAGGGCTTCCTGCAGGGACCAGTCCGGATGCAGGCCCGCATGCACCATGCACCACTGCCGCTGCGCATCCACATGCAGCAATGGCCGGTGACGCAGCCAGTTAATCAGTTCATCACGATCCCTGGCATGCAGGATCGATTGCAGGCTGGGATTACCGCCGCCATCGCCGGCAGCCACGACGGATAACAAATACAGGTCATGATTGCCCAGTACGCAGGCACAGGCATCGCCCAGTCCTTTCAGATAACGCAAAACAGCCAGCGAACCGGGCCCCCGGTTTACCAGATCGCCGACACACCATAGGCGGTCTTGCTTCGGATCGAATTCAACCTGTTTAAGGAGTTTCCTGAGCGGCTTAAGACAGCCCTGAATATCCCCCACCGCATAAATCGCCATGAATGGATGCTAGCCCGGATATTGCATGAAGGCCATACACGAGTAGCTGTTCGCTACAAGACTGATGCTCCCAAGCATCTTCGTAACTCCCGCTTTTTCAGCCCAACCCCGGCACGCTGCCGGTTTGCGTAAAAATGGGGGCAGTCAGGATACGGGCAGGTTGACATTGCAATGCTTTTGTCCAATAAATAAGCATTTGCTGGTTGCTATGGAGGGATGCACCGTGTCTTTACTCAAAATCCTGTTGGTAATACTGCTGTTGCTACCCGCATCTGCCCAGGCGTGCGAAAAAGTCCTTGATGGCAAGGTAACTGTCTGCGGCAATGATTCGGACTTCTGTATTTCCGATGGCACACAGGTCAAATGTGGCGGTATGGCCAATTACTGTCATGTTTCACCGCATGCGGTGGCCTGTGGTGGCATGGCCCGCGAGTGCAAGGCCGGCATCAAGGGAGTGGCCTGTGGTGGCGAGGCTGATTACTGCATGCGCAGCGAGGATGGTCGGGATGTTGCCTGCGGCGGCAAGGCCGATTACTGCATGAGCAACAGCGATGGCAGCAAGGTTGTCTGTGGCGGTGAAGCCAGCTACTGCCAGAAAAACAAGGACGGCACACAAATCGCCTGCGGCGGCAAGGCCAGGGAATGTGCCTCCACACTGGACGGACACCAGGTTGCCTGCGGGGGTGCAGCCACCTATTGCGCCAACAGCACCGACGGAACACATGTGGCCTGTGGCGGCAAGGCCGACTACTGCATGCAAAGCATGGACGGCAATAATATCGCCTGTGGCGGTGAAGCCAGTTATTGCAAATCCAGTCCTTCGGGAACCCATGTCGCCTGCGGCGGAAAAACCAATGAATGCCGCAAGAGCCCTCGCGGTAAGCAAATCGCCTGCGGCGGCTGGTGGCTGTATAATAAAACGATTAACTGAGACTTATTCCGGAATACTGAAAAAACGCTGCACATCCTCCAGTTCTGACGTAATTGGCGCGGCAGGAAGGTTGCGCGCAATTTCCCGGCCATAACTGCGCTGATACACACGCGAATCAAGCAGTGCAATAACGCCCCGATCATGTTCCGTGCGAATCAGGCGCCCTGCCCCCTGACGCAGAACCGCAATAGCCTCAGGCAACTGAATATCCGTAAACGGGCGCCCTCCCCCGGCCTCGCAATGCTGCATGCGCGCCTGCAGCAATGGGTCTCCCGGCGGTGCAAACGGTACGCGATCGATAATGACCAGACTTAATGATTCCCCGGGCACGTCCACACCTTCCCAAAAGCTGCGCGTTCCACACAAAACGGAATGGGTATCGGAACGAAACGTTTCCAGAATCGCATCCCGACTGCCGCTCTCACCCTGCAGCAACACATGCCAGGGCAGACGCTGTTTCAGTTGTCCGCCGACCTGACGCAGCGTTTCCCAGGCCGTAAACAGCACAAAGGCACGCCCCTGTGCGGCACGAATCAGGGACTCCATTTCCTCGGCCAGTCTGGCCATGCCGACAGGTGAGCGGGTATCCGATAAGTGCCTCGGCAAATAAATCAATGCCTGATGGGCATAGTCGAATGGCGAAGGATGAAAGACCTCACGCGCATCGGCCAGGCCGAAACGCTGACGCGTATAATCGAAGCGTTCGGAAACACGCAGGGTCGCCGATAACAAAATAAATGCCGCGGGCTTGTTCCATAAATGCCGGTTGAGCACCGGGCCAGTTTCCACCGGCGCGACAATATGTCGTCGCTGCTCATTATCGCCTTCGCTCCAGCCGACATAGCCGGTTTCCGGCTGCAACACCATGGCCAGTTCCAGTTCAATCTGCTGCGCCCGTTCATAAAGGCGTTGCAAATCATCATGGCGCTGCGCCCGGCTCTGCGCATAGTGCAGAACCTCCTGCCAGTGTGCGCTGACTTCCTGCAAATCATTCTGTCGATAGGCAGCCAGCAGCGATTCGAACAGATTCAGCAACTGTGTTTTCAGTTCCGCCTCATCTCCCAATTCATCCAGCATCGCCTGCATATCATTGAACCACTGGATAAAGCGCTTCTGAGT
>WFNX01000133.1 GCA_015488375.1 Mariprofundaceae bacterium | reverse complement strand
CAGCATGCTTGTGTCAATTCTACCGAAGTCTTAAGACCCTCCAGACCCAGAGCCCGGATCAGCATGCCGGTCGATAACTCCCAGTGTAGACCAAAATGGTAATTGTGCAAAACAGTAAAAACACATCTCCAAATTATGTCGTTTCCATACCATCGAGACTGAAGATCATCCCATGAAAAATGCGCAAATGGGTAAAATGACCTATCCGAATGCTCACCAGCTTGCTGAGGAACTGGGCGTGTCGGTGCGAAGCATCTACCGCCACATCGATGACCTTTTCGTGAGCGGAATTCCTGTTTATGGAATCGCAGGAGAAGGGTACAGGCTGTACGAAGGCTTTGAGTTGCCGCCACTGAATCTCACGGAAAAAATGAAGTCTGAAGGATTTTTCTTGCGAGGTATGTTCCCCAATCATCCGCATCTTTTTTCTGGTGGGGCAGAAATTCAATTCCCGGAATATTTTTGGACAGAGCATCTCTATCCCAATGCCCATTGTTGATGATCATTTTTCTAATCCAGTCTCTGGCAGATTCTTCCGGGTTTGTGTCTCGAATGAAAATAGTCGATAGTGAAAACCGTTTATCTTCATCCCGACCGACTTCGAGGAAGTGAAAGTTATGATGATTGAAGGTGATTCTAACCAGACACCATGTTCTAGGCTCATCATTATTCATTTTAAGAAACCATCTGGAGCCAGTATCTTTTGGCTTTTCTAAAGGTCTTCCGGAGATTATCCATGACAGACAGGCATTTCTTCCAAGTTCTCCGACCGCCTTATTTATGGCTCCGATGAATGTTTCGAGGCCATTCCATTGAGGGATATCTTGAGATTCTTTTAGTCCAACTCCAACCTCCTCAGCACCCGTTGGCGAGAGACTGGATGAAATGCCGTCGGAAAGGTGGCCTTGCCTTTCATTGATTGAAGAACGCCTATCTTGACCAACGGGGAGTTCATCGGTTTCAATAATTGTCGGTCTTTCCTTTCGCTCTATATAGTCTGGATGAATTTCAACCGTATTCAGTTCAGATAATGAGGTGCTTTGGATGTGTATGTATTTCTTTGGTCTTGAGATTTGACTTCTGCCGGGTTCAAGAATTACATCCGCGGTATTTTCTGGAGGTTCGATCTCAGAATCATCTGAGCTTTCCGTATTGTTAATGGTCGTTTTTCTGGGAGGAAGTGTTTCATCAATAATTCGAGATATGTGGCCGGGATGTGTTGGAATGATCTTCTTGAAGGGGATGGAGAATCCCCTGATATCGAGGATTTCCTGAATCCAATGTGTAGATCCAGTGGTCTTGGATATCGCTGTAATTGAAACATCTTCATCGAATATCCAAGGTAAGTCGATAGCAACCCAGCCTGATGCTTTTGGCAGATGTCGAGCGACCGACCTCCATCCATTTAGCAGGCTCGGCTTGGAAACAATAAGTGACAATAAAGGGATGTCTCCAATCTTTAAGTGCTTTGTAAATGTGATATGCAGTGTTTCATTCTGAATGGTGCTCTCCCGAATCAATTCATCCAATCCGTGGTACATGATAATGGATCGCGCCAATTCGGGTGAGCGTACAAACATTTTCCGCATCAGCTCAAGTACGGGAAGCCAGTATTCGTGCCCTTTACCATCGATCCAGTGGAAAATCTTGGTTTCGGGGAGAAATGCGTCATGGCTAAATGCTTCAAGCAAAGTCTTGCTCTTTAGTTGGATTTGAGCATCTTGCAACGTAAGTACTTCGATTTTCTGGGTTGAAGGGACATCAATCCAGATTTGGTTTCCAGCTACTAATCCGTCTGAAATATGGGGAGAATCCTCAAAAATCCGGCCAGGAGTTAGACGGGGCAAAGAGAGCCAATCCATTTCAAGCAATACGAATTCTTTATGCAGAGCCGACATGTTTCTGAAAACAGCCCTGGTTGTCGGCCCTCTGCCACCTTTCGAAACCTTTAGACCATATACAAGCTCCAAACGCACTCGTTCATGTTCGGCAAACGGCCATGAAGTTTTGGATACACGAATAACAGTCCCGTTTGTTTTCATTGTTCCCTAATTAATCAATTAAAAACATTGGGTTATGAAATATCTAATTATTTATGGTGGGCTTATATCTAATTAACTTGCATAAAATCTAATTAACTATGATAACAGCACATTTGATATGCTATCCGCACTTGGAATCGCCGCATTCGAGGCAGGTGTTGCAGTTATCCAGGCGCACCACGGCCATGGCACCGCATTTGTCGCACTGGTTGCCCTTGGCGACGGCATCCTCGCCCAGCTTCTCTTTCGCCTCGCGGCGCTTGGCCTCAAGTTCCGGTGTGGAGAGCTGCCCCTCCATCATGCCGATGGACACCAGGTGCTGCTGGATGACCTCGCCGATCTCGGCGACGATGGACGGCATGTACTTGCCGCCGCGCTTGTAATAGCCGCCGCGCGGATCGAACACGGCCTTGAGTTCCTCAACAAGGAAGGTGACATCGCCTCCCTTGCGGAAAATCGCGGAAATCACGCGCGTCAGCGCGACGATCCACATGAAATGCTCCATGTTCTTGGAATTGATGAAGATCTCGAACGGCCGGCGATGGCTGGAGCCGTCCGGCTCCGTGATGACCACATCATTGATGGTGATATACATCGCGTGCTCGGAGTTCGGCGTCTTGATCTTGTAGGTGCTGCCTTCAAGAATATCATCGCGCTCCAGCAAGGGGGCGATGGCCGTGACGCTGGCCTCCTGCGCGGCCTCTTCTTCCGGTTTGACAACCTCGTAGGCAGTAATTTTTTTCTCGATTTTAATGGCCATGATATCCTCCTCGTGCAGCCAGCAGGCGGGCAATCTGTTGCTGGATGCGGCCGGGTTGTGTGCCGCAGGCGGCATGCCTGCGGCGTGTTTGTGATGTCGATGCTGCCTCCGTTATCGGCGGCATCACCCACAGGTTGATCGGCGGTATACGGAAATCAGCCCATGCAACATGCATCAGAACTTACCGTAATAGCCTTCTTTCAGGGCATCGAACAGGTTGGCGGCGGTGTGTACCTCGCCATCATATTCGACTTCCTCATTGCCTTTCAGCTCTACTTCCGTGCCGTCCTCCAGCTTGAAGCGGTAGGTCGTGTTGGCCAGGTCTTCCTCCTTGACCAGCACGCCCTGGAAGGCCTCCGGATTGAAGCGGAACGTCGTACAGCCCTTCAGGCCCTGCTCATAGGCATACATGTAGATATCCTTGAAATCCTCGTACGGGAAATCCGTCGGCACGTTGGCCGTTTTGGAGATCGACGAATCGACCCAGCGCTGGGCCGCGGCCTGGATATCGACATGCTGCTTCGGCGTCACCTCATCGGCGGAAATGAAGTAATCCGGCAGGCGCGCCTGCTCATCCTCGGCATAGGGCATGGCCTCGGGATTGATCAGGGCGCGGTAGGCCAGCAGCTCATACGAGAACACGTCCACTTTTTCCTTCGTCTTACGCCCTTCTCGGATCACATTGCGCGAATAGTGATGGGCGAAACTCGGCTCGATGCCGTTGGAGGCATTGTTGGCCAGCGAAAGCGAAATCGTGCCGGTCGGCGCAATCGACGAGTGATGCGTGAAACGGCAACCCTTCTCGACCAGCGCATCCAGCAGCGCCTGATCCTCGGCCTTGCCGGTTTTGGCGAACTGTTGCATATAGCGGGAGTAACGCGCCCACAGGATGCGCCCCTGCACCCTGTCGCCGACCCTGTAGCCATCCTCGGCCAGTTCCGGCCGCCGGGCCATCATTTCCGGCGTGATTTCGTATTCCTCGGCCAGCGCCGGCGCTTCGCCTTTTTCCTCGGCCAGTTCAATGCCGACCTCATAGCCGGTGCGCGCCATCTCATAGGCAATCTGTTCCGTGAACTTCAGCGATTCCTCGCTGCCGTAAGGCGTGCGCAGCATCGTCAGCGTGCTGCCGAGCCCCAGAAAACCCATGCCGTGGCGGCGCTTGCGCATGATTTCATCGCGCTGTTTGGACAGGGGCAGGCCATTGATTTCCACCACATTATCGAGCATGCGCGTGAAGATGGCCACGACCTTGCGATAGGCCTCCCAGTCGAAATACGCCTCATCCGTAAACGCATTGCGCACAAAGCGGGTCAGATTCACGCTGCCCAGCAGGCAGGCGCCATAGGGCGGCAATGGCTGTTCGCCGCATGGATTGGTCGCGCGGATTTCCTCGCAGAACCAGTTGTTGTTCATCTCATTGACGCTATCGATGAGAATGAATCCCGGCTCGGCATAATCGTAGGTCGAAGCCATGATGATGTCCCACAGGCGGCGCGCCTTCATCGTGCGATAGACCTTGCAGGCCACGCGGCCGCGATCGTCACGAATGCAGTCCTTCGGCGGATTGGCCACGGAGCGGAACACGATCTGCGTTTCCGGATCGTCAACCTCGGTGCGGCTGGCCGGGAACACCAGATGCCAGTCGCTATCGTTTTTGACCGCCTCCATGAAATCCTTCGTGATCAGGCAGGACAAATTGAACTGGCGCAGGCGACCGTCCTCGCGCTTGGCGCGGATGAAATCGATAATGTCCGGATGGGAGATATCGAACGTGCCCATCTGCGCGCCGCGGCGACCGCCGGCGGAAGAAACCGTGAAGCACATCTTGTCGTAGATATCCATGAACGACAGCGGGCCGGAAGTATAGGCGCCGGCGCCGCTGACATAGGCGCCTTTGGGGCGCAGCGTGGAGAACTCATAGCCGATACCGCAACCGGCCTTCAGCGTCAGCCCGGCCTCATGCACCATGGAGAGGATGCCGTCCATCGAATCGGGGATGGTGCCGGATACCGTGCAGTTGATCGTGCTGGTGGCCGGCTTGTGCTCTTCGGCGCCGGCATTGGACATGATGCGCCCGGCCGGAATGGCGCCATTGGCCAGCGCCCAGACAAACTGCTGATGCCAGTACTCGCGCTTGTCTTCCTCTTCCACGTCGGCCAGCGCCCGGGCCACGCGGTCGTAGGTATCCTGAATGCTCTTATCGACCGGCCGGCCGAACTTGTCCTTCAGGCGATATTTCTTGTCCCAGATATCCAGGCTGGCTTCCTGAAATTCAATGGCCGTTGCTTCCGTCTGATCTTCATTCATGGCCGTACTTACGGCCTGTATCTTTGCTGTCATGCATCTCCCCCTCGTCGATTCGACGCGCAGTGCTTGTATCTGTGGCGGTTGAACCTATGACACCATATTTAGGGTGTCAACAGCTTTTAATGCCCTAGTGATTGTGGTTTTGTTGCACATTCCATCCACGTTCTATCCACAGCTTGTCCACTTTTCCGGTGCATTCTGCGCTGAAACGAACGGCAGCAATGAATTGCGGATTGGAGAGAAGTGCCAACACTGCTACGATGCGCTTTCCATGAGTGAACAGGATCAACCAACAACCCATTTTGGATTTGAAACGGTCAGCGGCGGCGAAAAGGTCAGGCGCGTGATGGGCGTGTTTTCGTCGGTGGCGGAAAAATACGACATTATGAATGACCTGATGAGCGCAGGCCTGCACCGTTTATGGAAACGACGCATGCTGGCCGCGGTACGGGTGAAAGCCGGTTCCGTGGCGCTGGATGTCGCGGCGGGCTCCGGCGATATCGCCATCGGCCTGCTGAAAAAGATGGGGCCTGCCGGCCGCGTGATTCTGACCGACCTGAACGGGCCGATGCTGGCCGAAGGCGCGCGGCGTGTGATTGATGCCGGTTTCCTGCCGGGCCGGGCCGATTGCGTCCAGTCCGATGGCACGCGACTGGCCTTCGCCGATAACAGCTTCGATGTGGTGACCATTGCCTTCGGCATCCGCAACTTTCTGGATATCGAGGCCGGACTGGCGGAATTTCACCGCGTGCTGAAGCCGGGCGGCCAGTTTGTCTGCCTGGAATTTTCGCGCCCTGTCCTGCCGCTGCTCGATGTGGCCTATGATGCCTATTCCTTCAATGCGATTCCGGCGCTGGGCGAATGGGTAACCGGCGACCGTGATTCCTATCAGTATCTCGTTGAATCCATCCGTCGCTTCCCCGATCAGGGACGCTTCGCCAAACTGATCCGCGGCGCGGGCTTTGAAATGGTGCGTTATGACAATATGACCGGCGGCATTGTCGCCATGCACCGCGGTTACAAGGTCTGATATGCAACAGGCCGATGCCCGGGCAATGACAGGAGGCATGCTGTGAGTGTGATGTTCCTACCCTTGCGACTGATTCCGTTGCCGGTGCAATGCGTGGTGATGTCCACGGTACTGGGACTGGTCTTTTCCCGCGATGAAAAACTCGCCCCGTTGCTGCAGGCGCTGGATGGCAAGGTATTTCGTATCATGGTACGCGATACCGGCGCGGTCATGTTTCTCGGCTTCAATGGCGGGCGCGTCTGGGTCCACCCGAACTGCACACAGCCCGCCGATGTACGCATTGACGGCACCCTGGCCGGCTTTGCGCGCATGTGTTTTGCGCACGAAGACCCGGATGATCTGGTTTTTGCCCAGGCACTGAAGCTTTCCGGCGATTCCGAAGCCATGCTGCGCTTCAAGAAACTGCTGGCCGAAACAGACCTGGACTGGGAACGCGAGCTGCGCGCCTCATTCGGCGACTTTTTCGGCTCCAGGGTGGCCCGTGCGGCCAGGGCGATCGTGGCCATGGAACAGCGCGTCGAGGAGCAATCCCGACAGGCCGTCAGCAGCTATCTGAAAAACATGAACCTGCCCGATCAGCAACGTCTGCAGACCTGGCAGGCGGGCGTGGAGCAACTGGCGCATCGCACAAGCCATTTAAAGGGCCGGATCACCCGTCTGGAACATCGCCTGCAGGCCATGCAACAACAGAACGCATCGGACGACAACGCATGAGGGCCATGTGATTCTTCTGCCGGGCAGTTTTCGCCGTAACCTTCGCGCCCTGAAAATCACCCACATTCTGGCCACGCACGGGCTGGCAGCCGTAGCCGTACGCATGCGCCTGTTTTACCCTTACGTCTGGCTGCTGCAATTATTCCGCAACGAGCCGGTACCGCGTGAACTGGGCGTACAGATTCGCAAGGCACTGGAGAAACTGGGGCCGACATTCATCAAATTCGGCCAGATGCTGTCCACGCGTGTCGATCTGCTGCCGCTGGAGGTAGCGCTTGAGCTGAAACGCTTGCAGGACGATGTTCCGCCGGAGCCATTTGATGCGGTGCGCACGGTGATCGAACGCAGTTTCAAAAAACCGCTGGACGGCGAGGACGGCCTGTTCCGTTTTTTTGACCCCGAACCGGTGGCTGCGGCATCGATCGCCCAGGTGCATTTCGCGGAACTGCAGAATGGCCGGGCCGTGGCCGTGAAGGTGCGCCGGCCGGACATCGACCGCACCATCGAGGCGGATCTGGCCATCCTGAAGCTGCTGGCCTCGCTGTTTGACCGCTATTTCCCCGAATATCGGCGGCTGAAGGCGCCGGAAGTTGTCGAGGAGTTCGCCGTCACGATCCGCGGCGAACTGAACCTGCGCGCCGAAGCCGCCCATGCCAGTCGCTTTGCCGAAAACTTCGCACAGGTATCCGGTGTGCATGTGCCGGATGTATTATGGGACTACACCTGCACGGAGGTGCTGACCACCGAGCGCATTTCCGGCACATCGATTGACGAGAAGGACAAGCTCGTCGCCGAAGGCCATGATTGCCTGAAACTGTGCGAGCGCACGGCCACATTGTTTTTCCACATGGTGTTTATCGACGGCTATTTCCATGCCGATATGCATCCGGGTAATATCTTTGTGGCCGAAAATGGTGATATCGTGCTGGTGGATTTCGGTATCGTCGGCCGGCTGGATATGAAGACGCGGCGCTACCTCGCCGATATGTTGCTGGCCTTCCTGCAGGAGGATTACCGGCGTTCCGCCGAGGTGCATCTGGAAGCCGACTTTGTACCGCCGGATACGGATCTGTCGGCCTTTGAGGACGCCTTGCGCGAGGTCGCCATGCCGATCTTCAACCGGCCGCTGGGTGAGATCTCCATTGCCGAGCTGTTGCTGGTGATGTTTTCGGTCACCGAGCGCTTCAAGATGGAAACGCAGCCGCAATTGCTGCTGTTGCAGAAAACCATGGTCGTGATCGAGGGCGTGGCGCGGGAACTGGCGGATCAGGCCAATATCTGGATGCTGGCCAAGCCGCTGGTCTCCGAATGGGTGACGCGGCATATGGGGCCGCTGGGACGCGCCGAGGCCATGGCCGAGGATGTACGCAGCCAGTTGTATCGCTGGGCCGCCTTGCCGGAAAAGCTTGAGTCCCTGCTTGAGGAACGCCAGGGCGGCAATGCAATGGCTGGCGGAGAAATTCGCAGCTCGCATGCATGGGGCGGCAGCCTGATGGGAGGCGCCGGCATGGCACTTCTCGCCGCCTACGCCGCCGGCACCATGGCTCCCTGGGCATGGATCAGCGGCAGCTTTCTGCTGACCGCCGGCCTGTTGCTGCTGTTCGCACGTCGTTAAGCCGTATTGCTTCCACGAGACGGGACGAATGCCTGGAAAGCCTGTCCCGCGACTTATATAACATAAACAAAGATGGCCATATAATGGCAGACACTGCCCGCCAGCACGAACATGTGCCAGATACCATGCGCATGGCGCAGGCGCGCATCCAGTGCATAAAAAATCGTGCCCAGCGTATAGATAATGCCGCCGGCAACCAGCCAGATCACGCCGCCGGCCGGCAATGCCGCGAGCAACTGCGGCCAGGCCAGCACCACCAGCCAGCCCATAACCAGATAAATCGTCATCTGTAGCCAGCGCAGTCCCGCCCGGTGACGCAAATCAAGCATGATCCCCAGCAGGGCCAGCCCCCAGACAGCGGCAAACAACGTCCAGCCCTACTCATGCGCAGGCTTACCAGGGTAAACGGCGTATAGGTGCCGGCGATAAGCAGATAAATGGCAATATGATCCAGCTTGTGCAACACCCGCCGCGCCCGGCCTTCGGCCATGCCATGATACAGCGTTGAGAACAGATAGAGCAGCAGCAGGGTTGCCGTATAGATACTGACACTGGCGATTTTCCACACATCCCCCGTCAGTATCGCCCTGATCATCAGCATCACCATCCCGCCAACGGCCAGCGCCGTTCCGAGCATATGCGTGTACACATTCAGCCGTTCGCCGTGAACCATGGGTGCCGACCGTTAATCCTGCAACAGGGCGCAGGCCAGTTCGTTCAATTGCTGCCGATGCCGGCGCCAGGCCGGCATCACCTCATCGAGCAGGGCATAGAACCGACGCCCGTGATGATGTTCGCGCAAATGACACAGTTCATGCGCCAGCACATAGTCGATGCATACAGGTGGCGCCTTGATCAGATGCAGATTCAGATTGATATTTCCGCCTGTCGAACAACTTCCCCATTGCCGCTGCATCATCCGCACAGCCAATGTCGGCGACGCTGTCAGCCAGGGAATATCCCTGATCAGGGCGCACATGCGCTGCGTGAAAATCTCCCGTGCCTGCTGCCGATACCAGCGATATAAATATCTGCGCACATCAGCAGCCTCATGACGACGAGCGGCAATCATGAGGCGCTGCCCGGCCAGTCGCACATGGCTGCGGCCGGCCTGAACATATTGCAGCGAATAATGATGGCCGAGATACAGATGCCGTTCCCCTTCGCCATAGCAGGGACGGGGATACTTCGCCTGCAGGCGCTGCAATGCCGCCAGACGCTCAGTCAGCCATGCCGTACGGGAATGCAGCCACTGCTCGATCTGCGACAATGGCATCCGCTGCGGCGCCCGCACCTCAATGGAGGCATCCGGCCTGATCCGCAATGCCATCGTACTGCGCCGCCGGCTGGCACGCACCACCATGCAGGCATAACGCCGGCCTTCAATTTCGATGAACAATGCATCCGCCATGTCCATCAGGCCCGGGTGTTCCGCAACGCCTAGAGCGTCTTCAGAAATGCAATCAGATCAGCCTGACGCTCCACATCGCAAATCCGCTGTGCGGGCATCTTTGTCGTTGCCGCAGCATCCCCGCTCAGACTTTTCACGGCCTTCTTCGAATCGCACAGCCAGGCGGCAAGGTTGGCTTCATTCCAGACCCAGCCCCCCTGTTGCAGTGCATTACTGTACTTCATATCGGCCATCTGTCCGGCCTTGCGACCAAACACGCCTTGCAGCCCCGGGCCGACCTTTTTCCGCTCATTGAAATTGTGGCATGTCTGGCATTTGCGGGCCAGCGCCTTGCCCCTGGCGGCATCACCGGCAGCCAGAGCCGATATTACCCCGCCAGCCGCCGCCGGCACGTCCTTCACTGCCGGTGCCGCCACCTTGGGGGTGCTTGCCGCAGCCTTTGGCATCGATGGCGCGGCCGGGGTCGTTGTCTGCTGTGTTGCCGGAGCAGCCGCTTCCTTCGCCGCCACTGTCTCACCCGTCTTGAGATCAGAGGCCACGGCCGCGGAATCAGCCGCCTGTGTCCTCATGCTGGCCAGTGCCTGTTTGATCTGCTCATGATTGGCCGGCATTTCCGGCTTTTTCACCGCCACGGTACTGGTTGCCGCAGCCGGCGGCGTCGATTCATGCTTGGCCTTCGGCGCTTCCTCGCCGCCACAGGCGACCAGCGCCAGCCCCAGCAAACTGATACCCATCCATTGTGTTGTCTTCATTGCGACCTCCTTGCCGAATCAATGCGGTTCATTGCCCGAACCCTGCGCACATAGCATGGCACAAAAAAGGGCGCCATCAAGGCGCCCTTTTTACTCCATCGCGTGCAGCGTTATGCCGCTTCGTCTTCCGCCTGGGATGTTCCCGAGTCATCGAGCACTTCACCCAGTTCCTCGAGCACCTCATCATCCACCGGCGTTTCCGTTGCGACTTCCTCTTCCTCAACTTCCGGCTTTGGCGCCATGCGTGCGGCCAGTCCCGTTCCGGCAGGAAGCAGACGACCGAGAATCACGTTCTCTTTCAGGCCCTGCAGCCAGTCCACCTTGCCGGCCAGTGCCGCCTCGGTAATCACACGGGTCGTTTCCTGGAACGATGCAGCCGAAATGAACGATTCGGTATTCAGGCTGGCCTTGGTGATACCGAGCAGAATCGGCTCGAATTTCACCGGCGGCTTGCCTTCGGCCTCCAGCTTGCGATTCACGGCCAGCACGCGCTTGCGCTCAAGCTGTTCACCGGCCACGAAGCTGGATGCTCCCGGATCGATAATCTGCACCTTGCGCATCATCTGGCGTACAATGACCTCGATGTGCTTGTCGTTAATCTTCACGCCCTGCAGACGATAGACTTCCTGCACTTCATCGGTCAGATAGTTGGCCAGCGCCTCAACGCCAAGCACCTTCAGGATATCCTGCGGCGAAGGCGAGCCTTCCATCAGGCGTTCACCACGGCGCACGCGATCGCCTTCCTGTACGGTGATATGACTGCCCTTCGGAATCTGATACTCGATCGGATCCGAACCGTCATCCGGCTCGACATACACGCGACGTTTGCCGCGAATATCCTTGCCGAACGAAATCACACCATCCTTCTCGGCAATAAAGGCCAGCGTCTTCGGCTTCCTTGCCTCGAACAGTTCGACCACGCGCGGCAAACCACCGGTAATATCCTTGGTCTTGCCCACTTCACGCGGTACACGCGCCAGCACATCACCGGCCTTGACTTCCTCGCCATTGTCGCGATTGAGAATCGCGCCCGGTGACAGGAAGTAACGCGCCGGCGTATTGGTACGCGGCAATACCAGCGGATCGCCTTCCGGATCTTTCGGATCGGTCAGCTGCAACTGCGGACGCAGTGCATCCTTGCGCGCATCCGCCTGCTGAATCACCACACGGTTGGACAGGCCGGTAACATCATCGGACTGCTCGCGTACGGTCAGACCTTCTTCCAGATCGACATAACGCACCTTGCCGTCCACTTCGGCAATCAGCGGCATCGTGTACGGATCCCACTCGGCCAGCTTGCTGCCCATGCTGACCTCACCCTTATCGTCAACCAGCAGACGTGCGCCGTACGGTACACGATGGCGCTCCAGTTCCTTGCCGGAATTGTCGCAAACCACAACTTCGGCATGGCGGTTAATGACAATCCTGGCCTGCTGCGAATCGGTTACGGTAATCGCATTTTCGAATGTCGCAATACCGTTGAAGCGGGATTCAATATGCGCCTGCTCCGCCGAACGCGATGCCGTACCGCCCACGTGGAAGGTACGCATGGTCAGCTGCGTTCCCGGCTCACCGATCGACTGCGCAGCAATCACGCCCACGGCCTCACCGATCGATACCGGCGTACCATGTGCCAGATCACGTCCGTAACAGGTTGCGCAAACGCCCTCTTCCGCCTCACAGGTCAGCACGGAACGGATACGTACGCTCTCCACGCCCGCATCATCGATTTTCTCCGCCAGTTCCTCATTGACCATCGCCCCGGCAGGTACGATTTCGTTGCCACTGATCGGATCGAGTGCCGGCTCCAGCAATACGCGTCCCAGCACACGCTCGGCCAGCGGCTCGATGACTTCACCGCTTTCCACCAGCGCACTGAGCGTGATGCCCTGCTCGGTGCCGCAGTCCTGAATGCGAATAACCGCATCCTGGGCCACATCCACCAGACGGCGTGTCAGATAACCGGAGTTGGCCGTCTTCAGTGCGGTATCGGCCAGACCCTTACGCGCACCATGCGTGGAGATAAAGTACTGCAATACCGTCAGGCCCTCACGGAAGTTCGCCGTAATCGGCGTTTCGATGATCGAGCCATCCGGCTTGGCCATCAGACCACGCATACCGGCCAGCTGACGAATCTGCTGGGCGGAACCACGCGCGCCGGAATCGGCCATCATATATACGGAATTGAACGTCTTCACCGTTTCCTTCTGACCGTCCGGGCCTTCCAGTTCCTCACTCGCCAGGTTATCCATCATCGCACGCGCCACGCGATCGGTCGTCTGTGTCCACAGATCCACAACCTTGTTGTAGCGCTCGCCGGCTGTAATCAGACCATCGGCATACTGCTTCTGCACCTTGGCCACTTCCTTTTCAGCGGCCGATACCAGCTTGCGCTTGGCCTCCGGAATCACCACGTCATCCAGTGCAAACGAGGCCCCGGAACGGGTGGCATAGCCATAGCCCAGTACTTTCAGGCGGTCGGCAAACAGCACCGTCGCCTTGTTACCGGCCGTGCGATAACAGCGCTCGATCAGATTGGCCACTTCCTTCTTGGTCAGCTCCCGATTGATGCTGGAGAACGGCAGGGCCTCCGGCAGAATCGTGGACAGAATGGCACGACCCACGGTTGTCTGCTCACGCGTACCGCGAATACGACAGACAATGCGGCTGTGCAGGGCCACCACGCCGGCATCCATGGCGCGCATCACCTCATCCGGCGATGCAAATACCATGCCCTCGCCCTTGTCGAACGGACGCTCGCGCGTCAGATAATAAATACCCAGCACCATATCCTGTGTCGGCACAATGACCGGCTTGCCGGTGGCCGGCGACAGAATATTATTGGTGGACATCATCAGCGCGCGCGCTTCGGTCTGCGCCTCGATGGACAACGGCACATGCACGGCCATCTGGTCACCGTCAAAGTCGGCATTGAAGGCCGTACATACCAGCGGATGCAACTGAATGGCCTTGCCTTCGATCAGAATCGGCTCGAAGGCCTGAATGCCCAGTCGATGCAATGTCGGCGCACGGTTGAGCATCACCGGGTGTTCATGAATCACCTCGGCCAGAATATCCCAGACTTCCGGAATACCCTGCTCCACCAGCTTCTTCGCGGCCTTGATTGTATTGGCCATGCCGCGCAGTTCCAGCTTGCTGTAAATGAACGGCTTGAACAGTTCCAGCGCCATTTTCTTCGGCAGACCGCACTGATGCAGCTTCAGCTCCGGACCGACCACGATCACCGAACGACCGGAATAATCCACGCGCTTACCGAGCAGGTTCTGACGGAAACGTCCCTGCTTGCCCTTGATGATGTCGGACAGCGACTTCAGCGGACGGCGATTGGTGCCGGTAATCGGCTTGGAACGACGCGCATTGTCAAACAACGCATCGACGGATTCCTGCAGCATGCGCTTTTCGTTACGCGTAATGATCTCCGGCGCATTCAGCTCCAGCAGACGGCGCAGACGGTTGTTGCGGTTGATCACCCGCCGATACAGATCGTTCAGATCGGAGGTGGCGAAACGTCCGCCATCGAGCGGCACCAGGGGGCGAATTTCCGGCGGCAGCACCGGAATGACTTCCAGAATCATCCATTCCGGACGGTTACCGGAATCGATCATGGCTTCCACGGTTTTCAGGCGCTTGGTCAGCTTGGTCAGCTTGGTCACGGCCTTCGTGGCTGCAATCTGCGCGCGCAGGCTCTGGCGTTCTTCTTCCAGATCGATGCTGCGCAGAATCTCGCGCAGGGCTTCCGCGCCCATGCCGACACGGAATTCCTCGCCGTATTCCTCGAATGCCTCGATATATTCATCCTCGGTCAGCACCTGATACTGATCCAGACTGGTCAATCCCGGATCGAGCACGACATAGGACTCGAAGTACAGGATGCGCTCCAGCTCCTTCAGCGTCTTGTCCAGCAGCAGGCCGATGCGCGACGGCAGGCTCTTCAGGAACCAGATATGCGCCACCGGTGCCGCCAGATCGATATGGCCCATGCGCTCACGGCGCACCTTGGACTGAATCACCTCAACCGAGCACTTCTCACATACCACGCCGCGATGCTTTAAGCGCTTGTACTTGCCGCACAGACACTCGTAATCCTTGATCGGACCGAAGATCTTGGCACAGAACAGGCCATCGCGTTCGGGCTTGAACGTACGGTAGTTGATCGTTTCAGGCTTCTTGACCTCGCCATACGACCATGAACGGATTTTTTCCGGGCTGGCCAGACCGACCCGCAGCCCATCGAAATCCTCGATACTGCTCGGTTTCTGGAACATCTTGAGAAGTTCTTGCATGACTTATTCTCCTTCAGTCTCGGCGGGTTTTTTCACCATATCAATATCAATGGCGAGGGCGTTGAGTTCCTTGGTCATGACATTGAACGACTCCGGAATACCGGCATCGAACGACATATCACCACGGACGATGGACTCGTACATCTTCGTACGACCCTGCACATCATCCGATTTCACCGTCAGCATTTCCTGCAGCGTGTAGGCCGCGCCATAGGCTTCCAGCGCCCACACTTCCATCTCACCGAAACGCTGGCCGCCGAACTGGGCCTTGCCGCCCAATGGCTGCTGCGTCACCAGCGAGTAAGGACCGGTGGAACGGGCATGAATCTTCTCATCCACCAGATGATGCAGCTTGAGAATATACATATGCCCGACGGTTACCGGACGATCAAAGGCTTCACCGGTACGCCCGTCGTACAGCGTTGTCTGACCGGACTCAGGCAGCCCTGCCAGTTTCAGCATGCGACGGATATGCTCTTCCTTGGCGCCATCGAATACCGGCGTGGCGATCGGCACACCATCCTTGAGCAATTCGCACTGTTCGAACAATTCCTCTTCGGAAAGCGCCTCGATCCGCTGGCATGCAGCCGCATCCTCGGCATAGGCTTCCAGCAGGAACTTGCGGATATCCTCGCTCTTCCGGCGGGATTCCACCATTTCGGCAATCCGCTTGCCCAGGCCGCTGGCGGCCCAGCCCATATGAATCTCGAAAATCTGTCCGATATTCATTCGTGACGGTACGCCCAGCGGGTTCAGGCAGATATCGACGGACGTGCCGTCAGCCATGTACGGCATATCCTCTTCCGGCACGATCACCGAAATCACACCCTTGTTACCATGGCGGCCGGCCATCTTGTCGCCCGGCTGCAGCTTGCGCTTGACGGCCACGAAAACCTTGACCACCTTGATCATGCCCGGATTCAGTTCCGAACCTTCGCGCACCTTGGCCACCTTTTCCTCGAAACGCGCTTCCAGACGGCTGCGTTCCTTGTCCAGGCTGTCCAGAATCTCGGCCATCCGGCTGTTCACGGCATCATCGGCCACGGAAACCGCCGCCAGATCGCGCAGGCTCAGGGCTTCCACATCGGCGGTCGTAATTTCCGCGCCCTTCTTCAGCCCCTTGAACCTGGCCGCCTGCTGGCCCACGAGCAGGGACATCAGACGTGCTACCACGTTCGCTTCCAGAATACGGCGCTCTTCTTCCTTATCCTGATACAGCTGTTCGACTTCTTCCTCTTCAATGGCCTTGGCGCGCTCATCCTTCTCGTCACCGCGACGGGTAAAGACCTGCACGTCCACAACGACGCCTTCCTCGCCGGGCTTCACGCGCAGACTGGTGTCGCGCACATCGGCCGCCTTCTCGCCGAAAATCGCCCGCAACAGCTTCTCTTCGGGTGAGAGCTGGGTTTCACCCTTGGGCGTAATCTTGCCGACAAGAATATCGCCCTGCTTGACCTCGGCGCCGACATAGGCGATGCCGGACTCATCCAGATGACGCAATGCTTCCTCGCCGACATTCGGGATATCACGCGTAATTTCCTCGGCACCGAGCTTGGTGTCACGCGCCACGCATTCGAATTCCTCAATATGAATCGAGGTGTAGACATCTTCCTTGACCAGCTTCTCGGAAATAACGATCGCATCCTCAAAGTTGTAACCGCGCCACGGCATCAGCGCGACCAGCACATTACGGCCCAGCGCCAGTTCACCGTAATCGGTGTTCGGGCCATCGGCGATGATTTCACCGCGCTCGACCTTCTGCCCGGCCTTGACCAGCGGACGCTGGTTGAAGCAGGTGTTCTGATTGGAGCGACGGTATTTGAACAGGCGATAGATATCCACGCCGGGTTCGCCTTCCACCTGCTCATCATCGTTCACCTTGACGACAATGCGGCTGCCATCAACGCGCTCAACCACGCCACCACGGCGGGCAATCATGCTGACGCCGGAGTCCTGTGCCACGCCGGCTTCCATACCGGTACCGACCAGCGGTTTTTCGGAACGGATCAGCGGCACGGCCTGGCGCTGCATGTTCGATCCCATCAGGGCGCGGTTGGCGTCATCGTGCTCAAGGAACGGAACCAGTCCGGCAGACACGGAGACCACCTGCGACGGCGAAACATCCATAAAGTCGATTTCCGACGGGCTGACCATAATAAAGTCGCCATCCTTCCGGCACTGCACGAATTCGGCGACAAAGCGGCCATCCTCGTCCACCTGCGCATTGGCCTGTGCGATAACGTGATTGCCTTCATCAATCGCCGACAGATACTGAACCTCGTCAGTTACCCTGCCGTCCACAACCTTGCGATACGGCGTTTCGATAAAGCCGAACTCATTGACCGTGGCATAGCAGGCCAGCGAATTGATCAGGCCGATATTCGGACCTTCCGGCGTTTCAATCGGACACAGGCGTCCGTAATGGGTCGGATGCACGTCGCGCACCTCAAAGCCTGCACGCTCACGCGACAGACCGCCGGGACCAAGCGCCGAGAGACGACGCTTATGCGTGACTTCGGACAGCGGATTGGTCTGATCCATGAACTGCGACAACTGTGAGGAGCCGAAGAACTCACGCACGGCGGCAATCAGCGGCTTCGCATTGACCAGATCGGACGGCATCATTTCCGTCAGATCGCCGGAACTCAAACGCTCGCGAATGGCCCGCTCCATGCGGATCAGACCAACACGAATCTGGTTTTCCAGCAGTTCGCCGACCGAGCGCAGACGACGATTGCCCAGATGGTCGATATCGTCCACCTCGCCGATGCCGTCACGCAGCGCCAGCATGGTATCCAGCGTCATCAGAATATCTTCCACGCGCAGGGTGCCCTGCTCCAGCGGAACCTCATCATTGCTGATGCCAAGACGGCTGTTCAGCTTCATGCGGCCCACGCGGGACAGATCATAACGCGAGGCATCGAAGAACAGGGAGTCAAACAGCGAACGCGCCGTTTCCACGGTCGGCGGCTCACCCGGGCGCATCATGCGATAAATCTCGACCTGCGCTTCTTCCTTCGACTGCACCATGTCCAGGCGCAGCGTATCGGCCAGCCACGGGCCACGCACCGAGCTGTCGATAAACAGGCAATCAAACTGCTTCACGCCTGCGCCTTCCAGCGCCAGCAGTGAATCTTCAGTCAGCTCCTGATTGTGATCCAGCAGCATTTCACCGCCCTCGATCATCACCGGCTCGGCCGTGACCTCGCCGATAATCACTTCACGCGGCATATCCAGCCATTTCACGCCGGCTTCCGTCAGGCGCTTGATGGCCAGACGCGTAAACTTCTTGCCCTCGGCAAGAATGCGCTTGCCATCAACCTTGATGGTCGTGGCGGCGCGCGTACCGAGGAAGGTTTCAGGATCAAACTTGACCTGGAAGCCCTTCTTCGTCAGGCGATAGGTGCGGCGGCCGTAAAAACGGTCCAGAATCTCCTGCGTGGACATACCCAGCGCCTTGAGCAGGATGCCGACCGGCATCTTGCGCCGCAGGTCGATACGGAAATTAACCTTGTCCTTGGCATCGAATTCGAAATCCAGCCATGACCCGCGATACGGAATCAGGCGGGCGTTGAACAGGAATTTGCCGGAAGCATGCGTTTTGCCCGAATCGTGTCCGAAAAACACGCCGGGGGAGCGATGCATCTGGGAAACAATGGCGCGCTCGGTGCCATTGATAATGAACGAACCATGTTCGGTCATCAGCGGGATTTCGCCCATATAGACGGACTGATCACGCACTTCGCGCACCTTGCGGCTGCGCTTCTCACCTTCAGTTTCAAAAATTTTCAGTCGCAGGCGAACCTTGACCGGCAGGGCATAGGTCAGATCGCGCCGACGACATTCGTCCAGATCATAACGCGGCGGACTGTATTCCAGCCCTTCGAAATTCAGTTCGGCATTGCCGGTATAATCACGCACAGGGAAAATGCTCTGAAACACCGTCGCCAGCCTGGAGTCATTGATATTCTCGCCATAGCCTACGAACTCGTGGTAGGACGCCGTCTGCAGCTGCAGCATGTTCGGCATGCCGATCGGTGACTGGATTTTACCAAAATTCTTGCGGATACGTTTGGATGTTGCGTGCTTAGCCATAATGCCCTCGAAACAATAAATTCAAATTTTCAAAACCGAAAAAGGCCAAACCCCGATGACAAAATCATCGGGGGTTGACCGGATCAACACTTACGTTAACAAACGCAGATGCGTGCTTACTTGAGCTCGACGGTAGCGCCAGCTTCTTCCAGCTTCTTCTGCAGTTCTTCGGCTTCGTCCTTGGCCACACCTTCCTTGACGGCTTTCGGTGCGCTTTCAACCAGTTCCTTGGCTTCTTTCAGGCCCAGACCGGTGATTTCACGAACGGCCTTGATGACCTGGATCTTCTTGTCGCCGGCCGAGGCCAGAACAACATCGAAGTCCGTCTTTTCTTCGGCTGCAGCTTCGCCGCCGCCTGCTGCCGGAGCAGCTGCAACTGCAACCGGTGCAGCTGCGGAAACGCCAAACTTGTCTTCCAGTGCGGAAACCAGTTCAGACAGTTCCAGTACGCTCATGTTTTCAATTGCTTCAATCAGTTCGTCTTTTGTTAATGCCATGGTAATAAGCTCCTCTTGCTTGTTTTAAGTAAATAGAAATAAATGTTATGCCGCTTGTTTCTGATCGCGAATGGCTGCCAGTGTCCGCACAAACGATGCGGGAACCTCGGCCAGCGTACGAACAAAACCACTGATCGGCGACTGCATGCTGCCCAGCATCTTGGCCAGCAGGACTTCGCGCGATGGCAACTTGGCCAGGGCAATCACCCCTGCCGCATCCATCGCCTTGCCGTCGAGCACACCACCCCTGACTTCCAGAGCCTTGTGCTCCTTGGCGAAATCAGCGATAGCCTTGGCCATTTCCACCGGATCGTTGCCATATGCAATGGCAATCGGACCGGTGAACAGCGCCTCGGCAGCCTTGAAATCCGTGCCTTCTGCCGCGCGGCGGGCCAAGGTATTCTTGACCACCTGAAGTGACACATTCGCCTGATGCAAACGACGACGAAGATCTCCCATCTCCGACACCGTCAGACCACGATACTGTGCCACAACGCCAGCAGATGACTCAGACCAGGCTGAATGCAGCTCATCGACAATGCGTTGCTTGTCTTGTCTGTTCACATCTACCCCCTTGCTTTCGACCCGTGCAAGTGAGCTTACACCCCATCTATGCAGGATAGTCACCCGATTAAGTGCTGACGCACTCCTGCAGTCTTGGACGGATCGTTATTTTCGACATCCTCTCCCGGCGCAAAGCGTTGAAGAAACTGTCGAACTGTTCGGTACCTGCGTACCGGGCCGGCTCAATCCGCCGGCTGATCTGACCCGGGCCCTGACGGGCCCGATGTCATTAAAGTGTTGTTTCGTCCACGCGGACGCCCGCGCCCATCGTCGAGGAAACGGACATGCGCTGCATGTAACGTCCCTTGGCCGAAGCCGGCTTCATGCGGTTGAGTTCGGCCAGCAGGGTCTCGATGTTTTCGAGCAGCTTTTCCTCGCTGAAGGAACGGCGACCAACCGGTGCGTGAATCACGCCCGCCTTGTCCACACGGACTTCAATCTGACCGGACTTGATGGCCGAAACCGCCTTCTTCACATCCATGGTCACGGTGCCCAGCTTCGGATTCGGCATCAGGCCACGCGGACCCAGCACACGACCCAGACGTCCGACCTGCGCCATCATATCCGGCATGGCCACAACGCGATCAAAGTCCAGAAAACCGCCCTGTACCTTTTCCACGAGATCTTCCGCGCCAACAATATCGGCACCGGCTTCCTTCGCTTCCTCGGCCTTGGCGCCCTTGGCGAATACCGCCACGCGTACGGTCTTGCCCGTACCGTTGGGCAGGGCAATCGAGCCACGCACCATCTGGTCGGCATGACGCGGATCAACGCCCAGCTTGATCGCCACATCCACGGATTCATCAAATTTCGCCGCCGGCTGGGCCAGCACGGCCTTGACGGCCTCGGCGAGTGTTACGGCCTCGGCAGGAGCTGCCTCGGCACATGCTTTCATTCGTTTGGTCAATTTTGCCATGATTGCGCCCCCTAGCCTTCGACTTCCAGGCCCATCGAACGGGCCGTACCTTCAACGATGCGCATGGCGGCATCGATGTCATAACAATTCAGATCAGGCATTTTGACTTCGGCGATCTCTTTCACCTGCTCACGCGTCACCTTGCCGACCTTGTTCTTGTTCGGCTCCGAGCTGCCTTTCTGAATCTTTGCCGCCTTCTTCAGCAGCACCGACGCCGGCGGCGTCTTGATAACGAAATCAAAGGAACGATCCTGATAGACGGAAATCACAACCGGCAGGGGCATGCCTTTTTCCATCTCCTGCGTCCTGGCATTAAACGCCTTGCAGAATTCCATGATATTCACACCGGCCTGACCCAGCGCAGGGCCCACCGGCGGTGCAGGGTTGGCGGCACCGGCCGGCACCTGCAACTTCACGATTTTATCGAGTTTTTTAGCCATTGCTCTTTTTTCTCCATGCGGCGTCCGGCAATATGCCTTCCACCGTTATTCGCATGCCGACCTGCGGCCATGCTCCCGCACATTGCGGTCGTGTGCCTCACCTCTGTGAAGCGTGCGGCCGCGACCGGATGGCCGCAGCTGCAAATCAGCTCTTTTCCACCTGCACGTAATCCAGTTCCACCGGCGTGGGCCGACCGAAAATGGATACGCTGACCTTCAGCTTGGCCTTGTCCTCCAGCACTTCCTCAACGACGCCGTTGAACGAGGCAAACGGCCCGTCAATCACGCGCACGGTATCACCGATATCGAACATGACTTTCGGTTTCGGATGCTCGATGCCTTCCTCAATCTGGCGACGCAGGGCTTCCACCTCATGCGGCGGCATCGGACGCGGCTTGTTGGCCGAGCCGAGGAAACCGCTGACATGCGGCGTATCCTTGACGATATGCCAGGTTTCATCGTTGAGTTCCATTTCCACCAGAATATAGCCTGGGAAAAACTTGCGCTTGCTGGTGACCTTCTGGCCACCCTTCAGCTCCACAACCTCTTCACGCGGCACCAGGATTTCACCAAACAGATCTTCCTTGCCGGCACGCTGGATATTCTCCTGCAGCGCAGCGAGCACCTTGTCCTCAAAGCTTGAATGCACCTGCACTACATACCATCGTTTTGCCATCAGATCACCTTCTGTACGAGCCAGCTTAGAATCGAATCCACGGCCCACAGAAACAATGCCACAAAGATCACCATGACCATGACCATGATCGTGGCCTGAATGGTTTCCTTGCGCTCCGGCCACGTGACCTTTTTGGCCTCGACCTTCACTTCACTCATAAATTTCTGCATATCCGACAAGCGACTCATATCCTACCTCTTCCGTTCATTGCCAAAGTGGCAGGCCAGGAGGGACTCGAACCCCCAACCCCCGGTTTTGGAGACCGGTGCTCTACCAATTGAGCTACTGGCCTTTAACCATCAGGAAATTTTCGTTTCCTTATGTGGTGTGTGCTTACGGCAAAAACGGCAGTATTTATTCAATACGAGCTTATCCGTTGTCGTACGCTTGTTCTTGTCTGTTGTATAATTACGACGTTTGCATTCTTCACATGCCAATGCCAACAAATCACGCATTCCATTCTCCAGTGACGCCAAAACGGCAGCAGGAAAAACCTGCCGCCGCCCCAGCTTGTTTCAGCGTTTTACTTAATGATCTCGGTAACGACGCCAGCGCCGACCGTACGGCCGCCTTCGCGAATCGCGAAACGCAGCTCCTTGTCCATGGCGATCGGCGTGATCAGCTCGACTTCCATCGAGATGTTATCGCCAGGCATCACCATCTCCGTGCCTTCCGGCAAGGTCACCGAACCCGTTACGTCCGTCGTACGGAAGTAAAACTGCGGACGATAGCCATTGAAGAACGGCGTATGACGGCCACCTTCTTCCTTCGTCAGAATGTACGCCTCAGCCTTGAAGTTCGTGTGCGGCGTAATCGATCCCGGCTTGGCCAGTACCTGACCACGCTCAACGTCCTCACGCTTCAGACCACGTACCAGTACGCCCACGTTGTCGCCGGCAACACCTTCGTCCAGCAGCTTGCGGAACATCTCAACACCGGTCACCGTCGTCTTCTGCGTGTCGCGGATACCGACAACCTCAACTTCGTCGCCAACCTTCACAACACCCTGCTCAACACGGCCGGTCACCACCGTACCGCGGCCGGAAATCGAGAACACGTCCTCGATCGGCATCAGGAAGTCCTTGTCGATCGGACGCTCCGGCGTCGGGATGTATTCGTCCACAGCCTTCATCAGCTCCAGAATCGCCGGTGCACCAATCGGAGACGTATCGCCTTCCAGTGCCTTCAGCGCAGAACCCTTGATGATCGGCGTGTCGTCACCCGGGAAGTCATAGGAATCCAGCAGTTCGCGGACTTCCATGTCTACCAGTTCCAGCAGCTCTTCATCGTCAACCATGTCGGCCTTGTTCAGGAATACCACGATATGCGGTACGTTCACCTGCTTGGCCAG
>WFNX01000132.1 GCA_015488375.1 Mariprofundaceae bacterium | reverse complement strand
TCATAACACCATGCTGAGTCCAGATAACCCCCATCCATAAACGCAGAATCAGGCTGATTGAGCGACTGAAGGAATAGCAAGAAATGGCGTACGCCATGTTTAATAGGAAGCCATGCACCAAGATGAAGGAAGTATGGGTTCCAGATGCGGAGGCAGGCGGTGAGTACGCAAGCTGATGCCTGTCCCTGTCAGGTCGTGGTATTGGCAGTTCGATGACATCTATTATTTTCAGGTGTTCTATGGTCGGCGCAAGATTCCATTGAGGAATGGCAAGTCAGCCGTTGTGGTTAGCAGTGCTGGTAATCCCGGTTATTTCGGGCGGTTTCTGTTTGGCAGAATCAGTTCGACCAGTCTGGGCGATGGCGTATCGTCCAGGTTTAATTGCCTGAGATGTTTTCTCCGCAGGAAGGCGGCAATCAATACGCCGACCGGGCTCAGGAATAACCCCAGCAGGAAACCGGTACCGGCCTTGCGATAGCGACTTAGAAGAATGGCTCCCGTCAGAGCCAGGCCAAGCCACATGATAATCCAGTCCATTTGTTCCATAGCCCCATTGTAGCATATAAACCCATGTTTGGCGGGTGTGCTGCAGATCACATCAATCGAACCGCATTTTATCATTGTTACAGCGGTTTTGATATCTGATCAGGAATAAGGAGGGGCGATGAAGCTGACCGTGTGTCAATCCGGGGGATATGTTCGTTGCAGCATGCTGTTTTTGTTGATGCTGTTGTTAACTTCCTGTGCCACACACCGGCAGCCGGTTGCCCTGCATGCCAGCCCGCAGCCGGCGCTCCGGGTCATCGGAATGCCGTTATTTGAGGATCAGCCGAAGATTGATGTGCGGCGGGAGAACCCGATGTATGCGATTATCGGCCTGAGTGCCCGGCTGATCCAGCAGATGGTTCGGGAATATCACCGGATTGCCTATGGCAAGGCCAATCCCGCATTGCATCAGCATTGTCTGAAAAGCATGCGCGAGAATATCAAGCGGCGTTTAAGGAAGCATGGTTATCAGGTGCGGGATTTGCCTATGACCTACTGGCAGGCACAGGCGGCCTATCGCAGGAAAAAACCGGATCTTGCCGGGGTTGATGCCCTGTTGCGCGTGCAAATCAAACGCTTTGGCTATTTCTCAGCCTCGCCGTTCAAACCCTATCGGCCCGGCATGGTGGTGGCGGCAGACCTGATCACAACCAGGGATCGGAAGGTCCTGGCTTCCAATGTGTATAACGTGGGCTATGAACCGGGGGATGTGCCGAAATTCGATTTGCAGATCGATTATATGACCACGATTCATGTGGCGGACAAACGCTTTTTTTACCGCAACTTCGACGCGTTGATTGACCATGCCCGGGAAAGCTCGCAGGGCCTGAAGTTTATTGCCTCAGTGGCGGCCGAAAGCATTGCCGGGGATATGGAACGCCGTTCGCATGGCGTGGTACTTGCGCGGCGATGAAAGCCGGCATATCAATGCTTCATGTGATGTTGATAAAACGGACAATGGCTTTCCAGGCCATATCGGCATTGCGGGGTGAAGGATGCCGTTCTGGCAAGGCAGTCCCGCTCGCAATGCAGTAATGCCTGCAGCATTGACAGCAGCGTTTCAATGGCAAAGGGCTTGCGCAGCTGGTAGCAGAGCAGGGAGCGGGGTGGCTCGGGCAGGGCAACGGTGTAGATGATTACCGCTTTTTGTTCGGGCAATGTTTTTCTGATTCGTCGAATCAGTCGCATGCCATCAAGGCCGGGAAGATCGTAGTCCGCCAGAATGGCTGTTGGCGGGACAAATGACTGGCCATCGAGATGGGCCAGATAGCTTTCGGCGGAATTGAATGTCCGGGATTCATGGCCTGCATGCGCCATGACTTCCTGCAGTACGCTGCCGAGTTCATGATGGTCTTCAACGACATGAAACATAGATCTTCCCTCTATGTTAACCATACACCTTGCAAGGGATGAAAATCAAGCGATTGTCGCCGCCATGATGAATGCTTGGCTTGAAGATGGTGAATCAGACTTTGCCTGAAACGGTCGGCATCGGTATGCTGCGCCATCCCCGTTCAAGGGGGGTATCCGGAGGTAGTCAATGTTGCCACGTACGCATTGTGGAGATTTCAGGGTTGTCCATATCGATCAGCAGGCGCGTCTGTGCGGTTGGGTTGAAACCAATCGGGACCACGGCGGCGTTGTTTTTCTCGATGTCCGTGATCGCAGTGGCCTGGTGCAGGTCGTGGTCCATCCGGATACCGAGCAGGAACATGTGCTGGCGCACAGCCTGCGACAGCAGGATGTCATTGAAGTGATCGGTACGGTGATTGCGCGTTCAGCGGAAACCGTGAATGACAAACTGGCGACCGGCGGAATCGAGGTGAAAGCCAGTGCTATCAGGGTGCTGAACCGTTCGGAAACGCCGCCCTTTCCGATCGAGGATGATTGCGAAACAGGTGAGCAGCACCGCCTTGAATATCGCTATCTGGATCTGCGTCGGGCGAAGATGCAGCAGCTGATGATATTGCGTCATCGCGTCGTGCATGCAGCGCGGAATTATCTTGAT
>WFNX01000131.1 GCA_015488375.1 Mariprofundaceae bacterium | reverse complement strand
GCTTGCTTCGGTTGGTGCGACTGGTATGCTCTGCCGCAGCAATTCATGGGAGGCTGGTTTAATATGCATTTAGAGACATTCATTCCTGCGTTTATTCTCTTTTCCGTGCTCGGTCTGGTTTTGCCGGTCGTGCTGTCAAATGTTGCAGAGAAGGGACGTACGCACGGATAAGCCCTGCGTGGGATTCGTTTAAAAACCGGCCTCCATGGCCGGTTTTTTGTGTCATGCCGGAAAAGGACATGATTTTTTCGTTTTTATTTTTATAATCCCGTAAGTTGTCCAGGGAAGGCTCTGGAGCCGCGAGTATGTCGACAGTGAGGTGTTTCCCTGTTGCATTCCGGCTATTCAAGAAGGAGGGATGATGGCTGCCAATGTTCATCAACGCGCTGCGGATCAGCGGGCCCTGAATACGTTTGCCCTGTGGATGGCTTGGGCGGTTTCTTCCATGACAGTGTTTGTCATGATGTATCGTCAGGCCAATGTGCTGACCTTTATTCAGCATGATCATACCCGTATTACCTGGATTATTCTCGGTATGTTTATCCTGGGTGTGGCTGTCAGTTTTATGCAGGCCATGAAGCTGACGGGCGAATGGTTCCGTGCCTATCGCATCGAGTCGATGATCAAGGGCAAGGGGCTGGCGGCTGTCAATGTGCGTAAAAGCCGACATGTCGTCGATCGCTTTATCGCTGCGCTTCGTCTGATTTCGGAACAGAACGGGCGTCTGGATGTGGAATCGTTGATCGATGTGGAATTTTCTGCCCAGCACAGACTGAGTCAGTTTGTATCCCTGCTGGGGAATTTGATGATTACGCTGGGGCTGATCGGTACCGTGCTCGGTATGACGATTACCATGAACGGGCTGCATGGTGCGCTTGGGGAGATTGGCATTAATCAGGACCTGCTGATTGACGGTTTGCGCAGCGCCATGGACGGGATGGGTGTCGCATTTTATACCACGCTGATGGGTGCCGTGTTGGGAGGCATTTTATTGCGCGTGTTTTCATGGATCACCGATTCCTCGGTGAACGGATTGCAGGATCTGATGTTGCGCACCTGTATTGTCTATGCCTCTGCCGATCTTGAACCCAGTGATGATCGTGATATCCGAGCGCTGGATGCCAGTGTTGAACGATTGCAACAGCGGGTGGCATTGTTGAATACGGCGATGCAGGCAAGCCGGGAAGAAATGAAAGGCCTGCGTGAGGAGGCTGCCAGAATGCATCAGGAGCTTGTGTCTCTGGCGGAAGATGATCCGGTGCGCAAACTGGCGGCCGGTCATGCCCGTTATGCATTGTCGGTGCGTCCGGGATTATTCAGTCGATTGTTCGCCCGCCGCAGATAATCGCCATGCGTAGTCGAAAACGCGATACGACGGATAATTTTTATGAAATTTTTTCCGATATGGCGCTGCTTATGCTGGCGGCCTTCGTATTTCTGTTTGCGCTGATCCTGATCAGTGCGCGCCTGCAGGGCGGCGGTGAAACACAGCAAACACGGCGCGAGCTTGAGCAATTGCAGCAGCAGCTTGAGGAAGCCGAACAACGCAACCAACAACTGCAGGAAGAAATGACGACGCTGGCCGGAACAGATGTCAGGGAGCAGATGGAAAAAATTCTGGCCTCGGCAGGCTTGAACAAGGGCAAGGCGAAACATGATTTCGATATGTTCGTGAAGGGCTTGCGGGACTTGCCGGGTGAGGATCTGCATCTGGTGGTGGATGCAACCGGTTCGATGCATGGCGTGACGACATTTCTGATACCGATTCTGCGGGTGATTGTCATTCGTTCAGGGAAACGATTGTCCGCCGTTAGCTGGTATGGTGACCGAAGGACAGGAACCTTTCAGGGGTCGATGGGTGAAATGTTTGACCAGTTAATGCAGAAGGCTCCGTTTATTGGAACGGACGAAACGATTGGTCATGCATTCCGAACCATTGCACATGAGGCGCCTGTACCCGGGGCCTATTTGCTGATTGGCGATGAACCGCCTACCGATGAGATCCATTATCATGCTATTCCGGCACCGGTTTTCACCTTGCCCCTGGGCTTCGATAATGATTCCAGTACCCGCTTTGCATACCGGAAGCTGGCCGAGCAGACCGGTGGACGAATGCTGACCCTGCGCTTTAAATAATATCTGCCCTGGCTCAGAAACTGTCCAGCATGGCGTTGAGCGTATCGACATCGATCTGCATTTTTCCTCGCCGTTTGCCGGGCACCAGAATGCCCTCTTTCTTCAACATGCTGATGGCTCGGGATACCGTTTCACGACTGGTGGACAATTGATCAGCCATCAACTGATGGGTGGGCAACACAACATCGTATTTACCATCTTCCAGTAACTGGCCGAAGCGCTGACAGAAATCGATAAGATAGGCATACAGGCGATGCGGCACGTCCATGCTGCTGATACGTTCCAGTACACGGCTGGTCTTGCGCAGACGTGCAACCACTTCAGTTAACAGCTTGAGCGTAATTTGTGGTTGCTCAAGCAGCAAGGGATCCAGATCGCGGCGGCTGATTTGTGCCAGGCGGGTGGGTTCCATGGTGGTAACCGTTGCTGAACGCGGCTGTCGGTCAAGCAGGGATATTTCTCCGAAAAAGGCCCCCTTGCCCAGCAGGGCGAGAACAACCTCTTTGCCATCGGCCGTGTAGGACGAAATTTTCACCATGCCTTCCAGCACAATAAACAGCGAGTCGCCGGGGTCATCTTCCTGCACGATAATGTTTTTCTTATCGACCTGACTGGTTTTGACCAGACGTTCAAGGCAGGCCAGTTCCCGGTCATCCAGTTCGCTGAACAACGGCACACGATGCAGAATATCAATCAGTTGCATGAGTCAGTATCTCCGCTGCGCATGATTTCCACCGGCCAGACAGCCAGCAGACGATTGCCCAGATAGGGGCGCATGATATCGATCGCCTGATCGATCTTTTCCGGACTGTCGATGGCTTCCACCAGTAATGGCAGGTCAGTGGCAAGAGAAAGAAAGGAGGCGGAGTGCAGGCCATGCATGCCCATTCCTTCAATGCCGCGGGTGACGGAAACACCCTGTAAGCCGGCGCTGTGACACAATTCGAGCACGGCCTCCATGGCAGGTTTGCCATTGATACGATCTGATTCGGTCAGAAAGATTCGCAGGCATTTCCCTGGTTTCATAGATGCCTCCTGTTTGCCGCACGCTGGTACCGGGAGCGGGAGTCGAACCCGCACGGACGTTTCCATCCTCGGGATTTTAAGTCCCGTGTGTCTACCAATTCCACCATCCCGGCAAGCGTTGCGAAATGATGCCAAGTAAATGCGACAGGGCAAGGCGTTATTTACCTTGTCTTTCCATGTATTGTGACCGGCATGACAAAATCGGCATCAGGGGTTTACCTGCAGGGCGGAAAAGAGCAGCTTTCTTCGACGATCGCAGGGAGGAATGGCCGTGGGGGACGACAGAAAAGAACAACGCACGCTGACTTCGATGGCAACGAATGTAACCGTAGCTTTTCTGGATGGTGAAAAAGCAGAGGGGGTAATCAGTCGTTTTTCGCCCCTGCTGAAAAAGGTAGAACTAAAACGCAATGATGGCCGGACGGTTAACCTGGATACGGATGAGCTGGCCTATATTGCCTTCCTGCGGGATAAAGATGAGGCATTGCAACCACCACGCCTGGCAAATCTGGTGAAGGTGCGGGTAACGACGCTGACGGATGAAGTCTTTCTGGTCTGGATTCGCCAGAATGAACTGAATCCGAGCGGATTCCACGCATTTCCCGCCTATTCGGATGCAAACTATGAGCATATCTATTTTTATCACCGGGGCGTGTGTTCCATCGAATACACCCGCCCGCTGGGTGATGTGCTGATTGATGAAAAGATTACCGGCCCGGAAGAGGTTCAGAAGGCACTGGAAAAGCAGCGCGAGAGCCAGGTGCCGTTGGGGCATATCCTGCTGGAGCATGGTAAGCTCAATGAGAAGGAACTGGAGGAATCACTGACCCGGCAGCAGCGCATGCGGGTCAAGCTGGGCGAGTTGTTAATCGAAGCCGGGCACATCAGTTCTGAAGAGCTGGAAAAGGCGCTGGCTGAACAGCGCAAGCGCCATGATAAACGGCTGGGCGATATTTTGGTCGAAATGGGGTTTATCACCGAAGAGGGTCTGACCTCGGCCTTATCGGTCAAGTTTCATTTGCCATTTGTCGATCTGGATGAATATCCCGTGAATCCGGCGGCCTACAATGAATTGAGTGAAGATGTGATTACGCGCTATCAGGTTCTGCCGGTGGATACCGATGAAACGACGTTGACGATTGCCATGTCCGACCCGCTGAATATTGAAGCTTATGACGCTATCCGCTTTCAGACAAAGAAGCGGATTCGTCAGGTGATCTGTGTTCCCTCACAATTGCGACGTCATATCAACCGTCTGTTCGGTGATGCCGAAGAGGAAGAATGGCTGCAGATTGATCATCTCAAGCTTGCCGGGGAGGATGAGGAGTATGATGAGGAATTTGATCGACAGGCATTAAAAGGCTCCAAGGCCGCGCCGATCGTTCGTCTGGTGAATCATATGATTCTCGATGGCCTGAAAAAGGGAGCCTCTGATATTCATATCCTGCCCCAGTCCGGGACAACCATACTGGCCTATCGCGTGAATGGTGAACTGCGCCGGGAAACCACGCTGGATAAATGGAATGAAAAACGGGTCGTGGCACGCATCAAGATTCTCGCCGGGATGGATGTGACCGTTCATCGCCTGCCGCAGGACGGGCGGATGTCGGTGCGCTACCAGAATATCGAACGCGAGTTTCGTGTTTCCTGTATTCCCAATGCCCATGGCGAATCCATTGTGATGCGTGTGCTGAACAAGGACATGGCCGTGGATATGAGTTCGCTCGGTTTGCGCCAGACGGATGTTGATCGTCTCGGGTTGTTGATGCGCAAGCCATTCGGCCTGATTCTTGCCACCGGGCCTACCGGCAGCGGTAAATCGACAACGCTGTTTGCCTTGCTCAATTCGATCAGTCAGTTGCCGGAGCACATTATCACCATTGAAGATCCGGTGGAGTCGGAAATTGCCGGCGCCAACCAGATTCAGGTCAATCACAAAATCGGCATGACCTTTTCCCGTATTCTGCGCAATGTGTTACGGCATGATCCGGATGTGGTGATGGTGGGCGAAATGCGTGACAGGGAAACGGCCGAGATTGGTATTCAGGCTGCGTTAACCGGGCATTTGATGTTATCCACACTACATACCAATACGGCCGTGGATACGATTATTCGCCTGACGGACCTGGATATTCCGGCCTACCTGCTGGCACCGGCATTAATCGGTATCATCAGTCAGAATCTGGTCAAGCACTTGTGTCCGGAATGTCGCATGGCCGTGCCGGTGGATGACG
>WFNX01000130.1 GCA_015488375.1 Mariprofundaceae bacterium | reverse complement strand
GATACCGTGCACCTCTTGGGGATTCCGACCCTGCGCGGTTCGTCCACGCGCGGCGGTGCGCGAGCCATGCGGCAGATGATTCGCGCGGTAAGGGAAGATAACAGGCATTTATGCATCACGCCCGATGGTCCGAAAGGGCCGCGGGAAGTCGTCAAGAAGGGAACGGTACAGCTGGCCCAGAAGACCGGCCTGCCGGTAGTGCCCATTTGCTATGCCACCAGCCGCTGCTGGCGCATCCGGTCCTGGGATCGTTTCTATATTCCCCAGCCGTTCTCGCGCGGGGTGTATGTATTCGGTGAGCCGGTTCCGGTGGGCGCGGATGAGGATTTGGCGCAGGCGATGCAACGTGTACAGCAGGCCATGGATCAGACGCAGCAGCAGGCGGATAATTTTTTTTCACAATCGTGAGGTTGCCGCTGTGATGTCCGGCACCGGCGTACTGACAGCAAAGAGACCCGGGCGAGCCAAAACGCGGGTGGTTGACATCCTGTGGAAGATCGCTATGTTTCCGCGCCTCACACCACTGGGCGACACAGGGTCGCTACGGCAAGGAGAAGATCAAACGTGGCTAATCATGCATCTGCACTGAAGCGTGCTCGTCAGGACGCAAAAATCCGCCTCGCAAACCGTTCGCAGAGAACGGCCATGCGCACGGCCATCAAGAAAGTTCAGCAGGCTGTCGATGCCGGCGATAAGGAAGCAGCGGCAGTTGCCCTGAAGCAGGCGCAGTCATTGATTGATCGTGCCGGTCGCAAGAACCTGATTCATCGTAATCAGGCGGCGCGTCGTGTTTCCCGGTTGAATGCGCGAGTCAAGGCGCTGGCCTGATTCAACGCTTCCGCTTTCTGAAAGCCCGTCTGAGAAATCAGGCGGGCTTTTTTTATGCTTGGTTTCCGCAGGTCAGTTTATAGGATGCCGACATGCAGAACCATGTTATCTCTTCCCGTCTGATTACGCTGCGGGGGCCATCGGCCCTGTCCGATTTCCGTCGCCGGAAATTACTGCAATCCCTGCAACAGGCAGGGGTGACGCCGGCGCAAGTGGATGCGCATGTGATTCATATGGCCGAAGTGCGGCAAGGCTGGGTCGATGCGGATACGGCGCGTCTGGCCGATGTGCTCGGACATGCAGCGGATGTGTTTGCGTGCGAGGCAGAGGCCGGGCTGTTCATTGTGGTGCCGCGTATCGGCACGATCAGCCCGTGGTCATCCAAGGCCACGGATATTGCCTTGTTATGCGGGTTGCAGGCGCTGGAGCGACTGGAGCGCGGCATAGTGTATCGGTTGCAGGGCATTGATGCCGGCCAGCGTGAAGCGGCGGCGGCATGCCTGCATGATCGCATGACCGAATCGGTATTGCCGGATACGGCATCGCTGGAGCAGCTGTTCGCGCATCATGAAGCGCAGCCGGTAAGCTGTGTGGACATTCTGCAGGGCGGTCGTGCGGCGCTGGAAGCGGCCAACCGGCAACTGGGGCTGGCGCTGGCCGACGATGAAATCGATTACCTGTTGGAGAATTTCCGGGCACTGCAGCGCAATCCCACCGATGCCGAGCTGATGATGTTTGCGCAGGCCAATTCCGAACATTGCCGACACAAGATTTTCAATGCGGACTGGGTTATTGACGGGCAGCCCCGGCCGCATTCGCTGTTTGCCATGATCCGGCATACCCATGAGCAGCATCCGCAAGGTACGCTGGTGGCCTATCGCGATAATTCTTCCGTTATCGAGGGGGCAGCGGCACGGCGTTTTTATCCGGATGCAGATGGTCGCTATCGGGCGCATGAGGATCAGACGCATATCCTGATGAAAGTGGAAACGCATAATCATCCGACGGCAATCTCGCCGTTTGCCGGGGCGGCTACCGGCTCCGGCGGTGAAATTCGCGATGAAGGGGCAACCGGCACGGGCGCCAAGCCGAAGGCGGGGCTGTGCGGGTTTTCCGTATCCAATCTGCGCATTCCCGGTTTTGAGCAGCCGTGGGAGGTCGATTATGGCCGTCCGGCGCGCATTGTTTCTGCGCTGGACATCATGATTGAGGGGCCGATTGGCGCGGCGGCGTTCAATAATGAGTTCGGGCGGCCGAACCTGGCCGGTTACTTCCGCACCTATGAGCAGGATGTGGCGGGCAATCTGCGCGGTTATCACAAGCCGATCATGATTGCCGGTGGCGTGGGCAATATCGATGCCCGCCATGTGCACAAGAAAGAGGTGCCGGCAGGCAGCCTGATTGTGCAGCTTGGTGGCCCGGCCATGCTGATCGGCCTGGGCGGCGGGGCGGCCTCGAGCATGGATACCGGCGCCAATGCCGAGTCGCTCGATTTCGATTCGGTGCAGCGCGGTAACCCGGAAATGGAGCGACGTTGTCAGGAGGTGCTGGATCGTTGCTGGCAACTCGGCGATGCCAATCCGATTCTGTTTATTCATGATATCGGTGCCGGCGGCCTGTCCAATGCGGTGCCGGAACTGATCGATGATGCCGGCCGTGGCGGCTGGATTGATTTGCGCGCCGTACACAATATGGAGCCGGGCATGAGTCCGATGCAGATCTGGTGCAATGAGGCGCAGGAACGCTATATGCTGGCCATTGCCCCTGAATCCCGTGAACTGTTCGCACAGCTGTGCGAGCGGGAGCGTTGTCCGTTTGCGGTGCTGGGCGAGGCCACCGAGGAACGAAGACTGGTGGTCAGTGATCCGAAGTTCGAAAACCGGCCGGTGGACCTGCCGCTGGAGGTATTGCTCGGCAAGGCTCCGAAAATGACGCGGGACGTGACGCATCACCCGGCATCGGTGCTGCCGTTGCAACAGGCGGAGATTGATCTTGCCGAGGCCGTCCGGCGCGTTATGCGGCTGCCTGCCGTGGCCGGCAAGGAGTTTCTTGTTACCATCGGTGACCGCTCGGTGACCGGGTTGGTGGCGCGCGACCAGATGGTCGGGCGCTGGCAGGTGCCGGTGGCTGATGTGGCCGTGACCTGTACCGATTATACACATGTCACCGGCGAGGCCATGGCCATGGGTGAGCGCACGCCGCTGGCCGTGCTGGATGCGCCGGCTTCCGGACGCATGGCTGTGGGCGAGGCGCTGACCAATCTCGCCGCGGCACCGATTGCGCAAATCGGCGATGTGAAGCTGTCGGCCAACTGGATGGCGGCCTGCGGGCATGAAGGTGAAGATGCTCGTCTGTACGATACGGTGCAGGCCGTGGGCATGGAATTGTGTCCTGAACTCGGCATTGCCATCCCGGTGGGCAAGGATTCATTGTCGATGAAATCGGTATGGCAGCAGGATGGCGAAACGCGTGAAATGACCTCGCCATTGTCCCTGATTGTGTCGGCATTCGCGCCGGTAGAGGATGTGCGGAAAACCCTGACGCCGGAGTTGCAGACGAGGCAGGATACGGAATTGTGGTTGCTCGATCTGGGTGAGGGGCGCAACCGGCTGGGCGGTTCGGCACTGGCCCAGGTTTATGGCGTAATCGGCGAGACGGTACCGGACGTGCATGCTCCGGCCTTGCTCAAGGCCTTTTTTACGACCATTCAGCAGCTGAACAGGCAGGGTCTGCTGCTGGCCTATCATGACCGTTCCGATGGCGGCTTGTTTGCGACCCTGGCGGAGATGGCCTTTGCGGCACGTTGCGGTCTGGATATTTGCCTGGACGGGCTGGGTGAGGATGCCGTATCCGCGCTGTTCAATGAGGAGTTGGGGGCGGTGGTGCAGATTCGCCGCAGCGATCGCGAACGTGTGTGTGCCGAGCTTGAGCGGGCGGGGCTGTCGCATGTTGCGCATTGTATCGGCAGCCCTGCCACGCACAGGCAGCTGCGGCTGCGGCGGGCCGGTGCGCTGATTCTGGATGAGGATGTGCTGAAACTGCAACAGCTATGGGCGGAGACCAGCTTCCGCATGCAGGCCCTGCGCGATCATCCTGATTGTGCGCAGGAAGGGTTTGATGCCATTGCCGATGCAACGGATCGCGGCCTGTTTGCCGAGTTGTCGTTTGATCCGGCAGAGGATATTTGCGCGCCGCTGATCAACCGTGGCGCGCGGCCGCGCATGGCTGTGTTGCGCGAACAGGGGGTCAACGGCCAGGTGGAAATGGCTGCGGCCTTCGATCGCGCCGGTTTTGACTGCCATGATGTGCATATGTCGGACATTATTGACGGCAGGGTTTCGCTGCATGATTTCCGCGGGCTTGTCGCCTGTGGCGGGTTTTCTTTCGGCGATGTGCTCGGTGCCGGTCGCGGCTGGGCATCGTCGATTATGTATCATGCCCGCGCACGCGATGAGTTCGATGCCTTTTTCCATCGCACGGATACGTTTGCGCTGGGTGTATGCAATGGCTGCCAGATGATGAGCAGCCTGAAGCATATTATTCCCGGCGCGGAACATTGGCCGGCATTTGTGCGCAATCGTTCCGAACAGTTCGAGGCGCGCTTGCTGCAGGTCGAGGTGCTGGATTCACCGTCGCTGTTTCTGCAGGGCATGGCCGGTTCAAAATTGCCGCTGGTGGTGGCGCATGGCGAGGGGCGGGTGCAGTTCGCCTCGGATGCAGAGGCAGCCGCGGCCGTGCCGGTGCTGCGTTATATCGATGGCAATGGTGCGCCGGCGCAACGCTATCCGCATAATCCGAATGGTTCACCGGACGGATTGACCGGTTTTACCACGCGTGACGGTCGTTTCACGATCATGATGCCGCATCCGGAGCGGTTGTTCCGCACCTTGCAGTATTCCTGGCATCCGGCGGACTGGGGCGAAGATGGCCCGTGGTTGCGCATGTTCCGCAATGCCCGGCGGTGGATTGATTGATGGTGTTTATCTTCGCTTTTAAGGTGGTATGTGGCATGTGCTTCTGTTACCGTTCCGGCCCGTCATGAGTAAGCAAACCAGATTCGTTTTTGTTACCGGCGGGGTCGTCTCTTCACTCGGTAAAGGTATAGCCGCAGCCAGTCTGGCGGCGTTGTTCGAGGCACGTGGCCTGAAGGTTACGATGCAGAAGCTGGACCCCTATATCAATGTTGACCCGGGTACGATGAGTCCGTTTCAGCATGGTGAGGTGTTTGTCACCGATGACGGGGCGGAAACCGACCTCGATCTCGGGCATTACGAGCGTTTTACGCATGCCACGATGTCCCGGCGTTCCAATTACACCACCGGCCGCATTTACGAATCGGTGATTCGCCGCGAACGACGCGGCGATTATCTGGGAGCGACCGTGCAGGTGATTCCGCATGTGACCGATGCGATCAAGCATGCGATTCTTTCCCTGCGTGCCGAGGATGTGGATATTGCCCTGGTGGAAATCGGCGGGACGGTCGGTGATATCGAGTCGCAGCCGTTTCTGGAAGCGATCCGGCAGCTTCGTTTCGATCTGGGCAAGAAAAACACGGCCTATATTCATCTGACCTTGCTGCCGTATATTGCCTCGGCCGGTGAAATCAAGTCCAAGCCGACCCAGCATTCGGTACAGAAGCTGCGGGAAATCGGTATTCAGCCGGATGTATTGCTGTGTCGCTCCGAGCATCCGATTCCGCAGGGGCAGAAAGACAAGATTGCCCTGTTCTGCAATGTGGATCGTGAGGCGGTGATTGATGCGCCGGATGTGGATACGATCTACGGCGTACCGCTGAAATTGCGTGAAGGGGGGCTGGGCTCGGCCGTGCTTCGCCATTTCCGTATGGATGACCCGGAACCGGATCTGTCGGTCTGGGAGGATATTTGTCGCCGGATTCGTGAGCCGGAGCAGCAGATTCGCATTGCCATGGTCGGCAAATATGTCGAACTGGCCGATGCCTACAAATCGATCAATGAGGCGCTGATTCATGGCGGCATGGAACATGCCGTGCGCGTGAAAATCGAATACATTGATGCTGAATCGCTGGAGCGGGACGGCACCGACTGCCTGAACGATATGGACGGGATTCTGGTGCCAGGCGGCTTTGGCGAGCGCGGTACCGAGGGCAAGATTGCGGCCATTCGCTATGCGCGCGAGAACAAGGTGCCGTATCTGGGCATTTGCCTGGGCATGCAGCTGGCCGTGGTGGAATATGCGCGGCATGTGGCCGGCATCAGCCAGGCATCGAGCAGCGAATTCAATGAGCGTGCCGAACATCCGGTGATTGCGCTGATGACGGAATGGGAGCAGGAGGGTGCGCGTGTGCAGCGCTCCGCCGATGGCGATCTGGGCGGTACGATGCGGCTGGGCGGATACCCCTGCAAGCTGAAGGAAGGCACCCATGCCTATGCGGCCTATGGCCGGACGGAAATTCGCGAACGTCATCGCCATCGTTATGAATTCAACAATACCTATCGTCAGCAACTGGAAGATGCCGGGCTGATTGTGGCCGGTACGTTGCCGGATGATTCGCTGGTGGAGATTGTTGAGGTGCCGGATCATCCGTGGTTTGTGGCCTGTCAGTTCCACCCGGAATTCCTGTCGCGTCCCTATGCGCCGCATCCGCTGTTTGCAGCCTTTGTCGGTGCGAGCAAGGAGAAGGCGGCCGTATGACGGCGCAGACGACGGTAACGGTCGGCGATATTCATATTGCCAATGACCGGCCGCTGGTGTTGCTGGCCGGCCCTTGCGTGATCGAGGGCGAGGATTTTACGCTGCGAGCGGCGGAGGCGATTGCCCGCATTGCCGATGACTGCGGGGTTCCGCTGGTGTTCAAGTCGAGCTTCGACAAGGCCAATCGCACCAGCAAGGACGGCTTTCGCGGGCCGGGCCTGGATGAGGGCCTGCGCATTTTGCAGCGGGTGAAGGATGAGCTTGGCCTGCCGGTGATTACCGATGTGCATGAAGCGCAGCAGGTGAGTGCCGTGGCCGAAGTGGCTGATATTCTGCAGACACCGGCATTTCTTTGCCGGCAGACGGATTTTATTACGGCCGTTGCGCGGGCCGGCAGGCCGGTGAATATCAAGAAAGGCCAGTTTCTGGCGCCATGGGATATGCGACATGTGCTGGACAAGGCGCGGGCCGCTGGTAACGAGGCAATTATGCTGTGTGAGCGGGGCGCCAGTTTCGGCTATAATAACCTCGTCTCCGATATGCGTTCCCTGCTGGTGATGCGCGAATTCGGGGCGCCGGTGGTCTATGATGCGACGCACTCGGTGCAGCAGCCCGGTGGTCTGGGTGGCGCGACCGGCGGCAACCGCGAATTCGTACCCGGGCTGGCGCGCGCGGCCGTGGCCACGGGCGTGGCCGCCGTATTCATGGAAGTGCATCCGCAGCCGGAACGGGCGATGTCTGACGGGCCGAATTCTCTGGCATTGGCTGATTTGCCGGCCGTACTGACGACGCTGAAGCAGATTGATGGCGTGGTGAAGCAGGCCCTTTAACATATCCCGAGAATCAGGTGCTGATCCGTATATTCCCCTTGTGGATAGACGAATGACGGGTGTTTGCATACCTTTGCGGGTTTATGGCGGGAACAGTTGATAAAAAAAGAAAAGATGTCGGCAATGGGGCCGACAGGGAGAGAACAGAGTGAGTGAAATTGTAACAGTACATGGACGTGAAATTTTCGATTCCCGTGGCAATCCCACGGTTGAAGTCGATGTCAGGCTGGCTTCCGGCGCCTTCGGACGTGCGGCGGTGCCCAGTGGCGCTTCCACCGGCACGCGCGAGGCCGTGGAACTGCGTGATGGCGGTGAGCGACTGGGCGGCAAGGGCGTGAAGCAGGCCGTATCGCATGTGAACGGCGAGATTGCCGGCGCGGTACGCGGTATGGATGCCGCCGATCAGCAGGGGCTGGATCAGGCGCTGATTGCGCTCGATGGCACACCGAACAAGGGCCGGCTGGGCGCCAATGCGATTCTCGGCGTATCCATGGCCGTGGCCAGGGCGCAGGCAGCGGAAAACGGTGAATCACTGTTTCGTTATCTGGGCGGGGCGCAGGCGAATCTGTTGCCGGTACCGTGCATGAACGTCATCAATGGCGGTTCGCATGCCGATAACAGCATTGATTTTCAGGAATACATGATTGCCCCTGTCGGCGCCTCATCGTTTGCCGAGTCGCTGGATATGGGCGCGGAAGTCTTTCATGCCCTGAAATCCGTATTGAAAGCCGGCGGCCATGTGACGGCGGTCGGCGATGAAGGCGGCTTTGCGCCGAATCTCGGCTCCAACGAGGAAGGCATTACCGTCATTCTCGAAGCCATTGAGCAGGCCGGCCTGAAGCCCGGCGACGATGTGGCCATCGCCTCGGATATGGCTGCTTCCGAATTTTACCATGACGGCACCTATGTGCTGGCCGGTGAGGGCAACCGTCGGCTGGATGCGGCGGACATGGTTGAGCTGATCGATTCGCTGTGTCGTCAGTATCCGATTATTTCCGTTGAGGACGGGCTGGACGAAAACGACTGGGCCGGCTGGAAGCTGTTGACCGAAAGGCTGGGTGCGCGCGTGCAATTGGTCGGTGATGACCTGTTTGTGACCAATCCGGAAATTCTCCGGCAGGGCATCGATCAGGGCGTTGCCAATGCCCTGCTGGTGAAAGTGAACCAGATCGGCACGCTGTCGGAAACGATTGCCGCCGTGAACATGGCGCATGATGCCGGCTATCGCTGCATGATGAGTCACCGTTCCGGCGAAACGGAAGATACGACGATTGCCGATCTGTCCGTGGCGCTGGCAACCGGTCAGATCAAGTCCGGCTCGGCTTCGCGTTCGGATCGCATGGCCAAATACAATCAGCTGCTGCGCATTGAGGAAGAGCTGGGCGCGCAGGCGAAATATGCAGGACGCGCCGCGTTCGGTCTCGCCGGTTAACAGGGGCAGGCCGTAAGGACGCACATCATGCGTCGCTGGCTGCCGTGGTTGCTGCTGACCGTTATCATCGGTTACATGGGCTGGAGCCTTGTGTTTTCCGATCATGGCTATCTGGTCTATCGTCAGGAACAGCAGCAATTGCAGGCCTTGCAGCAACAACTGAAGACGCTGAAACAGCAGCGGCAGCAGCTGGCCGGGGAGATTCTGCGCCTGCGTAACGATCCGCAGGCGCTGGAGGAACTGGTGCATCGCGAACTGGGCTATGTGCATCCGGATGAGTTTGTGCTGATCATGCCCGACCAGAAACAGGCAGAGCAGCCGGCGGCAGGAACGACACCATGAGCACGCCCCGCACTCAGGAGCAGGCATGACAGAACAGACACATCACGCAACACCGGTGGTCACCCGCTTTGCACCGTCGCCGACGGGCTACCTGCATCTGGGTAATGTGCGCACGGCCCTGCTGAACTGGCTGTTTGCGCGCAGGCATCATGGTCGTTTTCTGCTGCGCTTTGAGGATACCGACCAGGACCGCTCCGGCCAGCAGTATATGCAGGCGATCGGGCAGGATTTGCAATGGCTGGGCCTGCAATGGGATGGCGAGGTGCTGTTTCAGTCGGCGCATCACCGGCAGCATGCCGGGGCACTGCAGCGGCTGGCGGAAAGCGGTGCGGCCTATCGCTGTTTCTGCTCATCGCAACAGCTGAATCTGGATCGCAAACTGGCCACATCGCGCGGGCTGCCGCCGCGCTATGCGGGGCGCTGCCGGGGTATGTCTGCCGAGGAGGCCGCTGCCCGCGCCGGGCATGAGCCGTTTGTCTGGCGGCTGGCCGTGCATGCGGATGCGGGCGAGGTGATCGTGCCGGATCTGCTGCGTGGCGATGTGCGTTTTGCCTGTCGCGACCTGGATGATCCGGTCGTGGTGCGCTCGGACGGCAGCTTTACGTTCCTGTTGCCCAATGCGATCGATGATGCGCAGGACGGTATCACGCATGTGTTGCGTGGCGATGACCATTTAACCAATTCCGCCTATCAGGTCTGGCTGCTGCAGAAGCTCGGGCATGCCGTGCCGCAGTATTGCCACCACGGATTGCTGCTGGGGGCTGATGGCGGAAAATTATCCAAGCGCAGCGGCAGTGCCAGCGTGCGCGAATTGCGCGAGCAGGGCCTGTTGCCGCAGGCGCTGGTGCAGGCCATGGCGCGCCTCGGGCATCCGAATATGCCGGATGCGATGGATATCGAAACGCTGATTGCGCATTTCGATGCCGCCTCCCTGTCCACGACTGCCGTGCGCTGGTCCGATGAGGCGATGTGGCGCTGGCATGAGCGCCTGTTGCATGCGATGCCGGCGGCTCAGCTGGCTGAACGCCTGCAGGGCTTTTTCCCGGATGTTTCCCTGCCTCGGTTGCGCGAATTCGCCGCGCTGGTGGGCGGCAATCTGGCGCGCATCGAGCAGGCAGAGGAATATCGTCGTCTGTTGCAGCCTGATGCGCAGATCACGGATACAGCAATACTGAGCGAGGCCGGACGCGAGTTTTTTGAGCAGGCACTGGCCCTGTGGCAGGACGGGGAGCATGCGGACTGGGCTGCCTGGACGCAGGCGCTGAAGGCGGCCAGCGGGCGCAAGGGGCGTGCCCTGTTCATGCCGCTCCGGCTGGCCCTGACCGGGGCGGCGCACGGACCGGAAATGCGCGCCGTGGTCGATTTTCTCGGTGCCGAGGGTGTAGGATTACGCCTGCAGGATGTGATCGGGCGGTTGGAAGCATGAGTTTGGTGGTTTATAACAGTTTGACGCGCCGGAAAGAACGGTTTGAGCCTTTGCAGCCGGGCCGGGTCGGCATGTATGTCTGTGGCGTGACGGTCTATGACTATTGCCATGTCGGTCATGCCAGGGTCATGGTCGTGTTCGATATTATTTATCGCTGGCTTGGGGCACTGGGCTATGAGGTGCGCTATGTGCGCAATTTCACCGATGTGGATGATAAAATCATCCGGCGTGCGGCCGAGCGCGGGATTTCGATCGAGTCCTTGACCGGAGAGATGATTGCGGCCTTTTATCAGGATGCCGATGCGCTGGGCTGCCTCAGGCCCGATGTCGAGCCGCGCGCCACGACGCATATGGAAGCGATGATCGCCATGATTCAGGCGCTGGAAGCCGGCGGCTACGCCTATGTCTCCGCATCCGGTGATGTACTGTATCGCGTGCGCCGCTTTGAGGGTTATGGCCGCCTGTCCGGCAAGAATATCGATGAACTGGAGGCGGGCAGCCGCGTGCAGGTAGATGCGGACAAGGAAGATCCGCTGGATTTCGTGCTGTGGAAAAAGGCGAAGGCAGGGGAGCCGGCCTGGGATTCGCCCTGGGGGCCGGGGCGACCGGGCTGGCATATCGAGTGCTCGGCCATGAGCTGCCAGCATCTTGGCGAAACCTTCGATATTCACGGCGGCGGCATGGATCTGAAGTTTCCGCACCATGAGAACGAGATCGCGCAGGCCGTGGCCGCCAATCACGGAGGCTTTGCACGCTACTGGCTGCATAACGGCTTTGTGAATATTAATGCCGAAAAGATGTCCAAATCGCTGGGCAACTTTTTCACGATTCGCGAGGTGACCGAGCGTTTTCATCCGGAAGTGCTGCGCATGTTTATGCTGGGCACGCATTATCGTTCGCCGCTGGATTTCTCCGATACGGCACTGGAAACGGCCAGGGCTGGGCTCGACCGTTTGTATGAAACAATGCGGCGCCTGCCTGAAGGCGACGTGGATGCGGATATGGTGCAGTTGCCGTCATCGTTCTGCGCGGCGATGAACGACGATTTCAATACGCCGGAAGCGTTGGCGGTAGTGTTCGATGTATCGCGTCAGATCAACAAGAGCCTGGATCAGGGGCGGGATGTGTGCACGCTGGCACGCCAGTTTCGCGCCATGTGCGGTCTGCTGGGTATTGTGC